>CAYPWN010000067.1:0-6968 GCA_964414525.1 uncultured Candidatus Poseidoniales archaeon | reverse complement strand
CCAAGGATAAGGGGCTCGAGGCGCACAGGCTCGAGCAAAGAACTAGGTTCGACCTAGAGATGCTCAATGAGGTCGGCTCATGCAAGGGAGTTGAGAACTATTCCATGCACTTCGACGGTCGAAGCAGGGGAGACAGGGCATACTGCCTACTGGACTTCTTCGCTAGCAATGCCGAGCAGTTCCACGGCGGCCCTCAGAGATATCTCGTGATAATGGACGAGTCGCACGTGACTCTCCCCCAGGTCGGAGGAATGCACGGGGGCGACTTCTCCAGGAAGAAGAACCTCGTCGACTACGGTTTCCGACTACCATCGGCATACGACAACCGCCCTCTAAGAGTGGACGAGTTCCAAGAGCTCGTGCCCCAGATGATCTACGTCAGCGCGACTCCGGGAGAGAGGGAGTTGCGCCATCTGGCAGAGGTTACCGGGCAAGACGTCCCTATTGGGCTGATGCACGTGGACGGAGGCGGTGGGGCTAGGAAATCCGAATCGAGAAAGCCCAAGGAAACCCACTCCATGGAGCATATGCTAGAGGAAATCGGAGGTATCTCAAGGATGGAAATCCGTCCCACTGGACTGCTTGATCCAATGATTGAGGTGCGACCCACTGAAGGGCAGGTACAAGACCTGCTCAGCGAGATAAACGAGAGGGTGGAGATCGGAGAGCGCGTACTCGTGACTGTGATGACGATAAAATTCGCAGAGGAAGTCGCTGAGTACCTAGAGAGGATGGGTGTAAAGGCGCACTACCTACACAGCGAGATAGATACACTTGAGCGAACCGAGATAATCAAGGCATTAAGGCTAGGGCTGATCGATGTGATCGTAGGAATCAATCTGCTCAGAGAAGGCCTTGACATCCCAGAGGTCTCGCTGGTTGCGATTTTCGATGCCGACAAGCAGGGCTTCCTTAGGAACGAACGGTCCCTGCTGCAGACCATAGGCAGGGCCTCTAGGAATTCCAATGGCTCTGTAATACTGTACGGAGACTCAGTGTCACCAGCAATGGAGGCTGCAATCCGTCAAACTGTGCGGAGAAGGGGGATGCAGGGTGTCCATAATGAGAAGAACGGAATCGTGCCCAAGACCATCGAGAAGGCCCTACCGGTGATGGGTTCGGATATCGAGGACCTTCTGTCAGGAGTAGCAGGAACGGGTTCTGGTGGAGGCAGGAGAATGGTTGCGAAACCCCCGGGGAAGAAGGGGCTGGACGGTATCGCACAGAGATTCAGTCTAGGAGCAGGCGTATGGAACAACTCTGACTCGGTCCTGGACAACGTTAGTCAACCTGAGTGGGCAGATGATGCCTTAGAAAAGACGCAAGAATATGGTAGCGAAACCGCCGATCTAGTATCTAGGCTAGACCAGGAGATGCGCCAGGCTGCAGACAGACTCGACTTTGAGAGGGCTGCGAGCCTCAGAGACAGGATATTCAAACTTCAGAATGCGACCAATTGAAGCCGGGAGCCCGGTGCGAATCTCGTGGGCGGTTACTCGCGAGACGACTTTGACGTACCTGTCGAGGACTATGACTTCTCCCAGGTCTCGGACGTTCGCTCGCTAATTGATCAGATGGGGAGGGCCGGAGGTTTCACTGCAACGAAACTCGCAAGAGCCAGAGACATCCTCAAGGAAGCCATTGCCAATTCTGACAAGGTAGGTTGTCTCAACTGGCTGTCTTTTCCGGCCTGTCTTTGCGCGACAGGCACACGTGGATTCTTCGTTGAGGCATTGAGGAGGAGAGCATACAATGTGGTGATTACCACCTGCGGAACTCTTGATCACGACATAGCCAGGACCTACAGGGATTACTTCCACGGAGACTTCAGCCTGGACGACATAGCACTGGGGGAAGAGGGGCTGAACCGCCTTGGAAACGTGGTAGTCCCTAACGAGTGCTATGGTGAGATTCTCGAGCGAGTGGTGCTTCCCTGGCTAGTAGAAGTGGAGGAAGAGAGGACCTCTGAAAATGAAAAGAACCCGTGGATTGGCTTCGGCTCTGCTGAACTTTGCTGGGCTCTGGGTGACAGGATAGAAGACGAATCTTCTATTCTGCACTGGGTTGCTAAGCACAGGATCCCGATGGTCGTGCCTGGCTTGACAGACGGGTCGATAGGATCTCAACTATTCATGCACAGACAGAGGAGTCCCAATTTCATGGTCGACGTTCTTGCTGACGAACAGATCCTCTCCGACCTGATCTGGACAGCAGAAGAGAGCCACGGGCTGATGGTAGGGGGTGGGATCTCAAAGCATCATGTGATTTGGTGGAACCAATTCAGGGAGCAGGCGGGCATGGACTCAGCTGTTTCGATAACCACAGCACCGGAGTTCGATGGCTCCCTATCCGGAGCTAGGCTCAGAGAAGCGGTCTCCTGGGGCAAGATAAGGCCTGATGCACCCCAGATGGTGCTGGAAGGGGAGGCTAGCTTGATACTCCCGCTGCTTGGGTCCGACCTATTCGGGCATGAATGACAGGGTGCCGGAGCAACGGCTAATAGTTCCCCTAAGGTCCCACGAGGCATGTCGGTAAAGGACATGATTCAGGATATGATAAACGAGCTAACGGAAGTTCTCACTGATGCTGAGAAGCACGACTCTGGCAACAACGCTGCGGGTACTCGTGTTCGCAAGATAATGCAGTCTTGCAAAGGAATGGCCCAAGATGTGCGCGTTAGGGTTCAGGGGGACAAGAGTTCTCGCTGACCTATTCGGTGCAAGCAATTAGTTCCATCAGGGAAGTCCTCATTGGCACCAGAGGGTGCCATCCCTCTCCTCCGGACTCTATGAGGGCCTTGTGAAGCCCCCCCAGTTCCGGGCTTTCTTGCTGAGTGTGGATCCCCCGAACAGGGCTAGGGACCCCCGAAAGGGAGTCGACAGTGTGTGAGTAGTTGATCGCATTATTGTACCTGTCCCAGAGGACGCGAATCTCGTCGACCACGTCTTCGTCGCTCCACCCTCTCCTTCCACACATGATGATTTGTCCGGTGGATGCCAAACCGCCTTTGGGCAAGGCGAGAGTGGTCAATGCGTCTGCAACGTCCCGAACGTTGACCCAGTACCTAGAATCTGAGCCGGTTTGGGGGGGCTTTCCAAGCTTAATCTGTTCAACCCAGTCGAGCAGCGTTCCGGTTCCCCACTCCCTGCTGCAATTCGGGATGATCACATCTCTTAGGCTTATCACAAGGCCGGCTTTTTCGGAAAACCGACCAGGGGGTAGGATCGCGATATCGCATTCTTCTTCAGTACCCAGACCTATCTTCAGGTCTGCTCCCTGAGGTTCCTCGGAAATGGAAGCGCCCGCTCTGACCAGTCTGTCCTCGACAGCCTGCCTAAGGCCGCCATTAGGTCCGGACAAGTGAACAGATCTTGGCATCGAACCACTGGTCACTACTTGGCCTCGATTACCTCGGGGGACGTAAAGTGGAGAAGCGCCTCTCTCAGGACTCCTATGATAAGATCTATCTCTGCAGAGGTAATTGCGAAGTGAGGAGTGAACCTCAAGGCATTCTGCCCACCGTGGATGACACCCAGCCCGTTTACCCTACACCACTCTTCAACGCATTCGAAACCCACGACTGGGAGTTTGGCGGGGTCTAGTTCGGCGCACAGCAGAAGTCCTGTGCCCTGGACCTGAGTAATGGTTCCGGGGACCTCTTCTGCCAACTCCCTCAGCTTAGAGACAAACTCAACGCCCCTGTCTCTGATGTTCTGCCTAAGCTCAGGTGTAACCCTATCTAGAACCGAAACTGCGGTCTCCAGAGCTCTTGGGTTAGTGGTCATGGTGTTCCCGTAGATCCCGACAACATAGAGTTCGGCCGCCCTTTCGGAAAGACCCACGACGGAAAGTGGGTACTGACCAGCATTAAGCGCCTTGGACCACGTCTCCATGTCTGGGACGAGACAGTCTTCGAATCCATCGTAGTCTACGATACTGAGGCAGCCCTGACCCCTTAGACCCGCCTGGATGGAGTCTACGATCAGCATACTTCCGTGCTCGGAGCAAAGAGACCTTGCCTTGTCATAGAACTCCCTCGTGACGCAAAGGCCGGGATTTCCCTCGCCCATCACAGGCTCCATGGCCATTAGTTCAATGAAGAATCCCTCTTTCTCGGCAAGATCGAAAGCTCCAGATAGAGAGTCAACATCATTGCATGGGACGAACAAGACGTTGTCCTTCTCCCTGAAGGATGCTAGGTTCTCCTCGTACTTGTCTCTGCAAGAGTCGGAAATCTGAGCTGGCCTGTGTGTCCTTCCGTGGAAAGCCTCGACCAGTGCCAGCATCTTGGTTGGCTTTCCCTCGTGTTTGCCTCCCTTTCGAGTCATAAGAAGCGTATTTGCATCAGCTATTCTCATCGAGATGGTCACAGATTCAGAGCCACTATTCAAGCAGACGAACCTCGAGAATGGGCAGTTTCCCCTCTTGTGCCCGACTTCAGTCCTGAGCCTGTCAGCAAGCCTCTTCTGGCTAAAGGAGGGAGTCATGACGTTGGCCATCACCCAATTCTGCTGCATGGAGTGGATGACGTCATCAGGGCCGTGCCCCATCCCTAGCATCCCGTACCCGCCGTTGTCATGAAGAACAGCACCGTGGGAGGTCACTATCCAGGGGCCCCTAGCGGCAATAGCCACATACGGGTTCACTGTTGGAGCAGAGTAGAAGTTGACGTAATCTGATTGGAGGTGCTCGACCAATTCCCTCTCGTCCTTCGAAAGGGCATCGGCACCCATGTCGTTAACCAAGCTCTGGAAATTTGCAGATGCCTCCTCGATAGCCCTGCTGAGGGATGGGTCAGATTGTAGGAAGTCTGCGATTATCGAGTCTCTCAGACCAGTTGTCCAGGGATCCCCCGTTCTGGAGCGGATTTCCACCAGTGCTTGCAATCCGTCCGCCATCGGGCCATGGAGTAAGTGCACCCACATCAACATTCTCTGAAATCGCGATGTGTGGGCCTCTGGATTGTCGCTGGGAGGTAAGAATCACAATTTCTGATAATCACTTAAAAAATTAAATTAAGTTTAGTTTTTCAATTGAAAAATTCAATTATGAATAAAAATTTCAATTGAATTATCAGTCTTAATTTCCGAATATTATAAGTGCCACTCAGACCCCTCAACCCTCGGAGAAGCACGGGGGATGCGCTCCTCCCTTGAGGGAGAGAAATGGTTGAGGACTACGAAATACAGGAAATGATACACAGAGACGTATACGTTGGAGAGAAGCATGTCGGGGTTGTTGTTGGTGAGAGGTTTCACCCCAGAGACGAGTTCGTCAGATCGATGAGGATCAAGGTAGAGGACGAGGTTGCGAGCGAATTCATGAGGAAGCCTGCAGATCTAGCTCCTCTAGCCAAAGATCTGGTTCACAGCATTCGGCCTGATGGTGGGATCAAGCTTTCCAAGTCAATGAGGGAGCTTCAGAGGAGGTGGAGGAATACAGTCAGGATCGAGGAGGATCTGTATGCACCGGATGAGTTGCTGGATAGGGCAGTCCTTGACAATGACGGGATGGACATAGGTAATGTGATAGATCTAATCAAGATCAAGCGCACCTACAAGGGTCTCCTGGTCAAGCCGCACTTCATGGTCAGAGCAAGGCACGAGCTTCCTGAGATGATTGCGGTTCCCTGCGGGCAGCTTGCCAGAACCACTTCTAGATTGGACGAGGTAATACTGAAGTGCACGTTCAAAAGGCTTGTCACCCTTCCGAGCTACCTGAAGTTGAATGGGGAAGGCTACGAAGAAGAGTGAGCGTCCGGCTTGAGTAGCCTTCAAATCACAATCCCATGTGGCGATGTTGCTCAGGGCGCGTAGCTTAGTTTGGCTGGAGCACCCGGCTGATAACCGGGAGGTCACAGGTTCAAATCCTGTCGTGCCCACCAATATCTGAGGCTGAGGAAGCTCTATCTGGACAAGAAGCATCATGAAGGGGGCTCCCTCCCCTGAGGCCAAATGCCTGTTCTGAGCGGGGCCTCAGGCGGAGAAATCGCTCAGTCTCTTGCACCTCTGCTGGGTATGGAGCACATAGCCATGGAGAGCAGGCGCTTCCCCGATGGGGAAGCGTACGTAAGGGTCCCGCTGGAGTCCATCGACTCAGTAAGGTCAGAAGAAGTAGTTCTGGTCTCAAACACATTCCCAGACTCAGGGATAATGCAGACGATTCTGCTACTGGGCGCCATCAGGGATGTGAGGAAGGGTGAGCTTTCCAACCTCAAGGGAGAGGCCCAAGGAGACGCAGATGACGTGGGTCCAGGAGTATTCCTAGCTATACCGTACTACGGTTACGCTAGACAGGACAAGAGGTTCTCCGTGGGGGAGTCTGTCTCTGCTAAGGTAGTAGCAGAGATCGTGGCCGATTTCTGTGACGGAGTAGCCATTCTGGATCTACATGCCCCTGAGGTTCTGGAAGGAATGGAGCTCCCGGTGAGATTCGTGAGCTCGATGCCTGAGATTGCCGACAGCCTACAGAGGGATGTAGCTCCAGACTTCATCCTGAGTCCGGACAAGGGTGCTATTTCTAGGGCCTCTGAGGTTGCAGGACTGATTGGGTGCGATTTCTCTTACTTAGAGAAGACGAGGATAGACGCTCATACGATCGAGCACACTCCCAAGGACCTAGACGTATCAGGCAAGGTAGTCGCCATAGTGGATGACATGATCAGCACAGGGGGGACCATCTGTAGGGCAAGCGACGCTCTCAGGAGGCAGGGTGCGAAGGAGGTTCATGCAGCCTGCACCCACGGGCTTTTCACAGGGGGGGCGCTTTCCCGTCTGGCTAACCATGTGGACGGCGTGTACACCACAGACTCGCTAGCAAACCCCAGAGCCAGTGTCTCCGCGGCACCCGCGCTAGCTAGGGGCCTGAAAGAGCTCATGAGCTAGGGCTCTGGATAACGGCTAACTGGGAGGCTATACGCTGCGTTTATATCGGTCATGCCGTGCGGCGGCTTACTAACACGAGGAGTT
>CAYPWN010000066.1:0-7302 GCA_964414525.1 uncultured Candidatus Poseidoniales archaeon | reverse complement strand
GAAGTTCGTGGGATAATTCTGTACGACGTCTGTCTCTGCCATCAAATGGCCCAGTATTATCCGGTATTTCAGAGATTGCTTCTGTCAGCTAGGATGTTGAGGCCTACTTTCCTTCGAAACGAGGAGTCTTCCTTTCCACGTAGGCCTTGATGCCCTCCTTCGCGTCTTCAGACTGGAACAGATCGGATTGCAACTCACGTTCTAGAGCCAAGTGGTACTCAAGGGGAATCTCTAGCCCGCTCTGTACGCTCCTCTTGATGTTCCCAATGGCCTTAGCCGCTGCAAAGGGCAATGAGAAACGTCCAGCGTAATCCAATACGTCTTGCCTGAACTCTCCCAGACTCAACGAGTCATAGATGTCGTGAACGAGATCCATCTCCTTTGACTCTTCGAACGAGAATTTTCTCCCAGTTACCATAATTTCCATGGCCTTTGCCTTGCCCACTAGTCTGGAAAGTCTGGCGGTACCTCCTGTTCCTGCCAGAACTCCAAGAGCTACTTCAGGAAGCCCGACTTGGAAGTTCCCTTTTCTTGCTATCCTAATGTCCGCGGCCATTGCGATTTCCAGCCCACCTCCAACGGTATGTCCGTTCAGCGCCGCAATGACTAGTTTGGGTGTCTGCTCCAAGCGAGACAGAGTCTCGTTTGCATGTAGACAGAAGAAGTACTTGTATCTTGGAGATAGTGTATTCAGATACTTTATGCTGGCCCCGGCAGAGAAGAACTTCTCCCCGTGTCCCGTAATCAAAATTACCGATATATCGTCGTTGAACCTGGCTTCCAATATGGCATCGTCAATGTCATGCCACATCTCCCTAGTGTAGGTGTTTACCGGTGTGTTGTCACCTTCGAGCGGGTCTCCAGCAGAATCTGAGATTAGCTCGATGATAGCTATCCCATTATCAGTCTCTCCGTAGTTTACAAGTCTGTTTTTCATGGGCTTGAGTTCAGGCCACGAGGTCATGTATACCCGGCTGAGTTTAGCCATATCAACCAAACGGAGTCAGAATGACGCTATGTGTCTGTGTCCCCGAATGAGAGGCTCCCGCCCCCCCTATGGACGGATCTCCACTGCTCCCCGATCTCTTCTGCCTTGGCCCCCTGTTCCCACTGGTCCCTCCTGAGCGCATTCCTGAATGGCATCCTGTGGACAACCCGCCCGTCCGGAAGAGTCTTCCTTCTGAGCATCCCCATCCTTACAATTGGCCAGATCGACCTGCGTAGAAGTCCAGGCTTGTACAGCCATTGCATGAATTTCAAACCGTCGCCCTTCCTCCTTTGGTCCCTCATCCACTGGTTTGCCACCATCTTGAAACCCCTATCGCCTACTCTGTTCATGAGGAATCTGTTGATCGCACTTGCTCTAACTAGGGGTACAAGACGATCTCTGACCTCCCTCTCGTAGTCGCACCCCCCTAGAATCGCTTTTGCTGCAAGAACACCGCTAGTAACTGCATATCTCATCCCGAATCCCCACATAAAGTCCTGCAGACCACCGGCCTCTCCTACGTAGTAGCGCCCTTGGTGGACATACTTCGTTGGTAGCCCGAAGTCCCCCTTCCCCCCAACTCTCTTTATTGGTCGCCTATCCAGTTGGTAGTTACTCTCGTACCATGCTATAGTTTCGTTAAGGTATCGGCCGCTCTTCCTCTGCTTCCTCCATAGGCAAGTGCAGATTAGACCGATTCCGTCGATTATGATCATGTACGAGTATGCGCCAGGTGCCAACCTGTCATTCAGCTGGAATGCCACCAAGTTCGGATGGCTAGTTTCGAAGATCTCCCCGAATGCCACGGCGCTGGACTCTTTTGGGCCAGCAGCGACAATATCGCATTCATCAGCCGCCTTTCTCACCCCATAATGGATGTTAACTCCAGAATCTAAAGCCATCCTCTTGAATCCCTGATCAATAGTGTGTTCTGCAGTCCCTCTTTCCACCACTCTGAAAGCAACTCCCTCAGTCTTGGGATTAGTAACTACGTCATCAGGGTGGATTAGGTCAATTATGTCGAAAGAATCAGATTTGAATTCGTTTGAATCGAAACCCCATTCTTCTAACTCGTCAAAGAAATCCACGTCACTAGTCCAGTTCTCAATCCCTTGGAAATCTCCGTCGAACCTAGCCCCGCTATCCTCTCTGACTTCGTGAACATGAACTTCCTTACCCGATCTAGCAAGTATGGTGGCGGCTGCAAGTCCAGAGAGCCCAGCTCCAAGGATGTGCACCTCCCCGCTCATGACTTTGCGACTCATGGCATCCGCTTGAACGGTTGGGTCATCCGTTGCTTTCAAGCCAGAAATGCCATTGGAGTAGCATGGCGGTCCACGTTCGAGTCGTCGACAAATCACTGGATTCCGAGCATCTTAGAGATATGGTTGACACAGAGGGATGTGGAAGCGTGGTTAGTTTTGTCGGAGTGACCAGAGGGCAGGAAGAAGGATCCAGGGTCGAAAGGCTGGAGTTCGACTCTTGGGAGGAGGAACTTCCAGGAGTCCTGGAAGATATTGCAAATCAGTCAATTTCCAACTTTGGGGTAAAATCAGTTGTGATCGCTCATAGGACCGGGTCGGTTGAACCCGGGGAGAAAATCGTTTGCATCCACGTAGCCTCGGCTCACAGAGAGGAGGGCTTCTCGGCATGCTCCTGGATAATTTCCGAGCTGAAGAAGCAGGCCCCTCTATGGAAGAAGGAGATACGTGACGACGGAGAGTTCTGGAAGTCCGGACTAGGCTGAGATCCCTTGTCCCATCGAAGTACAGATTTCGTCTACCGCTCTCGGAACGCTAGCAGCGATCCCCTCAATCATCATCCATCCGTGCCCCTTCACTCCGTCCCCTACAAGTCTGATTCCCTCCACGCCAATGTCAGACGGAAGCTCCGCGCCCATTGGTGCCCTGTTGCAGGGCCAGTTCCTGTGGTAAGTGTGAACGCACAGCTCCTCCCCATGATCCGAAAGCCAGGGGACAGCTTCGAAAATCTCGTCTCTCCCCTTGGATATCTCTGACTTGACGCTCGGATCAGGAACGTACTGGTGTGTAATCATCATGTGCCTTCCCTCAGGTGCTAGTTCGGGCTCACTGAATGTCGGAATGATGTATCCGCCGACTCTGTCCCGGCCGGGGATCATCGTGACCCCGCTGTCTCTCTGGGGTATCTCGCCATCCAAGTCGAAAACGAATCCTATTCCACCTACAGCTTGGGTATTATCCACTTGATTCCTCACCGATTCCGAAACTTCGAAATCTTCTGATAGCGAGTCTAGTAGGTTCGGATGCCCCCCATTGTGAATAATAGAGTCCGCACCGATCCAAGTCGGGCTTTCCCGACCCCTCCTCCTGATTCCAATGCAGAAGCGGTTACCCTTAGTCTCCTCTTCAGCATCCCCCGGTAGGATTTCAGTTACCTCGTGTGAAAGTTTCACTCGGGCCCCGTTTCCCCTCAGTTCGGCTCTAAGGCCATCGATGACTCCCTTGCAACCACCTTTGGGGATGTGGGGCCTGTCGCTCCAGAATGAGTTCTGCAACATCCTAGCTACAGTGGATGCCGGCATCTGGTCGAATCGAAGGCTGATTGCGAAGTTGGAAAAGGCATCCAGAAAGTCAATGAAGTCCTCAGTAAACATCCTCTGAAGCCACGTTCTGCCATCCATAGTCTCGTTACCCCATGGCCTTTTCGCCCTCGAGGCAAGAAGCCTGGGCATGTTCAGAGTGTTGCTTAATGGGAACCATGGGAGCAGACCATAAACGGAGTTACATGCGTAATGCTCGCCCCCCCTCATCATTCCGGCGAACTTGGTGGTTGGCAGGAACTCGACACCCCTTTTGCCCAAGTCAAGGCCACCCTTCCCCTTCTTTCCTAGTATCAGTTTTGCAAACGGGCCCTTCATTCCGTGCGGGATTGTGTGAACTGCTCCTGTCGGAATCTGGAATCCATCGTGGTTATGCTGAGTGAAGCGACCACCAGCAAAAGACATCCTCTCGTATACAGTAACATCGTAATTGCCGGCCTGAGACATCATTGCCGCAGAGGTCAGCCCACCCAATCCAGCACCAATCACAACTGCCTTAGACTTGCTCACCTACACACCTCATGCATACACCAATGCCCCAGTAGGGCACCACAATAGGCATCTTAGGCAGTCCGTACAGTTCTGCTCGATAACCTCACACAGGCCTTCAACCACAAGAGCGTCGTCTTTGCAGGCCATTAGGCAGTACGAACAGCCGACGCAAAGGTCATCCAGAACCTGAAGCTTTGTTCCTTCACTTGCGGGCTTATCATGCGAAAGACCAGATATCAGAACTGGAACTTGCCCAGGGGTCGCCTTGTCTCTGAAAGCCTCCGCCATGTTGCTCAATCCAAGTGTTGGTATTTCATCCCAATGCTCTGTTCCGAGTGCCTGAATAGTAAGTGCCACCTCCGGGAGTACGGTGGGAACGTGACTGACTCTTGGACTGGCATAGTGGATATAGGCTCCAAACCACTAGTCGAACGAGAGGCAATTGCAACAGGAAAAATCGTACTATCTTCGGACTCAATAGACGCCGTGTTAAATGGTAGATCTCCAAAGGGAGATGTCAGGGAGGTATCAACAATCGCAGCCATTCAGGCTGTAAAAGAGACTCCAAGAACACTCCCACATTGCCACCCCATCCCCATCGAGGGCTGCTCAGTAGATTGGAAAATCTCTGAGGGAGACCTTCGTTGCACGGTTTCAGTAAGGACGCACTGGTCTACGGGCGTGGAGATGGAAGCGCTATGTGGGGTCAGTGCCGGGTTACTATGTGCCTGGGACATGCTAAAGCCCATAGAGAAGGACAAGAAAGGACAGTATCCAGATATCAGTATTCAGGACATCCACGTAGTCAGAAAGAAGAAGTCCGACCCACAGGATTGAATTCCCGAACCCCCTCACGAGGCCATGACAACTGCGGACTTGGTCTCGGACTTCCTAAGGGCAACAGAGGCAGCAGCTATTGCGGCCTCAAAATGGAAGGGCCTAGGTGACAGGAAGGCAGCAGACGGCGCCGCAGTAGAGGCGATGAGAGCCGTCTTCGACACAGTCCCATTTGATGGCAGGGTCGCCATAGGGGAAGGGGAGAGGGACGACGCACCAATGCTATGGATCGGAGAGCCCCTCGGCTCCCTGCAAGGAGACCCAACAGCTCCATCAATAGACATCGCAGTGGACCCATTAGAGTGCACGAATCATGTTGCCCTAGGCTTGCCCAATGCTATGGCAGTCCTTGCTGCAGGGCCCAAGGGATCACTATTGCATGCTCCCGACTGCTACATGGACAAGATTGCAGGCCCAGCGGAAATCTCAGGAGAGGTCAGCCTTGAAGCAGATGTTGCCTACAATATCGAGGGAGCGTCATCTGCACTAGAAAAGAGGCCAGAGGACATGAAAGTCGTCGTAATGGACCGCCCCAGGCACGAGGCTCTAATCAGAGACTTGAATGCTCTTGGTATTGAACCAGTTCTAATCGGCGATGGGGACATTGCAGCGGCACTAAATGCAGCGGATCTGGATTCTGAGATTGACATGCTCATGGGGATTGGTGCAGCCCCTGAGGGAGTCATAACTGCTACAGCCCTCAGAGGGCTTGGGGCACCTTTCGAGGGCAGGCTCGTTTTCAAGAACGAGGGGCACAGAGAGAGGGCAGAGAAGATGATCGATGGCGATATTGAGAGGATTTGGGGTCGAGACGACCTGTGTACATCCGAAGCCTCACTTTTCATAGGGACTGGGGTTTGCGAGGGCAGGACCGGTGGAGTGGAAGAACTAGGCGATGGGAAATTCAAGGTTCACTCAGAGATCATCGACGTACAATCAAAAAATCACCGTTTTGTCTCGTCAATCGTTCTAGAGTAGAACTCCTCTGGATTGTTTTCCTATTAGTCTAAGACGATGGATTCTTTTCTCTGAACTTTTCCCCCCCTTCTAGGCGACTACTATGGACAGGGCTCTTCTGGAAAAAACTGCGAACGAATTAGTATCCCCTGGGAGGGGGATACTGGCGGCCGATGAGAGCAACGGAACGATGTCCAAGCGACTCGAGGCGGTAGGAATAGAGGCTTCAACAGAGGCCAGAAGGTCATACAGGGCAAACCTGTTCTCAACCGAGGGTTACGAGTCATCCATCAGCGGCGTGATACTATTCGACGAGACAATCCGACAATCCATGAATGACGGGACCCCCATCCCAGATTCATTGGCAAGCCGAGGGATAATTCCCGGAATCAAGGTTGACACCGGTGCAAAGGATCTGGCAAACCACGAAGGCGAGAAAATCACGGAGGGGCTCGATGGACTGAGGGAGCGTTGCTCCGAGTACTTCTCCATGGGGGCTAGATTCGCAAAGTGGCGAGCGGTGATCAAAATCGGTGAAAACATGCCAAGTCCGGCATGCATTTCCACCAATTCCCATGCTCTAGCCAGATACGCAGCAATTTGCCAAGAGCAGGGACTGGTTCCTATTATTGAACCAGAGGTATTGATGGAGGGGAACCACGATGCGGATAGGTGCTACCAAGTAACCGCAGAAATTCTATCTCAGACCTTCTTGGATTGCGAAAATCAGGGCGTTCACATCCCCGGCTGTCTCCTTAAGCCAAACATGATTTTCGCTGGCAACGATTGCGAAAACCAGATTTCCCGAGAGGAAGTAGCCATGATGACCGTAGACTGCCTCACTCAAAACGTCCCACACGATCTACCCGGTATTGTATTCCTCTCCGGGGGGCAGTCCGACGAGGATGCCACCGCACATCTAAATTTGATGAATAAGATGGATGTCGAGCATCCCTGGCAGCTTTCCTACTCTTATGGGAGAGCACTTCAGGCGGACGCTCTGAAGAAGTGGTCCGGTGGTGGCGAGGATTCCGACTCATCTAGCCGAAACGCCTTCTCACACAGAGCTAAGATGAACGGATTAGCGCGAAGTGGCGATTGGACAGAAGAGCTAGAGGCCTGATCAACCCTTCTCTTCCAGTGCCCCGGGACGAACTTGCCAAACACAAATCTCGTACCTGCCCGATAGTGCCCCGCCCCTTTTGGTAGTCGCCACCTTCAGTATGTCTTTGTCCTTTGAGAGTACGTTTCCTAGCTGCTGGGGGGTGGTCCCGTGCCTCATCGTCGAGTTCACGTGCTCGAGTATTTCTGTTGTGTTCGCTTCTCCTCTTTCATCCAGGAATTTCTTGATCTTCTGCCTTAATCTTGTGGTCCTCATGGTATTCACGCTACTGGTTTGGTGACCTCCCCCTCGGCCGCTTTTCACAGGACAGCGGATGGTAATATA
>CAYPWN010000065.1:0-7424 GCA_964414525.1 uncultured Candidatus Poseidoniales archaeon | reverse complement strand
CCAGTACCGTCGCCGTCCGTGTCCACCCACTCGGTGGGGTCGTTCGGGAACTCGTCCGCGTTGTCGCCCCAGCCGTCGCCGTCCGTGTCTGCCGTCTCGGTCGGGTCCCAGGGAAAAGCGTCGCCGTTGTCGCCAACGCCGTCGCCGTCCGCGTCGTTCCACTCGTTGGCGTCGTTGGGGAAGTCGTCCGCGTTGTCGCCAACGCCGTCGTCGTCGGTGTCGTTCCACTCGTTGGGGTCGTCTGGGAACCTGTCGTCGAAGTCGTTGTACCCGTCGCCGTCAGTGTCCGGCTGACCGAACACGACCTCGATAGCTGCGAAGCTCCCTCCGGCCGTTGTGTCCACGCAGAGGCTTGTCTGCGTCACGTTGTCATAGCTCCAGGTCACAGGCACGTAGCCTGATTCCGGGGCGGCTCCGCCACACATGGTCCCGTTGAAAGCATAGGCTCCTTCCGAAGCCGGGAACCCGGGGAAGCTCAGGGTGATCTGCCCTGAATCGTCCGCCGAGGCGTTGTAGTGCAGGTCCCAGCCATTGATCATCACTGGAGAGAGGCCGTCGCTGTTGTTGGCCAGGTCCTCGATCCACAAGTGGCTAACAGCGCACCAGGAGTCTACCCCGTTGAGGGAGAATGGCGGTGCTTCGTCGGAGCACTCGTCAGAATCATCGCCCCAGCCGGCCTGCATGTTAGCAATGAACATGGCTGCCTCCGTCTCGTTCAGGACGCCGTCGCCATTGAAGAAGTCGTAGTCGAGCTTCATCCTGAAGTCGTCGTCCAGCGTGGTGTGCGATGCTATGAAAACCATCGCGGTGCCGTTGTCGGCGTCAACGTCAACCAGCTCCAAGACGAAGTCTTCCCCTACGTAGAAGTCCTCTATGCTCCAGTCTCCTCCGTCCGGATCTTCAGGGCCATCTTCGTCCTCTATCAGCCACTCGATGCAGTCCGGGGCGCCGTTGCCGTCGTGGTCGTGGCTAGCGGCAGGACCGGCGATCAGGGTCATGTACATGCCCAGCATTGGCCCGTCATCGTCGTAGAGCTCGACCCGGATCATCCCTAAGCAGGTCTCGTCCTCGAAGTCGATGTCCATCTCCTCGTGCATCACGTCGCTCGACGCGGTGAAGGATAGCTCCTCCTCCTCTTCACTGCCCCAGCCCTCGTCCTCGCCGTCGTCGCAGTCATCCTCGCCGTCGTTGACCCAGTCGAATGGTATCTCGGACCCGTCCCAGCAGTCGAACCAGTTGATCGGGTCGCCGTTTTCGTCGTACTGTGGCTCGTCGCTACCGTCGTCGCAGTCCTCCTCGCCGTCGTTGGCCAAGTCGAATGGTATCTCCTCGCCGTTTCCGCAGACGAAGGTAACCGAACCGGGCGTGTCAGTAAATACCCACATCGTGTAGTTGTCACCGACCTCCAGTCCGTCCAGGGTCAGGTTCAACTCGTAGTTTCCGTCTTCGTCCACGTAGTAGCCTATCCAGTCTATGACCTCGTCCACGCTTGGGTCTTCGTCTTCTTCGTCCGCGGCGAAGAAAATGTCTAGGTCCATCCCTTCCACGTCCTCCCAGGTCCCGTCGTCGAGGATCTGCAGAGAGATATCCACGGGGAAATCAATCTGGCACGGTCCTCTGAACTCGAACGAGTTTTGGTCTCTCCAGTCCCAGTGGTCGACTATGCCGTCGCCGTCGTGATCCTCTCCGACTTGCAGCCACGCGCTTACGCTCACCCCGCAAGTCGAGTTGTCAACCCACTGGGTGAAGCCCACCGAGTGCTCGTCGGAGGAAGCCGTGAAGTTCTCCACGTTCTCATTCCACTCCCAGGATAATGGGGACATGATGTATACTGACCAATCCAGCCTGTACTGCTCTCCGGAGTCCAACTCCCCGATCTCGAAGGTCATGTCGAGGTCTCCCTCTCCGACCTCCGGTGGGGACTCGTCAACGATGCACCACCAGGTGCCGTCGGCATCCTCCTCGCAGTCCTCGTTCCAGTCCCAGTGGTCGGGCTCGTCGTCGCCGTCCTCGTCCCAGTCGTCCATCCAGCACTCGTAGCCCTCTTCGTGCTCCTCGCACTCGTCGAACTCGATCCACGATTCCTCCATCTCCCAGTCGACCATCACACCGTCGACCTCGTATGTCAGGCCGATGTTCGAGGGTGGTTGCTCGCAGGGGGAGTCGAAGCCCCAGTGTTCGCTGTCCACGTAGTTGTGCCATGTGTTGCCCGATTCGTTGTCGTGCTCTATGTGGAGCAACTCTGCGCGGATGTCGATCCCACAGGAGGAGTTGTAGGTCTCGACGTGGAATGTCTCCGTGTGGTTGGCAGAGCTGGCGTTGAACGTAAAGGAGAACTCTATGCTATCCCCTCCTCCCATGGACTCCCACCAGTTGGCGCTGATCCTCAGCTCGTACTCGCCCGGTCCGAACCATCCCTCCACGTCCTCGATGGTTACATCCATCGTGTGGTTGCCCGCGTCCAGATGGGGGTTGTTGCCCCATGACGACTGGCACCACCAGGTGCCTTCGGCATCCTCCTCGCAGTCCTCGTTCCAGTCCCAGTGGTCGGGCTCGTCGTCGCCGTCCTCGTCCCAGTCGTCCATCCAGCACTCGTAGCCTCCATCGTTCTCCTCGCACTCGTCGTAGGACCAGTATTCGTATTCCTGTTCCCACTCAGCCCCGTCGTACGTCAGGGTGAAGGGCGATGGTGGTTCCTCGCATGGCCCGCCGAAGTAGAAGTTGTCCGCGCCTATCCAGGTCCAGTTTTCGCTGTCGTAGTAGTGTGCTAGCATCACATCGATCGACACGTGGCAGGTGAACTCGTCGGTCTCCACGTAGAAGGTCTCGGACATCGTGTCCGAGGTTGCGGTGAGATTCATCCCGAACCATTCCTCATCATTGTCGTCTTGGGACCATATGAAGACCCCTCCCTCGACAAAGTAGCTCTCGCCCGATTCCAGCCCCTCGATCTCCAGCTCCATCGTGTGGTTACCCGGGTCGATGGAGGGGATGTTCATCCCTACAATGCACTCCCAAGCCCCGGAGGCGTCCTCCTCGCACTCCTCGTGCCAGTCAAAGTGGTCGGGCTCGCCGTCGCCGTTCCAGTCCCAGTTGTTGTTCCAGCACTCGTAGCCCTCTTCGTCCTCCTCGCACTCGTCGTAATTGTTGTAATGCCATTCCGGCTCCCACTCGACCCCGTCGACGTATAGAGTGAATGGGGATGGATGCTGCTCGCACGGGCCGTTGAATCCGAAGCTTTGCCCGTAGATGTGTTGGCTCCAGCCTTCGTCATGGATCTCGGACAGGCCTACAAATATCCCTACATTGCAGGTGTAGTTGTCTGTCTCGAGGTAGAATGTCTCGGACATGGTTTCGGCGGTCGCCGTGAAGTCAATGATCGAAGAATCATAATCGCACCCTACCATGTTCCGGCAGTGATCAACTTTGATCTCGACGCTGTAGTTGTCCCCGACATCTAGCCCCTCGATCGTGAGTTCCATCGTGTGGTTGCCCTCGTCTAAGTGGGGGTCTTGGCCCCACGACGACAGGCACCACCAGGTTCCGTTGGCATCCTCCTCGCACTCCTGGTGCCAGTCAGACCATTCGGGCTCGCCGTCGTCGTCCTCGTCCCACTCGTCCATCCAGCAATCGTAGCTGCCTCCGTCGTCGTCGATGTCCTCGCACTCGTCGTAGGCCCAGTATTCGTGTTCCGGCTCCCACTCGACACCGTCGTACGTCAGGGTGAACGGCGATGGGGGCTCCTCGCAGGGCATCTCTATCTCCCAGTACCCATCGGATATTGGGTGGTGGCTCCACGCCCCTGAGCTATCCGTCACGTTCTGGTCTAGGAACGCACGAAGGCTCCCTCCGCAGTCTCCCGCGTCTATGGTCACGGTCTCGTTCAGCGTCAGGGTGTCGCTGGGAGCGTTGAACTCCAGGTAATCGTCTTCATGTGATTCGCCGGCGAAGTAATCGACGATGCTTCTGTGGGTGTTCAGCATGTAGGATCCACCCGTTTCCAGGTAGGATAGTGCCAACTGGAATTGGTGATCGCCGGGCTCTAGGAACAACGGCTCGTGCCAGTTCCAGCACCAGTACTCGCCATCGGACTCGTTGCAGGCGTCCCAGGTCTCGGTGTTGCCGTCGTCGTCTGTGCACTCCCATACCTCCCCGTCCTCGTCGCCCGTATCATCGCATGAGTCGTCGCCTTCGTAGATTACAGCGTTTTGCCAGCTGCTGCCAGCCCAGTTATCGAGCTCCTCCCAGCTGCCGGAGGCGTTGTCGTACCAACTCAGGGTCAGCATTTGCTCGCATGGAAGTAGAACGACCTCGCTCAATTGCCCGACCCAGTACTGATCGACTATCGTCCAGCCGCTGGAGGTGTTCTGCCAGAGCATGGACTCCGGCTGCATCGAGCAATCGGTGTCAGAGATGGTTACGTTCCAGTCGATCGACTCGTTCGCATCGGTGGCCACCCACTCGTGGCCACTCCCATGCATGTCTTGCTCGAAGTTGACTCTGTTCCCGCTGAGGTAGTACCAGTAGTCGAGCTTGTACTCGTCGCCCGTCGTCAGATTGGTCACGTCCCAACTCATGTCGTAGGAGCCTGCGTCCATTTCGTCGGGCTCGCTGACCCAGTTCCCTCCGATGTCGGCCGAGTAGGTAATGGTGCCGTACTCCATGCACTCGCCGTGGAATTCGTAATTATTGGAACGTATGTTATCCCACTGACCGTCGGTGTTGTTGATGATCGCTACGTTGACGTTGAACCGGCAGTCGAATTCGCTGACCTCCATCTGCCATGTGTCAGTCACGTTCCCAGAGGTGACGTTACCCACCAGTTCGCCCCAGTCCTCGTTGATACCGTACATCGACCAACTCAGGGTGTAGTTGGACCCCACGTCTAGGTCGATGTATTCAATTTGCATCTCGTAGGTTCCATCTTCCACTTCGGTCATCTCGTATGGATCAAGAACCTCCCAGGAGCCTCCCAGCTCCATCCAGAGTTCGATATATGGGCCATCCTCTTCCCAGTCATCTCCCTCATCGTGATCGGCCACAACTGCGGATATCGGTCCTAATGCCGACAGTACCATCAGGATGCTGATGCTCAGGCTTCTTCTTTTGCTTGCGTCGCTTGCGCTATACATGTAGCGCCAAGCGTGAGAAGTGTCGTATTTAACCGTAGAGCCTACTTCATCCGCCTTCATTGGCCCTCGTTTTTCCTGGCTCTGGACCACCACTCGATGGAGTCTCCCGACACCTCGGCGGAGGATACGAACTCCAGGTTTTCAGAGAGCGATGCCCTGTCGAATCGAGCCACCCCCCCTTCCAGATCGGCTGGTGAAACGCAGATCCTCGCTCTGTCGACCAGACCGCTCTCCAGGAACCTCCCCCATGTGTCTACGCCTCCCTCGACCAGGAGGGACTGGACCCCCCTGTCTCCAAGCATGTCCAGCACCCTAGACACGGGTATTTCTTCCTCTGGAATCACCACTCTCTCGACGTGAGGATAGTCGTTTGAGGAGTCGTGAACCGAGGACTGGACAAGGAGGGTCGGGGCCGCCCCGTCCGTCATCAGACTGCAGTCGCGAGGCGTCCTGTTGTTTGGGTCCATCACAACCCTTGTCGGCGGCTCTCTCGGGCCAATGTCAGGGCCTCTGACTGTGAGCGAGGGGTCGTCCCTGATCACCGTGTTGACGCCTACCAGTATGGCCATCGAGTCCGCCCTGATCTCATGTGCGAGATCTAGGGATATCTCTGAGCTGAACCTCCTGGAGGGCTCGGAAGGGTCTCCGTCTACCCTCCCCTCGGAGTCTGTTGAGGCCTTCAGGGTCACGAGCGGCCTCCTGAGTTCGCACCAGTGCATGAAGGCCTCCATCTGGGCATCGCACTCCTCTTCGAGGACCCCAGCCTCTACCTCTACCCCCTCGTCCCTGAGTGCATCTGCCCCTCCGCCCCTGACTGTGGGGTTCGGGTCCAGGGACCCTATCACAACCCTGCTGACGCCCGCCCAGAGCAGTGACTCGGTGCAGGGAGGGGTCCTCCCGAAGTGGTTGCAAGGCTCTAGGCTGACGTATGCGGTGGTTCCCTGGGTGGGAACTCCCCTGGACTCAGCGTCGGCGATGGCCATCTGCTCCGCGTGCAGACCCCCTATGTGGTCGTGCCATCCCTCTGCAACTACCTCGCCGTCCCTGACGAGCACGCAGCCCACCGGTGGGTTGGGCATTACCCGGTGGCGACCCCTCTCGGCGAGCTCGATGGCCCTGCGCATGTGGGACTCCCCATCTGCCATGTCAACCGACCGGCTGACACCGCGCTCACTCATGATTCCTTGCTTCGGCAGTATTGAAGTCCGATGCTGGCGCTGGAGGCGCCGTGCCACGAGTAGCCTGCATCGCCAACCCGAACGCGAGGGACGGCAAGCTGGGCAAGAACTTCCACAAGATTGAGGAGGCACTGGGGTCTTCTGGAATCGAGTACGACGTCTTCATGACAGAGGGTACCGGGCACGCCATAGAGATCGCCAGCGGCCTCGGGGACAGCGATTACGACCTTGTGGTGGCCATCGGAGGCGATGGTACTGTGCACGAGGTGGCCAATGGGATCAGGGGCTCCTCGAAGCGACTAGGGATAATCCCCATGGGCAACGGGGACGACTTCGCCAGGGCAATAGGAATCCCGCTCAACGACCTCCAGGGCGCCATAGACCTCCTCAAGGGGGGGAGCGACTACACTGTCGGGGGCATCAGGGTCGAGGGGCTCAGGGCTCCGGACCATCCGGGCATACCCTCTCCCAAGCACTACCCGGTCACGGGAGACCCATCGAAGGAGGGAAACCTGGTCCGGTGGTCATTCCTGGAGTGTGACGGTGGAGTTACCTCGTCGATCAACCGAATGAAGGATGAGGGACACTTCTCCTGGATTAGCGGGCAGAAGAAGTACACGTTCCTAGCGATTAAGGCGATCCTGACTTGGAAGAGCCAGATGGCCTGGATCAAAGTCGACGAACAGCCTGGGCAGAAGGTCGACCTAACGGGGCTGTTCGCGTTGATGCAGGCCGAGACCTTCGGGGGGGGCTATCGCGTGGCTCCGGGGATGCACCCGTTCGGTGACAGCGCCTCCATCGTGCTCGGCTTCGGCCTATCCAAGTCCCAGATGCTGAGGGTGATGGGCCCGCTGGAGAAGGGCAAGCACGTCGGCAGGTGGGGGAAGATAAGCATGGATCAATGCAGGAGCTTCGAGATCAGGGCCCTCGACTCCGAGGGGAACCCAACGGACGAGGAGGGGCACGACCCCCCGCTCTTCATCAGCCTGGACGGCGAGATATCGATGACCACTCCCGTGAGGTTCGAGTTCCACGAGGGCCAGCTGAACGTGCGAGGCGGCCCTAGCCCACCCAACCGATAGTGGCGCAGACGGAGAGATTTGAACTCCCGAGT
>CAYPWN010000064.1:5099-7583 GCA_964414525.1 uncultured Candidatus Poseidoniales archaeon | reverse complement strand
TGCTGTAGGGAGAGATTCTGGATCAACTTTCTCAGAAGAAGTACTGGCCCTACCAGAAGTTGGGGGAGCCTACAATCCAAGCGTGGAAGCCATAGTCGCGCTTGGTCCTGACCTGATAATAATGGAAGTTCTGACTCAGGGACATCTAGCACCAATGCTCGGAAATCTTGGAGCGCCAATACTAGCTGTTCGAGCAACATCAGTCAAAGACGTGACGGCTGGACTTAAGCTTGTCGGCTCTGTGATTGACAACCAAGCAGAGGCGAGTGCAGCTATACAAGCCCTTGAAGATCAAGTGAGCGCTGCCACGGCCACAGATCGTGGAGCACACTCCGTACTTATACTTATCGCAGATGCAGAAAATAATACCTACGCTGCACTACCTGCGTCATATCCAGGCGAAATCGCCGACTTCATGAACCTAACAAACGTAGCAGAAGGAATGGAGCAATCTGGTCCATTCCCCGGATTTACGTTGTTCTCTGCTGAACAAGCTATAACTAGCAATCCTGACATCATCCTTACGATAACCCCAGCTCCAGAACCTGCACCAAGGCTGTCGGTAATGCTGCGGATGATCCCCGGGTTCAACAGCCTAGCTGCCCTAAATCAGGGCAAAGTGGGCGAAATTGATCCATCACTCTTCCTGCAAGCACCAGGCCCCAGAATCGGTGATGCGATCGAAACTTTAGGAGGCCTGCTAGACTCCATGAATATTAAATAAGGATTCTGCAGGAAATATTTATGCGCCGAATAACCTATGTCCTAGTCATATCAATGATGTGCCTAGGACTAGGTATTTTAATCGGGCTCATCTACGGACCTGCTAGTTTAACTATTGGTCAACTATGGGAAGCCCTGATGCACAGCGGAGAAAAAAGTCCTGAAATCATCGTATGGCAATTACGTATGCCACGAGTTGCCATAGCCCTAGTGGTGGGGGCATCATTAGCTACGGCCGGAGCGCTCCTGCAAATTTCTGCAAGAAACCCACTAGGTGATCCCCAGATTTTCGGGGTTGGAGGCGGAGCTACCATAGCCCAAGCGATGGCTCTTGCAGGATGGATAACCTCTGAAACATGGTCTCTCACTAGTATCTCGGTAGTATTCTCCGTAATCGGGGTGAGTATCATAACCTACTTTTCTGCAAGACGAGATATTACCTCTGCCCGTCTCGCTCTCATCGGAGTTTCCGTCGCTGCTCTCAGCCTCGCAATCGCTACAGGAATCATGGCCTCTGCCAGAATATTCACGCAACAATCTCTCACGTTCATTGGCGGAAGTTTCACTAATCGAGGGTGGGACGAATTAGTAAGTGCTCTCCCTTTTGTCTTACTAGGATTGGGGCTCACCGCACTAATAGCAGGGAGGCTGAACCTTCTGAATCTCGGAGACGAAATCGCCCATAACCTTGGGGCAAATCCAAGCAGAACACGACTTCTGGCAATGATAGCTGCAAGCATATTAGGAGGAATTGCCGTATCCTTGTCAGGCCTAGTCGGGTTCGTGGGACTCTTAGTCCCTCATATAGCTCGAATTGCAGTTGGACACGACGCAAGATCAATAATCCTTGTCTCAATACCTCTAGGGGCAACCTTGACACTGTATGCTGATCAGGTTGCCCGGCTCGCATTCATGCCTGCTGAAGTTCCGGTTGGTATGGTTACCACTGCTCTCGGAGCACCATTAATGATCTACATTGCTAGGCGCGTAACATGAACATATACCTAGACAACATTTCATTCACCTATCCAGACCAAACCATACTGGAAGACGTCAGTCTCACCTTGCAATCTGGCGAATTTATGTGCCTCCTTGGAAGAAACGGTTCTGGCAAAACAACGTTGATGAAAATAGCAAGCGGGCGACTGAAGCCATCTACAGGCTCCATTACGGTATCTGAGAGGAATAGCCTACAAGTAGATAGCGATTCACTGAAACGCTATTTCTCAATCCTACCTCAAGGAATTCAGGATCCTCCCTATCTAAGCGCAGAAGCAGTACTGCAACTTGGAACGTTTGATCCTAGCAGACGGGTCCCTCTGCGAATCAGTCCAGCCAGCCTCAAGTCAGTAAACCATGCTATAGAAGTATGTGAGCTCGAGAGATTCAGAACTCGGTCATTTAACCAGTTATCAGGGGGCGAAAAACAAAGAGTCTGGATAGCATTTTGCCTCGTGCAGGAGAAACCGTTTCTCTTACTAGACGAGTCGTTGCACGCACTAGATTTTGTGGCCAAAGAAGATTTCTTTATGATGCTCTCAAAATTGGCTACTGATGGATCCGGAGTTATATTGAGCACCCACGACGTTGCGTTAGCGAAAAAATATGCTAGTCGAATCGTCTACCTCAATGACGGCAAAATAGCGTACGACGGACCGAGTGGCAACGATCTGGAAAAGGCAATTGAGATAGGATCCACCCTCCTACCTTAATTCATTCCCAGACTCCACCCCCCAGATACTTCAATATTGGCCCCGTTCA
>CAYPWN010000064.1:0-4999 GCA_964414525.1 uncultured Candidatus Poseidoniales archaeon | reverse complement strand
CCTTAATTCATTCCCAGACTCCACCCCCCAGATACTTCAATATTGGCCCCGTTCACCTCTTTAGCATCTTCCCCTGCCAAGAAAAGTACAGCCCTTGTTACGTCCTCATAGGCAACGACTCGTGCTCCATCGGGACGGATTCCATTAGGCAATACCCCGGGAGAAACCATATTGACCGTCGTGCCTTCACCGCACTCAAGAGACAGAATCTTAGTTAGCATGAACAATCCTGTTTTAGCTATGTAATACGGAGCTGTTCTCTTTCTGAGTAGCAAGCGATCAGCTCCAACAGCACCGATGTTAATTATCCGTCCATATCCCGGTCCCATAGATTCTAAGACTCGTCTTGAACAGAAAAATGCAGCGTGCAGGTTACTTTCTATCGTAGCCGAGAACTCGCTGTCTGAAGTTTCCATGAGTGGCTTGAATATGAAGTCCCCGACGTTGTTGATCAGAATGTCAACTTCGCCATAATCTGACCGGATACTCTCAAATAAACGATCCACCTCTGGTGGTTGGGTAACATCTGCCTGTATTATCCGAGAACTCGCACTGAACTCCTGAACCAGCAGCAATGTTTCTTCAGCTGCCAGCTTATCCGAGCGGTAATTTATAATCACTGTTGCTCCAGCCCTAGCGAGTTCGATAGCGATTTGTCGCCCAAGTCCTTTCCCTCCTCCCGTCACAAGTGCCAGCCTATCTGCAAGCTCAACCGTCATCTAGCTAAACCCCTTTCACTACTCTTCCATACTCGGAATACCAAGGTACACCTTGAATTATCCAAATGAGTTGATTACTATCATCTCTAACATTATCCAATACAAGTATATCGTCAAGTAACCATTTACAATGTTGCCCATTCGCAAAACGACGGATACCGGGATAAGGAGGCAGGACATGGGTGCTCTTTCAGGTATAAAGGTGATTGATCTCACGCAATATATAGCAGGTCCGTATTGCACGAAAGTGTTAGCAGCCTACGGAGCAGATGTGATCAAAATTGAAAGGCCTCCTTCCGGAGACCCTGCCCGCAATCTCGCTCCCTTCATGGACAATATCCCTGGCATAGAGAGAAGTGGGCTTTTTCTCTATCTCAACACTGGGAAAAAGAGCATTACTTTGAACCTCAAAACGGAGGAGGGGCGAAAAATATTCCTCCAGCTTGTTAAAGATGCGGATATAGTAGTTGAAAACTTTGCTCCCGATACCATGGAGTCACTTGGGCTGAGCTATGAGACGCTGCGCAGTCTAAATCCCAAAATCATGATGACATCCATATCAAATTTCGGCTCAACGGGTCCTTACAAGAATTACAAACTCACTGACATTGTTATGTACGCTATGGGTTTGACAATGTACGGAACCGGATTAATCGACAGGGAACCCCAGAAACTCGCACTGACTATGATTCAGCATCAGGCGGGAATGATTGCAGCTGCAACAACCGTTGGAGCGTACCTAGGCCGGGAGATGCACGGGCTCAGTCAACACCTGGAAATAGCTCTCATGGAGACGCAATTGGGGTCCATTGACCGAACTGCAACACAAGCAATTGGATATTCGTATTCTGGTAACGTGACAATCAATAGAGCAGGAGCAACCGCCAACGGAATCCTGCCATCAGGTCCATATCCGTGTGCAGACGGCTATGTCAATTTTTCTGGGATAAATCCTATGTGGTGGCCTCGTTTCGTCCAAATGATTGAGATGCCCGAACTGAACGACGATCCTCGGTTCCAAGAAAAAGATTTTAGTTTCGTCTATAACCTAGACTACAAAGACGAAATTGATGCACTGCTCATGGGCTGGTCCACACAACTCACCAAGAGAGAAGTTATGGAAAAAGCACAGGCAGCAGGTATGGCAGGTAGCGCTATCAACTCTATGGAAGATGTCTATAGTGACCCACAATTCAATTTTAGGGAATTCTTCGTTGACATCGACCATCCTGAGACAGGAATTATCCGCTACCCTGGTACCCCAGCTCAACTAAGTGAAAGCCCAGCGGAATTTGGACGTGCCCCCTTGATCGGTGAACATAATTCAGAAATTTACTGCGCCAAATTGGGGTATGCACCTGATGACCTACCGTTACTACGGGAGCAACACGTCATCTAACCATATCGTTACCCTCAGTGTTCCTGCCGAAGATAATTTATTGCCTCCATCATAACGAGGCAATCCACTTCATTATAGTCACCGATCTGATGCATCAGTTCGTTATCGAGCATTGACCCTGAACCTTGACTCGCTGATTCGTGACACCAAAATGCACCAACCATAGCACCCAGGCCATCGGCAGGGCCTTCTTTCCAAAGAGTGTCAACAAACCCATGACTCTTGAATGCTTTCGCTATACTCTTCAGCCCAAAATCCATAGCACCCTTCACCACAACTGGCTCAGCAGTCATGACTTCAGTATAAAAATCAAACCATGCTAATTCAGGCCACTCTATATCCGGATGACGAGAGGCAACGGAATTATATTCTGCAGCTAAGCTCATCCGCTCTGCAGGCGACCAGTGAAAAATAAGTGGCAGGGGACCCTCTGGATCAATGGCATCTTTAACCGTAGCCATATGAGCAAACCACTCTTCCAAAATACGCCTCTCCTCACTAGGGGTAAGCAAACTGGCAGTAAATTGTCGAAAGACCCACTCCCCACGCTCCATATGACCGCAACCTATCATGAATATCATAGGCGTTCCCGCTCTCTCAGGCATTTTGCTAAAATCATCATTCAGATCAGAAACACTTTCAAAATCCACATAAAATTCAAGAGGTTTCTCAGGTAACCACTGATCCCTAGCCGATTCAATGGTCCGGGGAGAAACAATAATTGAGCCCTGATCCCGATTGACCTGGAGTATCTGATCTAAGGTTTCGAACTTCTTGCCAGGCGTCATGCCCACAACTTCAGATGAGAGCTTAGCATCGGTCCATTTCGTCACCCCTTGAGCGTGTGCGTAACTCCTGGCAGCTATCCCTACATTCCACAGCAGCGTTAGTTCCTGCAACTCTTTAGCAATTTCACCTTTTGCCTGATGCCAGGGGCTATCCTGAGAATTCCCCATATTAGGGTACAGTTCAGGAACAGAGGGAGTGGGATGCACAGACCAGTTACCGCCTTCATTTCGCACCTTCCTTACCCAATCAACTGCATCCCGAGCAGCGTCGTCAATGTGCATATTGCGGCCAACAGTAGTATCCATAGGGATTATGCCAAGCCTCTCAATACACGACGTCCCACGAATCATTTGCCGACCTTTTCGAACTTGCCAACTCCTCCCTATCACAAACCCATTCGAGGGAGTAAAGCCTTGAATTCTTCCGAGCGCAGCATTATACAGAAACACCTGAACTTTATATGCAGGGGCTGATCCAACATTCATAAGAGTGCCAGATCCGGTTAAATGAAGCGCTGTGAACTTGATATCGACTACGCAATAGTGCTGCGACATATTGCCAATACCCGGAGCTCCGTGACCTATATCAATCGCAGCAGCCTGTTCCGGAAACAATTTGACTAAAATGTCACTCCGCACAAGCAAATCAGGAGTTCCATAGGTCTTAGTATCAGGATTTCGCAGCACCCCTTGATAAATTATCTCTGCTCCATCACGCATCGCTTGTGCAGTCTGTATACTGACATCTAAATCCCTGACAGCGTATGGATCGCTAGATATTCTCTTCACGACGGCCAAGGATTCGATTTGCTCCATTACTGCTTCTTCAAACAAGCGTCCCTGAGCAAAAATAAACTGCGTGAAATCAGTCCTCACATCATATCCAGGATAGTCACGATCCTGAACAAACCCTTTGGGGGAACCATGCATAGCCAACCAATCCAATAACGGGTCTCCCAAAACATAATTTCGAGTGCGCGTCGCGGCTATCCACTCCCCCCATTCACTTCTTGAAGTGGGGTTGATTTCCTTATTATTATTATCAAACCACAGTGCTTCCAGGCCCATAACCATCGTGCCTTACACTCCGTTGCTTACTACTTTTACACAGCTTACTGCCTGCTACACGATTCCGCATGTATACTACTTGATCCATGTGAAGGCTGCATTCAAGAATCTCGACGCCTTATCAAAAAGTACATAGGATATCCCCGATGAGGTATGGTATAGCTGGTGCAATTCCGTGGTCCGCCAAACACTATGCTTTAGCAAAAGGAGAATGAATATAATGGCACTATATTTTGGATATTTCCAACCCAACGAAGCCTATTCAGCATACCGTGCACAAAAAATTCTCTCAGGAGAATGGTCTGCACCCGAGCCGGGGAAAAACCCGGACACCGCGATGGCTGCTAAAGTTCGTGGATTCCCTGAATTTCTCAGTTCGATTGGAGTGAGTCTGGTTGGTTCCTACACCCCGGTAGGACAAAATGCGAGTGATACTGCCCCAGGAGTTACAATCGTTGAAACCGATGATCCAAGTAAACTCAATCAGATCGCAATGTACTATCAGCCATATCTAAACTATCGTTTTCAAACATACCAACAGGTCCAGAGACCTAGTTAATGCTAATGGATAAGGGAAACAACTATTAACGCGCGGAACTCGCTGGGTTGCACCACCTGAATGGAGAAACCAAATTGAATAATGAATCTATACCATTCTTTCTCATGCTCGCATCAGTAGGAGTTATTTTGTTCTTCATTCATAAATCGGGTCTAGGCCGAGGATTGTCACGAGGAGAAGGACGAATTTTTCGCATTCTCTGGGTTATCTATGGAATAGCTATGCTTCTCTTTGTGATAAGCGAATCCATCATCAATTCCCGAACTAGTCAGTAAAAGATACATACGGGTTCGTATCACGTCCAGAATGTATACAGTTATTCGAGGTATAAAACTAACTATGCAAAGAGAAACTCTTTGGAAAGTTTTCGTGGCATTAATGGGTTTATTGTTCATCTCCAGCCTACTTATACCACTTATCCCAATCCCTACATGATAGAACGATATTAGGGTACCAATTGATTGGG
>CAYPWN010000063.1:0-7980 GCA_964414525.1 uncultured Candidatus Poseidoniales archaeon | reverse complement strand
CTCGAGGTAGCCGGTCTGCCTGAGCTCTGGAGGAAAATCTGTCTTTCGTATGCGGCCTCCCAGTTCCATTGTTCGAGTTCTCGCTTCTCAGACACTGACAAGTCCAAGATATCCAGAGGTATTCTTCCATGGAGTTGAACTGGGAACGGAAGATCCAGAACAGCTACGGTCAGCGCTGGAATATCCCTCTGGTGACCCGATGCGTGGGTTCCTGATTTGATGCCCGGGCCCCAGACGAGTGCTGCCACCTCCCTCGTGACCTCTTGCGAGGATCCATGTGTTCCCAGTTTTGTCATGCCGTGGTCGGCGGTAACCACAATTGTCCAGTTTTCTGGAACTAGATCTAGGACGTCGTCTACAACCCTGTCGATGTCGCTTATCTTCTCCGAGTACTTGTCGCCGATGGTTCCCCATCGATGCCCGACCTTGTCGGGTCCTGAGAAGTGCGCACCTATCACGTTGTATGTCCCATTCTCCAACCAATCGCTCAGTAGCTCGGAAGTTGCTATGTCCCCTTCGTAGAAGTCCGAGTGCCCCTCGAAGGTGTCCACAAACTCCAGTTCTTCCATATCCCCGTACATGTTCCCAAACACGTAGCTCCCGATCATTCCCACTTTGTATCGGGATTGTGAGTTCCATTCGCCTATTCCCGATGCTAGTGTCCAAGGGTCATCTCCTCCAGGATGTTCCAAATTGAAGTTCCTCAATCCGTCACTGGGGGAATTAGGGACTCCATTCATGATTTCTGAGACGCATGTCGCTGACAGAGTCAGAGGTCCAGTCTTGAGATGTAGAGTGGCTCCCCTATCCCTTCTGGAGTTCAGCAATGGCATGCTCTCGTTGTCTAGCATCCAATCCTCACCAACACCGTCCAGAATTATCAGGAGAAAGCCCTCACTGAGAGGTTCATGGGGCTCTGGCGGTTGCACAAGACTCCCTGTTGGGTTTTCTGAGTCCAGCAAGACATGAGGGGCTGTGACTACCATAGGAAGGATCAGAACTGCGGCTAGAAACGTGAATGGTCTGTTTCTCACCACCTCGGCGAGCTTGATTTTCTCACCTTCTAGCACACCCTTCGGCAAACATTCTCTCGTTTTGAATCAAACTAGTGCTTTGCTCCATTCCAATAAATAATTGGAGTTTTTGCACGTCCATGGGGGTTATCTGTAATGTGTTTGGTCCGCGCTCCCGGACTTGAACCGGGGACCCCCTGATGGCTGCCTACAACCAAGTGTTTCCAGTCTACAGTCAGGTGCTCTAGCCAGCTGAGCTAAGCGCGGTTGTGTAACGGGGGGACTTGCGCTTTATCTCGCTTTCCGGTGATAATGGGGATTTGGGAAGGTAGACAAAGGCTGCTATCCGCGATTCCACGTGGGTCTGATAATCGCCCCCGAGAGGAGCTCTGGCCCCTCAACGGTTAAGAAGGCAAAGAGCAGACTGAGGAGGCGTAATAGGCAGAGATGCCTGGGATGCACGAGGCGGATTTATGGTAGAGGTACCCAGCAGTTCAGTGGCCCCAGAGGGGGCATCGAATGCCCCTACAAGGGTGCCTACGGCACTTACAGACAGGGAGCTTGAGAGCTTCGGTCCCCCTGATCCCAGGATACTAGTGTGCGGTTGCGGCGGTTCGGGCAACAACACGATGAACAGGATCACCCACATAGGAGTGGAGGGGGCTATCACAGTAGCCATCAACACGGACAAGCAGCACCTCGACAACACCAGGGCCATGCAGAAGCTCCTGGTCGGCCGACACATCACCAGAGGACTCGGGGCAGGGGGGGACCCGGTGATGGGCAGGAGATGCGCCGAGGCGGGACGAGACGTGATCACCAAGATCGTGGACGGGGCCGATCTGGTGTTCGTCACTGCAGGGCTCGGAGGAGGAACTGGGACTGGAATAGCGCCCATTGTTGCCGAGGAGGCTAAGCGGTCTGGTGCGCTGGTGGTCGCGGTAGTCACGACGCCCTTCACTGTCGAGAGGAGGCAGAGGATGGAAAGGGCCCTGGAGGGTTTAGACCAGGTACGAAAGGCCGCGGATGCGGTTCTAGTCCTTGACAACAACAGACTGCTTCACTTCGTCCCTAACCTTCCACTAGACGAGGCCTTCAGCATCATGGACCAGCTAATCGCAGAGATAGTCAAGGGAGTAGTGGAGACAATTACACTCCCGAGTCTGATCAACCTGGATTTCGCAGACGTGCGCTCCATAATGAAGGGAGGGGGAGTCACAATGATGCTCTACGGGGAGAGCGACCAGGGGCCAGAGGAAGTCGTTCACGAGTCACTGAACCATCCTCTACTTGACATAGAGATCGATGGGGCGACGGGTGCGCTGATACACGTCACCGGAGGGCCCTACATGACTTTGGAGCAGGCGAACCAGGTCTGCGACCTGATGACAGCCAGGCTCTCACCGAACGCCAACGTGATATTCGGAGCCAGGCAGGACCCGGCTTTCGGTGACACGATCAAGGTGATGTCAATCATCACCGGAGTTGCCCACGAGAGGCTCGACCGCGAGATGATGAGCGCGGACATGCTAGGTGAGGCCCTCAACATCGCTAGGAGAGGGAGAGAGCGCCCTGGTAGCGGATTTCAGAGGTTCGACTAGAGGGAACGTGAGTGGACAAGCCTCAAACATGACCCTTAGGAGAGAATAACGATGGCAGATAGAGTAGTGGCCTTCTGTCTAGCCCTTTTTCTGCTTTCTTCAGTGACAGTAGCACCGGCATCGGCTCAGGATGCCGATGATCCCAAGCAACCTTCCGTAGAGAACCCGCACATGCATTTCTGGGGGACTGACGACCTGTCCTCTTGTTGGACCCACTTCGACAGTAATGATTCCAGTGGTTCTTCTGAAGAAGGCCATGGAGCCATGGTTTTTCCAGAGGGTCAACAGGTAGATGTGTCGTTCACATGCAGAATTCAGGAGAACTTCAAGGAAAACATGTATCTGAACCCCAATGGTACAATAATAATTGAAGTTGGGACGAGGATATTTTCTGACGACTGTGACCCAGAGCAGGACTCAAACTGTAAGGATTTCACAATGACCCTGTACAGAGGCAACATTGAGGTTGCACAGGAAGTTTTCCCAGGAGTCAGCACTGGTTGGGATGATGAGCAGATTAGATGGGAGATTGCAGTTGATCAGAATATGACATCATGGAACAGAAGTCAGGAAGAGCCGGCTTTGCAGGTAGAGTTCTCAAAGCCCGGTGTTACTGACATTTTGTGTGCTATTCCATTGAACGATTGCACAGGAGAGTTCTGGTTCTACTACTCGAACAATGAGGACGGGATGACTGCAGAGGCCAACTTCCCAGTGATCAACATGACAGAGGTCGTTGATCCCGGGGAAGAGGGCGGAGGGGAAGCCGATGATGGCGGACTTCCAGGGGGTCTTCCGGGATTCGGCCTGATGGCTGGACTTGGTGCTCTGGCGTTTGCGGCAGTTGCAGCTCAGCCAAGGGAAGATGAAAGATAGATTAGCCCCGAAAATAGCACTCATTTCCAGAATGGATAAACTCAAACTGGACGTAGGCCTTGCAAATTCCGATGATTAGCAGATTCGCAGCTATACTCCTCGTGGCTCTGCTCTGCTCATCCTGTGTTTCTTCCACCTCCCTAGCCCAGTCCTTCAACTCGGAGCAGCCCTCCCCTACCAACAACACCCTCTACTTCTGGGGCAATGAGGATCTGACCGACTGCTGGGAGAACTTCGACGACGAGTCAAGTGGTTCGGCAGAGCAGGGTTACGGGCAGGAAGTAGATGGAGGGGATGCAGAGAGGCTTGAGGTTGATGTTACCTGTAGGATGAAGTTCACTTTCGATGAGAACGTCTACCTTAATCCCGGGATGAAGATCTCTGTGGAAATCGGAATCAGAGTGGACCATGCTGAAGCCGAGTCTGACGAGGATGAGGACCTCACAATTACCCTGATGAAGGGGGAGACGGTTGTCGACAGCAGGTCGTTCCCGAATCTCGACAACGACCAGGATATGCAGCTGTCTTGGGATATCGATGTTGAGGAGAACTCGACGTGGTGGAACTCCAGCGACGGAGAGCCAAGATTGAGGTTCCAGATTTCCAAGGTGGGCTGGGACGCATCGGGGACCCCATGCAGTGGGTTGTTGCAGGTCCTGAAGTGCGGGGGTTTCTTCCGGCTCTACTACTCGAACAACCAAGACGGTATGAGGACACAGGTCCAGTTCCCGATTGCAGAGGCCCCTGAGGTCATCGTGGAGGAGGAGCCTGAGGATAAGGGGCTCCCGGGGTTCGGCCTGCTATCTGGCATAGGGTCTCTGGCTATGGCCGGAGCTGCGTTCAGCCGAGTGAGTCGAAGGGCACCTCGGTCTCCTCCCCAGTAGAGAGGTCCTTCACCTTCACCATGCCCTTGGACCACTCCTCTGGCATCACCATCACGAGCCGCTCGGCACCGATCCTTTCTGCATGCTTGAACACCCACTTCATCTTCTTGTCCTCTAGGACAAGGTCTACGCTCTTTCCACCAGACCTCAGGACAGCAGCGACACTCATCGCAGCTCCTCGCAGCTCTGCCCCCATCCCGAACACTAGGTCTGATACCTCATTCTGAAGATCTGGCATTAGTCCCTTCTCTTGCAGAAGCTCCATGATTACCATGTCCCCGAATCCGAACCCTGTGGCAGGGAGGTCCTTCCCCCCCATGGTTCCGATCAGTCTGTCGTATCGGCCTCCTCCGCAAACGGCCCTCAGTTCTCCCGATCGGTCGTGGGCCTCGAACACCGGTCCCGTGTAGTATGCTAGGCCCCGGACTACCGAGGCATCGAACTCCACCCATTCTCCTGCACCGTATGCATCAACAAGAGAGAAAAGGTACCTGAGCTCCCTCACCGATTCGCTGTCCGATCCAAGTGACGACTCTAGTTCCTCGAGATTCCCGATGCCCAGCACCGACTGTATGGTGGAGATTGAGTCCGGGCCAAGCCCTAGGTCTCCCAGTTGTGCCTCGATCGCCTCGGCAGGCAGCTTGTCCATCTTGTCGACAACTATGCAGGTCTTGGAGAAGTCTTCTCCCTTGATTCCAAGAGAGCCCAGGACCTCCTCCAATACCTTCCTGCTGCTGACCCGTACCACTAGGTCATCCGAAGAAAGGCCCATACTCCTGAAGAAGTGGACAAGGACCGAGATGAGCTCGGCGTCAGCCTCTATGCCCTCTGCCCCCCAGATATCCACGTTCCACTGGTAGTGCTCCCTGCCACGCCCCCTCTGCGTCCTCTCGTAGCGCCAGCACTGTGGGATTGAGTACCACTTTATCGGTAGGGGTAGGGCCCCTGAACGGGCCATCACCATCCTAGCCAGAGAGGGGGTCATCTCTGGCCTAAGGGCGACCTTGCGCCCTCCCTTGTCCTCGAAGTTGTAGAGCTGCTGGGTGATATCCTCTCCAGACTTCCTGGTGTACAGCTCCTCGGTCTCAAGTACCGGGGCGTCGTACTCCTCGAAGCCGTGGGACCGGGCGGCACGGTGAAACCTCTCGAACAGCCAGTTGCGGAGACGCATGTCCTCCGGATAGAAGTCGCGAGTGCCTCGTACCCCCTGCTTCACGGCCGTGCCAAGAACGGTGCCACTTCAAGCCCTACGGCGTTCTCGGAATGCATCTAGCCTTTCTTTGCGTGTGATCCTGCCGTCCGCGAGAGGGAATGCGTAGAACCTGAGAGCTAGGAATGTGAGGAATCCGAATGCCGATGTGTTGACCGCCCACGAGACCAGCTCGCTAATCCCGACTATCTCGAACATGACGTGGAATGTTACTGTCGAAACTGCCCATAACGCTCCGTAAACGGTCATTAGCTTCGTGAAGCTTGAGCGAATCTCTGAGTCTGACTCGAATGTCAGCCACCTGTGAAGGGCATAGGCCTGCACCGAGCTGATCAGGAATGACGTGGCCCAGGCGACCGTCTCGGCATATGGCGTCCATTCGTTGATGTTGTTGAAGAACAGATAGAGGGCGGCGAAGACTGCTACGTTGAAGCACCCTACTGCGCAGTACATGGCGTACTCCCTGAACAGCTTGGCCCAGGGGTAATCCTCGCTAACCAGCATCACGCATCCCTCGTCCATTCCGAGAGAGTGTGGGCGATATGAACAGGCACGTCCTCCGCAAGCAGCCCTGGTCCCTTTTCCTCCGCGGCCCTTTTGCCGGCCTCCCGAAGCAGGGCGCAGCCAAGCCTTGCAGCCGGCCATGGGGGCATTCCCTGTGCCATCAGGCCACCTATAGTGCCAGCGAGGAGGTCTCCCGTCCCCCCTACTGCCATCCTGGGATGTCCGCCCGTAGCGAGGCATTGCCTCCCTCCGGGGCCTGTAAGTTGGTCGCTGGGGCCGGTGACCACTATCGTGGAGCTTTCTTCTGAGCAACCCGCTAGTGCTTCAGAGGGGCTTACTTCTCCCAGCCACCTATCGGCCTCACCCTGATGCGGGGTTGCCACCCCTTCGAGTCCCTCTGGCCATGTGCCTTTGGGAAGCGCGGAGATGGCGTCGGCGTCTACTACGACGGGAGCTGGTTTGCTCGATGCTAACTCGAGGATGGCACCCACGGCTTCCATGGTTACGGCCTCTCTTCCTAGCCCGGGACCTATGACAATGGCATCTGGGGCCCTCCCTGAACCCAGAATCTCTTCTACAAAGGTTACAGAGAGCATGGTCAGGTGGTCTTCTCCGGGCAACTTCTCTGGAATCAGGCTTGCGGGCCATTCTATCCTTCTTGCAGCAGATCTAGGCATTGCCACGTGCACTAGGTCGCAACCGCTCCTCGCGGCTGCGAGGCCGGAGAGAATTGGGGCACCGTGGTAGGGTCCGCCTCCGATGACTAGGAGTCTGCCGCGATCGCCCTTCCTTGCTCCGTGCTGCAAGCGAGGGTACCTTGCAGAGTCCCCCCTACCGCAATCCTGGACCTCTTCGGGCCAGGGGAGTTCTGAGACAACGACCTCTCCGCAGTCTGGTGAGTCCATCCCCCTTTTCATGGAGTGGAATGTGAGTGTCTGGTCCGCAACAAGGCAGTCCGGTCCTCCCATCCCGGTGGGAAGGTCGCAAGCTAGGACTGGTGCGTCCAGGGACTTTGCCCAATCAGCGATCTCCGCGATTGGAGGCCTGAGATTTGTCCCCGGGCCTGACCCCCCTGCACCGAGAAGGCAGTCCACGACTAGAGCCCAATCTCCCTCTGGGACAGAGGGCCAGAGGTTGATCCCCACCGACTTCTGCGCCTCCTCCCTGGCAGCAGAAGATGCCTCGGACTTGGAAGACTGGTGGCTGGCTACAACTGCAGTCCTTCCAGAGAGGCATTCGGAGCAAGAGGCGACGAAGCCGTCGCCCCCGTTGTTTCCCGGGCCGCATAGGAACAGTATATCCCCGCTTTCGGCCATTGCAGACGCTGCTTGTGCTAGGCTATCCCCTGCCGCACGCATCAGCTCGATCTCTTCTATCCCCATGCTAGTAGCGTTCTTGTCGAAGACGGCGACCTCGTCCCAGTTCATTACCCAGCGTGAGCGCGCCTTCATGGACACCAACGTACCTAGGCGATCTCAGCATCGATTGCTTTCTTCCCGCCTCTGGTCTTCTCGTTAGCATAGGGGATCTCCGGTGGCTCCTCACCGGCAATGAGGACGAACGGGTCGTCCCCACCTGGTAGCATGTCAATCGGTACATCAGCCCCCTCTGGGACGTTTCTGAAGACCGGTCTGGAGATCAGAAGCCTGTTGAATCCGATGAATAGTGACGCAGTCACCCCCCAGAACAGCAGAATGATGGATATCCCGTGCGGGTTAGCTGGGTTCCACGGGTCGTCTACGTTTGCCAGTAGGTCCACGAAGTAAGACAGCATCAGAACTGCGAACATTATCGGGAATCCCAGGTACATCACAATGTCCCACCACCTCCCTATCCACCAGTCATTGTCTCCTGTATTGATGAAGTCGTCACGGAATGCCGAAACACCGTGG
>CAYPWN010000062.1:0-8012 GCA_964414525.1 uncultured Candidatus Poseidoniales archaeon | reverse complement strand
ATCAGTATAACGCCGGCCCTCGGCGTCAAACAAAGAAACTCCTTCCCCTCGAACCAGGTGTAGAGGCTTGGAATAAAACAGAGGTGATCCAGCGCCTAAGATCTTATTACGACGTCCGTGAAGTTCCGTGATATCACCCATTTAGCAGCCCTTCCCTATTATCCCTAGACCTAGCGAAAAATAGCCATATTTTGACAGCCAGGCGACTCATGGTATCAAGTAGATCTCTCTAGAACCGCCCTGCCCTTTCTTCTAAAGTCCACGTTGGGCCTGAGAAGCCATGCCGATCCATTAGTTCGCAGGCTTCTGACACAGTCCATTTCTTCCAATTCACATCCAAATACTTACCATACCATTCAGCAGCAAATGGTTGGAGCTCATCAAGACGTCTTATGTCTCCTTTCGGCATATTGTGCCGAGAACACCATTTATCGATATGATCTTCTGTTTCAAAAACCAGCATCATACTGCACGAATAGACTACATTATCCCAAATCTTAGCCATTGGGGTTGGAAAATGAACCAGCAGGCCAGGTTGGCTGACATGTTTGCCTTCTACTTCAATTACTACCTGTCTATCATCAGCCCCGAGAGTTGTTATAATTTCGACCCTACCGCCAACAAGAGTAGCTATACCCAAGGAACACCACCCACAATTTCCCCACCAATCCTGTCCACCCTGACGAACCAGAAAATTTGTTGGGGCAAGTGAAAACGGATGAATAACCCAAATTTCATCACTATTCTCATGCAATACGACCCCATGATATTCCTGTAACTCTTTCAGAGAACTTCTTATTTTCTTTAGTGAGCAATTAAAAAGCTCTGCAAGAGATGTGATGGAAGGAGCAAATCCATTTTCTACTACACTCGTAATGACTGTGTGGTGGAGCCCAGCAGTATCAAGTTTCATGATCCACAATCCACTTTGCAGTTACTGCGCAATGTAGCCGCCATCGACTGGCAACTCGATACCTGTGATGTAAGAAGACTCGTCACTCGCAAGAAAAAGGTTAGCGAAGGCGACCTCTTGTACGCGCCCCTCTCGCCCCAGAGGTACTGCCGCTATCATCTTCTTACGAACTTCAGGGTCCGATGTGGTCTGGGAACTTCGCATGGGAGGCATAACCCCAGGATGTACAGAATTCACACGAATATTATCTGGCGCAAATTGTATAGCTGCGGCCTTCGTAGCGAGACGCACCGCCCCTTTTGCAGCATTATAGCCCATATGAACATAGTCTTGTCCAACAAATCCTGACATCGAAGAAATATTGATAATGGAACCTCCCCCTGCATGCCGCATAGCAGGGACCACTGCACGCATTCCAAGGAATACTCCTCTTGCGTTTACCTCCATTTGTTGATCCCAGACATCGATATTCATACGATCCGGTGTAGAGCCACTCACCCCAGCGTTGTTAACCAATACATCAATCTTGTCATAGGCCACCAGTGCGTTTTTCACCACTTGCTCCCAACCAGAAGGGTCTTTCACGTTTAGCTCATAAAAGGTAGCCACACCCCCGCTGCCGGTTATCTCAGAAACTACCGCTTCTCCCTCAGTTTGCAAAAGATCCGCCACCACTACTTTGGCACCCTCCTTCGCAAATATGTTAGCTGTAGATGCCCCCAAACCAGAGGCTCCGCCCGTCACAATCGCCACCTTACCCTTCAGTCGCATGCTTTTCTCCATCTTCTATGCTTTTTTTCCTACAATTCACAAGTCAGGTCTGTTGTTTGCACTTCCTAAATGGTAAGTATTGAGCCCCTTATGTAAATTACTATTTGTGGGAGATTGCTACTTGTTTCGATTATGTTGCGTAAGCATTTTTGTTGTTGTTTCGGTGTTTTCAACGTCAGCTGTTAGCGAAGAACCTGGGAAAACCCGATCCATCTTTCCTCTCCTTGATAAAACCCCAGAAGATATATTCATAGTTGGGGAAGGAAGATCCTACGCAATGCGCTTTAACAGCTGGGTGTGGAATAACTTCAAAGATCCTATCCCGGTGGAAATGCTTCCGGCAGCGGCTCGGTCTGGAGGTATGACCACCACTTACATCGAAAATCGCGAAGCCTTCTCTATACCATTAGCAAATCTTGATGCCAGCCTTGTGCGTCCTTTTGCTTTTGCACGCCACCTTTTTCGGAAACGCTGGGGCACAGGTCACTCCACCGATAATCAGAAAGTAAGTACCGTCGGCATCACCGATGGGCTTGGCCCCACATTCAACCGTTCGTCGTGTTCGGGATGCCATTTGAAGGATGGTCGTGGACATCCACCTAGAAAACCGGATGAGCCAATGAAAGCAATGGTAATTCGACTTAGTATTCCCGGCGTTGACATCAACGGAGGCCCACTTCCCCACCCAGAATATGGCACCCAACTCCAAAATAACGCCATTGGGGGGATCCCCGAGGAAGGACGTGCAGTAATTCAATATAAGGAAATCCAGGGCTTTTTTGCTGATGGAAAATCCTACTCTCTGCGGGCCCCCATCTACGAATTTTCTGAAATGAGCTATGGACCTATTGACGAAAACGTCTTGTACTCACCAAGAGTTGCTCCGGCTATGTACGGATTAGGATTACTTGAAGCAATTCCAGAAGCTAGCATTAGAGCGCAATCCGACCCAGAGGATCTTGATGGAGATGGTATTTCTGGTCGCCCGAATTGGGTGTGGGACCCAGTAACCCAAACACGGGCAATAGGTCGATTTGGTTGGAAGGCGAACGTAGCTAATTTACATCAGCAGGTTGCGAGCGCCGCAATCGGGGATATGGGAATCACGACTTCTGTATTCCCAGAACAAAATTGCCGCCCAGCACAAGCGGCATGTCTATCGGAAATGCGGAGTAGCAGCCCAGAGTTAGATGACGTTCGGCTTGCCACATTGATTATGTATTCCCGCTCACTTGCGGTTCCAGCAAAACGCGACATAGAGAAACCAGTTGTCCGCAAAGGCGAAAAACTGTTTATGCAAGCCGGTTGTGCTAATTGCCATACTCCCAACTCTAAAACTTCCTCTACAGCTGCGATGCCCTCTCTGGCTAATCAAGATATCACCCCTTACACGGACCTGTTATTGCACGACATGGGCGAAGGTCTAGCCGACGGCCGGCCGGATTTTGAAGCTACAGGTCGGGAATGGCGAACCGCACCATTATGGGGGATAGGCTTAGTGCACCATGTTAACCTTCACCGTTTATTCCTTCACGATGGGCGGGCTCGCGGACTAGAAGAGGCAATTTTATGGCACGGTGGGGAAGCCGAGAACTCGCGCGAAATCTTTATTTCGATGATCGCCGAAGACCGCGCGGCACTTTTGGCTTTCCTGAAATCACTGTAAACGATTCTAAGGAACTGCTTGGCAATCTAGAGCCAGGTACCTGCCCTCCATTGACGAAGGCGATAACTTACACTCATAATACGTTGGACCACCGGGGAGCCTAATGGCTGAGAGACTATACCGCGAGGGTATGGCGACCCATGGAACCTGATCCGGATAACGCCGGCGGAGGGATGTGGGTAATGAGTAAAACGATCGATAAAGCTGAATTTGTTCCTCGAGCAGTCGGGGTCCATGTCCAAAACCTGCGTTTGGCTTGGGCTACCGATGTATTAGTTGAAGAATTATCTTTCGAAGCAAGTGAAAATTCCTGGACCTGTTTATTAGGCGAGAGTGGCGTCGGAAAAACTACCCTCCTGCGAACGATTGCAGGGCTATTACCACCCATTTCAGAAAGCATGATTAAGAGTTCCGACGGAAGCCCACTGGATGGCAAAATAGCCTATATGGCCCAACAAGACCTTTTATTACCGTGGCTCACTGCTCTCGAAAACGTCGGCCTGGGAGCTCACCTTCGAGGGAATCCTTTAGAATTAGACAAGGCTACCTCCCTATTAGAATGGACGGGAATAAGCTCTCGAAAGAATGCTTTACCCAAAGAACTTTCAGGCGGCGAACGTCAACGGGTTGCTCTCGCCCGTACTTTGATGGAAGCACGCCCCATAGTTTTAATGGATGAACCATTTTCATTCTTGGACGCCATTACACGCAATGAACTACAAGAGCTTGCATTTGAACTATTAAAAACACGAACAGTGATAATGGTTACCCACGATCCCTTTGAGGCACTTCGTTTGGCAAAAAGGATTCATATCCTTCGTCCTCGAAGCAACGAAAATTGCCGCGCTATAACGCCACCCGGGTTGCCGTTGCGCGACCCTACAGACCCCTCTCTCCGAGATCCCTACAAAGAAATAATGTCCGCACTATCCGAACCCGAGATCACAACCAAATTATGATTCTGATACGCCCCTTCATCGTATTTCTGAGTGTGTTGTTATTTTGGCATCTTGTGGCCACTGGATTAGGAATTCCTTCATTTATTCTTCCGGAGCCTTTGTCAGTAATAAAAATCTTTTTCCAACGAATAGATATATTGCTATGGCATGCTAGCGTAACTCTATCCGAAATTGTACTTGGCCTAATATTTGGTACCTTCTTTGGCACACTTAGCGCGCTATCGATGGCTTATTTTAGATCGGCCCGCTCCTGGCTATTGCCTATATTGGTCGTGTCGCAGGCCATCCCCGTCTTTGCGCTAGCTCCGGTACTTGTACTTTGGTTTGGCTATGGAATTGCCCCGAAAGTTGCAATGGCTACACTGATTATATATTTTCCTGTTACGGCCGCCCTCTATGATGGTCTCCGGCGCACAGAGTTAGCTTGGGTAGACTTAGCCGTGACTATGGGTGCCTCAAAATTTACGATTCTACGAAAAATACGAATACCTGCCGCCCTGCCTGCATTCGCGTCGGGAATCCGTATCGCAACGGCTGTCGCCCCTATAGGAGCAATTGTGGGAGAATGGATAGGCGCTTCTGCAGGCCTTGGTTACTATATGCTCTTGATGAATGGTCGCGTACAGATTGATGCCATGTTCGCAGCCTTGTTTACACTCGCAATAATAGCCGTGTTCATCTATTTCACTATAGATGCCTTATTGCGTCGTTGGATTTCATGGCATACTGAATCTGATCCAACTAATTTTAACTAGCTCTTTACACTTCAGGAATGACAATGAAAAAACTCGTGCTTGGATTTCTGCTTTCTTTTGGCATTACTGCGGGCGCCACCGCCGAAGAGTTTACCGTCTTATTGGACTGGTTCGTAAATCCTGACCACGGCCCACTTTTCGTTGCGCTTGAACGTGGCGAATTCAAAAACCGCGGCCTGGATGTAGAACTTATCGCCCCGGCAGATCCCAGTGCACCCCCCAAACTTATCGCGGCAGGGCAGGGTGACGTAGCCATCTCATATCAGCCCCAATTGCATCTTCAAGTGGAAGCCGGCCTACCGATCAAACGGATAGGCACTCTTATTGCCACACCATTAAATTCAATCGTAGTACTAGCCGATAGCCCTATTCACTCCATCAGTGACTTAAAAGGCCGCAAGGTAGGGTTCTCAGTTGGGGGATTTGAAGATGTTTTACTAGGAGCAATTCTTGAAAAGAATGGGCTGCGGCTCAGCGACATTGAATTGATAAATGTAAACTTTTCACTTTCCCCTTCCCTAATGAGTGGTCAAGTGGACGCTGTTATCGGCGCTTATCGCAATTTTGAACTAAATCAGATGGAGCTCGAGGGTCGGCCAGGGCGTGCTTTTTATTTAGAAGAAGAAGGAATCCCCACGTACGATGAGCTAATCATGGTTGCTAATTTGGATAAAGTTGATAAGGACTCAATGTTAGCGTTCCTGGAAGCGATCGAATCAGGAATCCAGTTCATGATTAACCATCCGGAAAAATCATGGGAACTCTTTATCAAGGGCAGGCCTGACCTAGATGATGAACTCAATCGCCGTGCCTGGCGGGATACTCTACCCCGCTTTGCCCTGCGACCAGCTGCCCTCGACAGGGGACGCTACCAACGTTTTGCAGACTTTCTTGTATCAAGGGAGATGATTAATACTGCGCCGCCAGTAGACACCTACGCAGTTGAAATCTATTAAAATGGTTAACTGAGAGGTATTTCCTGATGAATCCACTGACCTAAAACCTCGACGTCAAAAAACAATCACACATCGATATTCTTAAGGGCCTCGTGAACCAACAATGGAGCATTCGTGCAAGCTGCAACTTGCTCCACACCGATGCCAGGAGCTAATTCATCTAAGACGAATCCATTCTCGGTTACTGAAATCACTGCAATGTCTGTGAAAATCTTTGTCACGCAGGAAAGCGTAGTGACAGGGTAGGTTAATTCTTCTACTAATTTCGGCTGTCCATCTTTCGTAAGGTGGCTCATCATGGCGAAAACCTCATTAGCCCCAGTTGCAATATCCATCGCACCACCAATATTACCCGTCGGATTTTGGGGAAGACGCCAGTTTGCTAAATCGCCATTGGTGGCAACCTGAAAAGCACCCAAGATAGCACAATTAAGGCGTCCACCTCGCGCAAGAGAAAAAGAATCTGCCTGATGCACTAGAGCAGCGCCTAGAGCCAATGTTGTTGGCTCATTACCTGCATTTCTCACATCGTCGTCCTCCTCGCCTTCCCGGGGAGGCGGCCCCATCCCGATAATGCCGTTTTCGCTGTGGACGATGACCCCTTGGTCCGCACCGACATATTTGGTCGTTAACACTGGCATACCAATCCCAAGGTTGACCACCCATCCCGCCTGCAATTCCTGGGCAACACGTTTTGCCATTGCTTCTCGGCTCAACAATAAGTTTTCTGCGATCACCGTTTCCACTACTAGATTGATCCTCCCCCACTTATTACATATTGGTCTACGTATATACCGGGGGTCACAATAACTCCTGGCTCCGTTTCACCCAAAGCAACTTCCTTAGATGCCTGCACAATCGTGTGCCTTGCTGCCATCGCCATCACCGGGTTAAAATTTCTTGCGGAACCTCGGTATGTAAGATTACCACGGGTGTCCACTGTATCAGCCCTCAACAATGCAACATCTGCACGCAAAGGCTTTTCTAGAATGTAGAGTTCGCCCTCTACTTCTATTTCCTGTTTCCCCTGCGCTACCTCCGTACCCAATCCAGTTTTAGTCAAAAACCCCCCCAAACCCGCACCCGCATTCCGGATTCGCTCCGCAAGGGTCCCCTGAGGCACTAGCTCTAATTCTATTTTTCCCGCCTGAAACAGGTCCCGAAAGATCACGGAATCCCGTTCATATGGGAAACTACAAATAACTTTTGCGATGGCTCCACTTTCTAAAAGTGATCCCAACCCACTATCGTCAGAGCCTCCTCCATTATTTACAACAGTAAGATTCTTTAGATTCGTTTTACTTAGCCCTTCAATCAGCGCGCTTGGATTTCCATTACTCCCAAATCCCCCAAAGAAAATCACATCCCCATCCTTAACCGCACCCAATGCAGAAGGAATGTCCAATGCTTTCTTACTGCTAACCTCCATATCACACTGGCTCTACTGCGGTGTAGGGCGGAATATTGCGTCCACCGTACCGACGTACACGAATATTCGCCTGCTCTGCATGACCAGAAAATCCTTCCAACATACATAACCTGGAACAATACTCCCCCATGAGCGCCGATGCCTCATCTGTCAGCACACGTTGGTAGGTATGTGTCTTTATAAACTTTCCTACCCACAGACCACCGGTGTATCTACCCGCCCTCTTGGTCGGGAGAGTATGATTTGTTCCTATTACCTTGTCTCCGAACGAAACATTCGTGCGGGGCCCTAAGAACAACGCACCATAATTGGTCAAACCGTTGAGAAAATAATCTGGATCACTCGTCATGACCTGAACGTGTTCGAAGGCAAGCCGGTTTGCTTCCTTCAACATTTCCTCGATATCATCGCAAAGAATAACTGCTCCATAATCGGCCCACGACTTCTTAGCTGTATCAGAAGTTGGAAGGATAGAAAGTTGTCGCTCCACTTCATCAATTGTATTTTCGGCCAACTGAAGGGATGTTGTTAATAGCACCGCCGGTGAGGTGGGGCCGTGTTCA
>CAYPWN010000061.1:0-8078 GCA_964414525.1 uncultured Candidatus Poseidoniales archaeon | reverse complement strand
ATAGTGTTTCCGAGTAAACCTGAATGACAGAAGTATCATGGTACGCTTATCTAATAATCCTATTTCTGCCTTGCTTAATAAATACCCTAATAGGTATATATATCCAGCTTTACTTAAAGCGTATAAACAGGCAGGAAAGGAAGCCACCGTGGACGTACAAAAAAAGTCTAATTAATGCTGTAGCTATTGGTGCGCCTATGGGTGCATTAACTCAGATGTTATTACAGTCAGCTTTGTCTCCTTATATATATTTAGATGAAGCTAGTCAATGGAATTTAGTTATATTTGCAGCAGTGTTCTGTCCTTGGTTAATTATGATTGGATATTCAACATCTTTATGGTATACAAAGAAAAAAGGATATACAATGTTATATGAATACTTAAGAGTACGCCATCATGAAATTGAATATCCAGATGATGATAGTGATTTTACTGTAAAAGATTATCATAAATCAAGTTTAAATGGAAACGATATAAGGGAAGAATAATGATTTATAAACATCCAGAACCTATTGTTAAAGCAATTGATTTTATTACTTATAGTTGTAGTGGCTGGGCTTGTGTAGCAGCTTATGTAAATCATTATTCAACTATGTTTGCTATTGGTATAGCTTTTTGTTCTTTAGTTGTTAGTATAGTATATAAACATTTAAACTACAAAATAAATAAAAAGAAAATAGAATCTATGTTTAGAGAAGAAAAAGAAAATTGGGAATGAAACTTTCGTTAAAAACTATAGAAGAACCCAGTAAGCAAGTTGAATTTTTATATATAGCTGGCTCATTAAAAAGGAAAGACCCAATAGAAAAAGCAATAAAACAACTTAGTAATTTTACTAAATTTGTAGGTATAGTTGATGAAAACGAAAAACTTTATGGCGGTTTTGGTTTAGATAGACATGAAGTTCATGTGGCAGTTAATAAAAAAATTAAAGGCAAATGGGCATTTTTATTACCGCAAATGGTAGATATTGTTGTAGACGATTTTGGGTTTGTTACGTGGTTTTATGATACTACAAATAAAGAAGAAGAGAAATGGAATACACATTTAGTTAAACATTTATCTAAAGAATATGAAATTAAAAAGATTAAAGAAGATAATAATATACATTTTTATGAGTTGAGGAAAATATAATGAGTTTTATAGGAAAAGCTGTTAGAGGCGTAACAAATATGTTTGGTTTAACTGGGGATGTTCCAGCAGAAGCGCAATCCAGAACTGGATTTTTTCCTCCGTATGTAAATATTTATAATCCGTTATACGAAGCAGAAATGAAATCGGGCGGTAGTAAAATTGAAAATACTGGTAGATTTACGTCAGAAGGTGAGCGTCTTAAAACACTATTTGAAAATATACGCGGTAAAAAAGCAGAAGAATTAGAGGAGTTTACGACAGGTGGGCGAGATGAAATAATAGCAAGAGAACAACAATTATTTCAAGACGCAGTTAACCCTGATATTACTAGAGCTAGAAACCAATTAAGAAATGATATTATTGGAGGAACTGGAGGATTGTTTACAACTCCAGGAGGACAGCAAGCTCTGGCTGCGTTTGAAGCAGACCTTACTGCTGATACAGCATCAAGAAATATAGAAGCTATAAATAGAGCAGAAGCTAGACAAAGATTATTAGAATCTGACGAATTAAATACGTTACAAACGTTAGTTAATTATCAGAATTTACCTGCTGCTGGCACAGAATTAGCTTTAAGACACGCTTTAGGGGCTGCGGAAGGTAATACTCAATCAGCACGTATATTAGCACAAAATGAACAAGCTAATAGACAAGCAAGTTCAGATTTTTTAAGTATGATAGTAGGTGCGTTTGCTAGTACTAGTGGGACTCCATCAGCCGCAACTACAGGAAGGGGATTTACACAAAGTCCTGGCACAAGTTTTGGTTCACAAGCATTTGGGAATGCTCTATTCCCATCTAACCAGTTCGCAACCTCGTCTGCATTTAGTGTCAATACACCATCGTTCTCAGGTTTTAATCCAACAGGCTTTAATTCACCAGGAGCTAGGAATGCTTTATTTGGTGGTCAAACCTTTGCAGGTCTTAATTAGGAGATAATATAATAATGGCTAGTTTATTTGATGACCCTAATGTAATAAGAAGAAAGCTTATGCAAGAACAAGCAGCAGGACAATCTGCGGCTGGTAAAACAGGAGCAGCTTTGGGTTATGGTATAGCAAGACTTTTTGGAAGAGAATATCCAGAAGTACAAGCAGCAGAAAAACAACAACAAGTTATGCAAGATGTTTTAGAATCTACTGACGCAGATGGAAACCCGTATACTTTTGGGTCATTAGAGTTTTTTGATAACGCTTCTCAAAAATTCTTAGATGCTGGGTTAATGAAGGAAGCTTTTCAAATCCAGCAAATAAGAAACAAGACAGCAACAACACTTCAATCTGCTCAAGATGCTGAGCTTGATAGGGAAGTAAAAAGAACTAAAATTAAATCTATGAAATTAAGGTTGAGAGGTGGTTCTTTTTCTGAAAGATTATCTAAAAGAAAATTAGAAATGGAGAAAGCTCCTACAGACCTTGAGTGGAACGAGGCTGTAACTTTTCTTGATGGTGCTGGTATGTCTGATGAAAATACAGCTTTTCTAAAGAAAGCTTATACTGGTCAAGTTCCAAAAGAAATGGGTTGGAACCCTGCAAGATTAGCATATGGTAAAGATAATATTCCAGAAGAAACTGGAATTACTATGTTTACCGATGATGATGGTACTTTTACTGGAACAAGTACTCAATCTCAAATTCAAGAAATGGTAGCTAGAGAAATTAGAAATAGAAGAATTGCTGGAGAAGAAGTTACTCCAGCTACTGTTAATGAAATTGTTGATGGTATTAGAAATGCTTCTAGTTTTACAGAAGTAGACCCAGTAGGCTTTGGAGATAAAGGATTTTATAAACCAAATATACAATCTCCATCAAAAACAAAATCAGATGAAGTTATGTCTCAGACTATGCAAAAACTTGCTGATGACTTTTTAAACCTTATAGACGTAGAAGGAATGTCTCCAGAAGAAGCAAGAGGAGTAATAGAAGATGATATTCTTAACTTAAACTTTTCTCAAGAACAATCTAATATACTATTAGAAGGTATTAATAAAATACAAGACGAACTGGAGTAATAGATGGCAGCTAAGTCAGTATTTCAAGTAGTAGATGATGTTCTTGCAAAAAGAGGTGTAGTCGCTGGGGGAGCAACAGTTGCTACTGGAACAGCACAAGCTGAAGAATTAAACTATACTGTACGTGGAAAACAAATTACAATTCCTCTTAATAAAGAACCTGAAGCTCCTGTAGAAAGAACAACAGTACCTATACAAGAACATAGAGATAGAAATCTTATAGAAAAACTACTATTTCCAGGTGAAATAATAAAAGGTATGGGAATAGAAATTCTTACTGGTGATACAACTGCTAAAAAAGTTATAGAAGATAAAGGATTTGCTGATGCAGCAGCAGCGGGATATGAGATTTGGAATAACCCAGACCATAAAGTAAAAACAAGTTTTATGGAAGCTCAAAATGATGCTTTTGATAAGATATACGCTGATGAACAAAAGTATGGAGCGCACTATTTATCTGATAGTGCTAAGTGGAAAAGTAAATATGAATCTGAGTTAGCAGGATATAAACTTGTTGGCAAAGAAATGCCTAAAGAAGAAAGAGAATTATTTGAAAAACACATAAAATATTCAAGTGATTTTTCTTTTATGAATTGGTTAGCTAGACCAGAAAATGCTCATATGAGAGCAGCTTATGTAGTAGGCGCGGGATTAAGTGCAGATTTATTTTTAGAACCTTTAGTTTTTATAGGGCGAGGAATTGCTCTTGGATATGGAGCTTTAAAAGGAACTGCTAAAGTAGCAGATAAAGCTGTTACTGGTGGTAAAGGCGCAAAGAAAGTTTCTAAATTTAAAGAAGCTAGAGAAATTAAAAAGATTAAAAAAGCTAGTGATAACGCTGCCAAGTTAGCTGCTACCTTAGAAAAGAAAGTAGAGAAGTTTGTTTTAGTTGATAAGATGGACCCATTTAAAGCAGCACAAAAAGCATGGAACTCTACTTCTGGTAAGAATCAAATTATATTAGCAAATTATAAACATTTACATCGTGCAGAAGATATACAAAAAAGCCTAACAGCTATAGAAGGTAAAGTAGGTTTAGAAGCAATAGCAAAAGCATCTACTGCTGCTGAAATAGCAATGCCAAAACATTTAATTCCTACTAAAATGAAAAAAATGTTTGATGCTTATAAGAATACAACAGCACATAAACTTACTACTAAACCTTTAGGACAATTGGGTTCTGCTATGGGTAAGGAAATAGATAAATTTGCAGGTTTAGCTTTAACTAGAATAGAAAAATTTTCTCCATATATAGCTAGTAAATTAAAAAAGTTTGAATTTAAATTAGCTGTTAATTTTAATAAAGATATACAAGCTATTGGTCCTTGGTTAATTCAATATAGTAAATTAGCAAAGCCACAACAACGAGCATTAGACAAAGCTTTATATTCAGGAAATTTTAAAGAAGCTCGATTAATTATGAGTAAAACCAAAGGAATGGTAGATGAATTTGATAATAATGTTATTAGAATATTAGAAGGAAAAAGAAAACAATTACAAGGAGTAAGTAAAAAGACTATAGGTGTATCTAATTATTTTCCTAGAAACGTAACTGATACTAAAGGTTTAAAAGCTTGGGAAGTAGATAAATTAAAAGCAGTAAAAGGAGAAGGTACTCCAGCAGGAGAGTTTGACCCTGACGATATAGTAGCTATACTTAATAGAAATATTAGTAAAGATTTACAACTTTCTGAAAGAACTTTATCAGCAGAAAAAAGAAGAATTATAAAAGAAATAGATGATACCAATATAGGTTTTTATAATTCATCAGATAACTCTATAGTTAATTATTTACGAGAAGTTAATCATCAAGTAGAACTTAGAAAATTTTTAGGTAAGTCTGGTAAATATTTAGATGAAGGTGATTCTCATTTAGATGACAGTATAGGACAGTTTATAAAAGACGAAGCTAAATTAGGAAAGTTAGATTCAGCAGATATTGATGATTTGGAAGAAATATTAAAATCTAGATTTATAGCGGGAGAAAAAGGATTAGGTAAAAAGGTTAGAGCAGTTAAAAATATTGGTTATTTAACAACTATTGCTAACCCATACTCTGCTCTTATTCAGTTTGGTGACATAGGGGCTTCTATGTACACTAACGGTATTATTAAAACTGTTGTTAGCGCAGCTAAAATAGTAAAAGGTGGTAAAAAAATATCTTATGATGAAACATTTGGTCAAAAACTTATGGCTGAAATGGCTCATACAAATCCACAGGGTAAATTAAAATTTAAAAATATTAGGTCTAGTGGTGATGTTTTAGATATAGCTATGTCTTTATCTCAATTTAGAAGAGTTGATATGTTTGGTAAAGATGTAGTTTTAAATTCAGCTTTAAATAAGTGGGGTAATATAGGTAAAAACAAAGCTTTACAAGCAGAATTTAGAATTAAATATAACAATAGTTTTACCAAAGAAGAAATGGATAATTTAATATCTGATTTTTCTAATTTAAAAATATATCCAAACTCAGCTCCACTTACAGACGATATAAAGTTTGTTCTTTTTAATGAGCTTATGGACGTACAGCCAATAACAATGTCTCAAATGCCAACAGCATATCTAAACGCTACAAAAACTGCGGGTGGTATGGGAAGATTAATGTATCAGCTAAAAACATTTACATTAAAACAAATGGATATAGTTAGAACCAGAGGTTTACAAAAGATAGCAAATGGTAGAGTAGTAGAGGGAACACAAGAACTCTTAAAGTATTCTTTAATATTAGGTGGAACAAACGCAACCGCTCAAACAATTAAAAGACAAATACAAGATTGGATAGAGGGCGGAGATAGAATGGATAGGTGGTTAGATGAAAACCCAACTGCAGTTGCTATGATTAGCAACAATGTATTGAAACTTTGGGGAGTTGGAGAACGAGAAAAGAACTACCTTACTTCAACTGCGGTAAAGAAATTGTGGCAAGACCAACTAACTCCTGTACCTGTTAGCAAATTAAATGATGCTTTCCGCGTATTTCAAGGAAATAAAGAGTTCTATGATTTTGCTATGAATACTATACCTAAACCAATAGCTAACCCGTCTTTCTTTACAGCTTATGCTTTTAATTATTTCTTTAACGCTAGAACATCTAACGACTTAAAAAATTCAAATAAAAGAACTAGACAAAGAAATAATAGAACAAGAAATAGACCTACGAGACAACGTGCGAGATAATTAAATCTCACACGCTCCCGCAGTACAAGCTAACTCTTGACTACTTGTAGTATAGTCAAGCTCCTCATTAAGTTCAGTCCACTCGATGTCTTTAGGCATTTCCTTAGATAGTTTCTTAAACTTTTCCTCACCTATCTCCTCATACGGAGCATCTTGATACACATGGTCAGTATGTGGCAGAAAACTAATTCCACTCATAGATTCAAAGTTATCATATACCCAAGACATAGCGGGTAAAAATTCCTTTTCTTTATAATAGATAGTAACACTTGGTTTATGTTCACACCAATGTTCAGCATATATCTTCCACAACTCTAGTTGTTTCATAGCTCCGTACTCGTCTCTCATAATAGAGCTACTTGGAGACTGTATAGGAAAACTAAACACATACATATCGTTAGGTTTCTCTGGAGCGTCTTTACATGGTATTCCTTTATCTATCATAAATTTACTTAATGGGTCTTTCTTATCCCCTCTGACATTTCGTATATAGTAAGAGCTATAACGAGGGTGAATACCAGAGGAAGTATTACACAACTGAGAAACAGTACCACTAGGCTTAACACAAGTGATAGCAACGCTCTCAGGAATTTTAAGCCTGTTTGCCCAATCTTTGTTAGTTTCAATGGACACCTCTCTTAGTTCTTGTAACTTGTTTGGTAATTGCTTATTGTTTGGGTCGCCTAGAGAAGCGTGGTCTAGTATGCCAGTTAAACTGACACCTAGTAACCTTTCCTCATCACAGTTATTCTTGTAGTCTTTTGAAAGAAATCTAAAATCTGTCAAGGTAGATTGTAAAGTACCTAGAATGGTGGCTACTCTAACTTTCTCTTTTAATCTCTCTTGACTATCTCCCGCACGCACAATAACCTCAGATAAGTTACAAAATTCTGAATCCCTGAGAATTATCTCTGAGCAAGGATTCGTTCCGAACTTATGGTCGTGTTCTCTACGTCCATTTCTTTCTGCTACACGTTGAGCCGATGGTACAGAATAGATACCACGCTCTCCAGACTTTGATTCATACAAACTAGCACACTCCTCTAAGAATACACTTAAAGCGGGTGTACTTGTATAAGACACAGAGTTATTTGCTAACGCTCTGTGGGGGTGGTCTAACCACCATTGTCCACTCTTAGCTTTCTGCATTTCTCTATCATCTAAATCAGATAAAGATATTAGAGCAGACCTACGAACTCCACCTACTACCACAATGTCTGCAATTTTACAGACTATATCATGTACTTCAATAGGTTTAAGTTTTCTACCTTTTGCATTTTGAAAAATCTCTACGCAAAATTTGAATAGCTCTACTAAAGGTTCAGCACCACTAGCTCTACCACCAAACGTTTTTAATGGCGAACCCGCTTCTCTTACTTTGCTTATATCCCACTTAGGTATTTGTCCTGAGTATAATAGAGTTACAATTTCTTTAAAAGACTTAGACCAACCTATCTTACTATCTGGAACACAAACAACAGTATCGGTTGGGTGGAAATCCTCTGCAACAGTTGGAAGTTTATCTACTTCAGATTTGCTTACAGAGAACCCCACACCAGTTCCGCACATTAATATATACATAATTTCGCTAAACTTTCTAGCGTTATCCATAGCGACAAAACAACAGTTATACCCCGCAACATTATCCTTATCTAAGGCTTCTCCCGCAGTCATCAAACAACGCATAGATGGCATTACTTTTTTATCTAAGATAAACTGTTTACACTCATCTAACTCAGAGTGATATTTAGTA
>CAYPWN010000060.1:0-8108 GCA_964414525.1 uncultured Candidatus Poseidoniales archaeon | reverse complement strand
ATTCCCGCTGCCATACTACTACTTGTAGAAGTTACTTCGAATAACTCGGGAACCGCCAACATTTGCATGGTATTGGCCTTAGTAGCAGTTTTCTCGACATGCTTTACCCTCCCTCCCGATCCGAGGAATCTTGGGAAGTGGAACAGGATTGAGCTCTCGCTCTCAATCGTATACATTGCAGGTGTTTCAGGTTTGATACTAGGTATCTCCGATAATATCGATACAAATTTCGTCGACTTGGTGCTCGGCGCCGAGTCTCCTGAAACCACTCTCTGGTGGAGCATGATTGCCGCCATCCTAACTATGGCAGTATTCCTCTCCGCCTGGAGATTCGGGATCATACAAGGGGGCGCAGACGTGAAGGCACTGATTCTCGCCACCCTAATGTTCCCTTCATGGGCATTCTTGCCGGAACAGATGTATCAGTTTGAAGATGAGGCGATATTCAGAATCCCCCCTTCAATGGCCATGTTTGTGTGGGCTGGTGGAGCATTCCTTCTTGCACCTCCCGTGATTTTTATCCAGAATGCGACAAAGGGGAAGATAGATTCAATTTCAGATATTAAGATGGCATGGCACGCTACTAGGAGGCCCATATCGGAACTCGATGAAACCCCCTCTTGGATTCTTACCGAGGTCATTGAGGATGAAGGAAAACCAATTGTAGTAAACCGGATCCTCCCCTCTCGCAAGTCTTCCTCAGTCGACAACTTAGAACTGGACAAGCTAAAGGATCTAGGCGTAGAGAGTGTTTGGGTAGCTAGGAAGCACCCCTTCATAGTTTACCTATTCTTAGCAATTGGACCACTAGTGCTTCTTGGAGACCCAATAGCATTGCTGATTAGATGAAGTCTTCCAGGGTCATCACCGTGACCCTGTCGTTGTTGAACAGAGAATCAACGCTTGAAGACATCCAGCCGACCCTGTGCTTTGTGTAATCATCAACGCCGTAATGGTCCATCACTTCCTCTGTAATCTGAATGTACTTCTCGACGTTTCCCTTGGAAACCGTCAGAATCACGTTCCCCCCGCATGTCGATCCATCTCCTCCAGAGGTAGAGAACGCACCGGAACCCCCACTATCTTTCTTGATGCATTTTCCTGCAAGTGGGACTCTTCTGTATGACTCTCCACACTTTACACACCTTACTTTCTGTCTGGTGAATGCCATCAGGTTACCCCTCATGTCGGGAAGGAAGTGGGACTCAATGACCTGCTTTGCCACCCCCCTCACTCCAACAGGTCTGAGGACTCTGCCTAGCTCCAACTGGCTGTCAAGTTTGTCCTTCATGGTAACTAGTGTCTTGTATGACGAGTTCTTTGGGCCCGCATCTAGTGGCCCAGAGTCATGGGTCCAACCATAGCCCCTGATTTCGCCAATCATCCCAAGCCTCCCTTCTACAATGTCTACCAAACCCCTAACTTCCTTGGAGTGAGGCTGATCCAAAGTCGCTTCGAAGAAGTCTCTCCTGTAATCCCAAGAGCAGTCGACATTGAGTGCTTCTTTGTCTATCTCGCTCGGGTTAAGACGAGTTGTAAGTACTAATGGAGCATCCATCCTACCTCCTCTGTTTGCAGGTAGGATGGATTGGGTGAAGTTCAGAAGACCATCCATCAGCATCATGATGCTGTCTTCGTCTCCATCGCAGTTCCTTCTCTTTGCAGCGTGGAATAGGGGGTGCGCGTATCCTGCGGATGCATCGGTCCAACCAATAATGCGGCAAGCAACCCCTCCCGAGGTATGAGGGGCAAGACCGATTGCAATGTGCCCTACAATGTCCTCAGGAGAATTAGCACTATAGAACGGCCTTGTCCCGTAGAACCTCACTAGCAAGTCGTCCACAAAATTACAGGTGGATAGAAGGTGCTCAGAAGCAAGACTAGATGGTATGAAGTCCTGAGGTAACAACTCCAGGATTTGACTATCGTTTTTCAGAGGGGAGCCCCTTACATCATGGGTGTAACCCAGCTTGACCAGACTCTTCCACCTAGTCCCTATCTCGGAAGGACTGAAGTGAGTGACCGGGACATCGCTCATGTCGAACCTTGAAGTCCCGTCCCTGAATACCGAAACCCCGTGCAGAGCCCTCAGAATCCCTTTATCCAGGGGTTCTGGTGTCTGATCCTCAGAAAAAAGCCCCTTCACAGCCTTGATCTTCTCAGGCAGCCTATCTAGCCCCAAGCTCCTTCTCTTTACCTCCAAAATGGGGGCAAGCTCAATAGCAGTCCTCTCACCTTTCCTCCTTCCTCTCCTCTTCCTTGGAGAACTAGAGGTCCGCCCTCCACATGCTACAGGATTTTTTGGGTCAGGTCTGTGGTGACAGGTAAGGTGAGGGGTTTGGCGTCCGCAAGAATGGCATACCCTTGGGCCGACATCCACTCTGATGACTCCTCTGGATGAAGCCTCGGACACTAGCCTCTGGGGCCCCCCGCTCTCCCCAATTGGGAAGATTGCATGAACTCGGGGACTCATCTCTCTGATCCCGGATTTCTCAGGCCTACCCATCCTAGAGCCGACTCTACAGGGCACGGCGTCTTCCCATCTAGGTAGCTTCGATGCCTTCCTTACCACTTGAAGGGATCTCTCAACCCTGTAGTCATCCAGTTTCGCCGTCAGTCTCCGTGCTTCTTCGGAAAGACCCTCCAAGTTATGCTCACTTCTGAGACCTTCTCTATTGGCAGATACTCTTTCAGTAATCTCAGAGACTAAACCACTGGAATCGAACCTCATTCTAATTTGATCCTGAGAAGCCTCAAGGCCTAGACCATCGATAAGAGCCTCCCAATGGCTGGGCACCACGATGTCGCCTCCGTCGTGGTAATGACTCAGGCCTAGAGTCATTAGCGAGGACTTTACCAAGCCATGCCGATTAACCTCGGTCCACCTTGGCCACTCACCCATCACAGGAGAACCAATTCCAAGGGCTTCGTCATCTAGTGAGAATGGCCAACCCTCTACAACCCCTCTGATCCTTAGTGAGGAGCCCTCAATACCTCCTTCTTGTAGAATATGTTCCACCAATCCCGGCAAGAACTGAATTGGCAGATCTGACCACCAAAGATTCCATGGAGGGGGGACGGCCGCCCCAAACTTCTCGCATATCACGCATATTTGGTCCCAATTCGGAACCAATCCCTTCAGGTATGAAATCCAGTCTCTTCTCCTCCAAGACCTCTCCAGAGGATCCTCTCCCCCTCGTTTTATTGCTCCATTGAAAGGCAAGCCCTTTGGCATCTCATTCCGTGGAATTCCAATTATTTCTGCGAAGGAAGCTACCTTCTCTAGAGAATCTATTGACTCTGCTACGTCGGCAGCCCACCAATCGATTGAATAAGATGAAGGAACAAGCGTCTTGTTGTTCTCTAGAAACTCGCCATATCCGAGAAGAATCTCGCCCGAATCCCATATGCAATCCACCTTTTCCTTGTGCTCCCTCCATTCCTCACTTGTTCTAACGTCAAGGAAAGACCCGTCATTCAGAAGAATCTTCGGACCGTCAATCTCTATGCACGGAGTCACAGCGCAGGCCTTCCCTGGCCCCTCGATCTTCATCTGAGTACCCACAGAAAGGAACCCTCCCATGGCCTCCATGGTTACTGGGTTTAGACCTGCAGCAGCTAGCCCAGTAGCCCTGCTCCTCCCGTATCTTAGTCTGAAACCTCCAGGCTCCCGGGGTTCACCAAAGACTGGCCTTCCAGCAATTACGTCCCCCATGTATCTGTATTCCTTTGGAATCACCCTCCTCTTTGTTTCGAATCCATTCGAATCCGATCCCTCCTTCTTTTCTGCGAACTTGGAAATGAAATCCCAACCCGGGACATTAAGCCTCTCCGTGTGCGTCTGAATCTTCGGTGCCTTTAGACAAAGACCCTCTCCAATTACTAGCATTACCCCTCCTCGGACTCTTGTTCTGTAGGAGCCGTTCTCGTTGACTATGTTCCTGACTTCCTTGTAACCGGCACACTCCATCCTCTCCGTCTCTTCGCCATTAATCATAACCGGACAAGCATTTACGATCAAATCGGTCTCCTCAGGAGGGGGTTTGTATTGGAGATTCATTCGGTAAAGGCCGAACTCTTCCTTCACCCTCTCCACTTCAGGAACTGTGGGCAAGTACCTGCCTACCCCCATCTCTCTTCTGAGGATATCACCAATCAATACACCCAGTGCCTGGGCTGTTCCACCTGCTGCCCTTATGGGTCCGCAGAAGTCTATGGATAGGAACTCAGAACCGTCTGAATTGTTCATTATCCTTACTTCCCCGATTCCATCCAACGGGGCCACTAGCACAGCTTCGGTGAGTACCGCTAGGCCAACCCTCAGTCCAGAGTCTATCGACCTCCTCCTATCACCAGTCTTCGAGTGCATCTCTTTTGTCACTGAAACAGCGATCATTATTGCAGCAGTTTCCCTGTCATGGCTCGAGAGTAGATCTCTCAACTGCCTCTCTATTTCCAACGGCGGCTTATCGCGACGGACCGGATCCGTGTATAGGTACGGGTCTTCGAGAAGCTTCTCAGTTCTGCTGGCCAAATCTGACGCTCTTGGTATCTCGATTGAATTTGAGAAGTCGAGCCCCTTTTCTTTCGCTTCCAAAGCAAAACTGTACGCTTCCTCGATCTTCTCGTCTAGCCAATCTTCGTAGGAGGACCTCTCTCTTTCCATCCTCTCGATGTCTATTTCAGCGACTTTTTGGTTAATGGGCATGGCTCGCCTCCGCTATTGCACAATGCACTAGTTGTAGGCCGTCCAAGAACATTGACCGCCATCCGTGGTGAAATGCCCTCCGTGAAAGGTAACCTTCATCCGACTCCGTCTAGGCCAAGACAGGTAGAATGACGTCGACTTCCGTGCATGAAGCGAGAGAAAGACTCGTAGATAGGATCCGTAATCTTGCATACCTGTACTCTGAGGAGCCGTTTTCTCTGGCAAGCGGGAGACTGAGCAATCACTTCTTCGACATGAAGCCAGTTATGATGGATCCAGAGTGTGCCCATCTTCTGGGAGTGTTGATTCACGCCTCAGTCGAAAAAATCGGAGGGGTCGATGCAGTTGGTGGTTTGGAGCTGGGAGCAGTACCCCTAACAGGAATCGCAATTGCAAAGGCCGGCAGAGGATCTTCTCTTCGGGGCTTCTTAGTAAGGAAGGAACCCAAGGGAAGGGGCGGGAGGAAGACTGGAAACCCTCCAGGAATTGAGGGTTCCAGTTTGGAGCAGGGAACAAGAGTAGCTCTCTTAGAGGATGTGACGACTACTGGAGGCTCGGCCCTGAAGGCGGCTGGCCGCCTGATGGATATGGGGTGCGAGGTTGCCGCTTGCATCACTATCCTAGATCGTGAAGAGGGAGGTTCCGAGGCGTTCGAAGGGGCAGGAATCCCTCTAGTCCCACTGACCGTAAAGTCAGAAATAGTTGGTTGAGCTTATGGGGCAGCATGAGATAGATACTGAGAAGCAGCCCTACCACCCAACCAAGCTTGGTAGGAAGGAGTATATCGGAATAGGGGAGTTCTTCTCCGTGGACATGAGAACGGGAGTTATTGACGAGGTCCAGGAGTTTCCAGAGATGCGCAAGCCATCCTACAAGATCAGGGTCGACTTCGGTCCAATAGTAGGCAAGCTTTGGAGCTCGGCCCAGATAACAAATTACTCTCGGGCCCAGCTAATAGGTAGGGATGTGGTAGCAGCGATTAATCTGGGAGAGAAGACATTGCCTACAGGATTCGTATCGCAGTTCTTGGTTTTGGGTTCACTGGATCCGGATGGCACAGTGAGGCTCCTTGAACTACCTGAGGGAACTCTCCCAGGCTCAACTGTAGCGTAGTATGAACAAGGATACCATATTGGACTTGGAACCATCGCTTTCACTCATGACATATGTAAGGATGACAACAACTGCCGGAGAAATAGACATCTTACTCTTCACGGATGAATGCCCGGAAACCACAGGCAACTTCCTCAAGTTAGTCGATGACGGGTACTACGACGGATTGCATTTTCACCGTGTAATCAAGGATTTCATGATCCAAGGAGGATGCCCACATTCGAGAGATCCCAATAACGGCAGGGCAGGAACGGGAGGACCAGGATGGAAGATAGATTGCGAAAGATCAGCACTCTCAAAGAGGCACGACAAGCCAGGAATATTTTCAATGGCCAACGCAGGACCGAATACGGGAGGATCTCAGTTCTTCCTAACGACAGTACCGACACCATGGCTAGACGGAAATCATGCGGTATTCGGCGAGGTAGCCAAAGGCATGGAGGTTGTTAGGGCAATCGAATCGACTCCAACGGCTCCCGGTGACAGGCCCCAAACTCCTCAGAAGATTATCAAGGTAGAAAGAGCCTGAGACTGAAACGGATAATATTTATTAATAACTAATTAATAGAATTGATATGGCAAAGCACCGTGCGGGTGACCGTAGGATAATCACAGTGAGTATACCTGAGAATCTAGCAAAAAGACTGGATGCAAGAGTTGGCAAGGGCCGCCAGGGGGGAAGGTCAGCCACAATATCAGATATGATAGAGAAATCTCTCTCAGGCAAGCAGACCCCTCAAAGTAATACGAAGCCACCCGAGCCAAGGAATCCGAAGGGAACCAAAGGAAAAGTCAGGATTGAGAAGGACACCATGGGTGAGATCCAGGTCCCATCGGACAGGTACTTCGGTGCCCAGACTGCCAGATCCTTAGTCAATTTCGACATCGGTGAGGATACTATGCCTAGGGCCATAATCCGGGCTTTCGGAATTCTAAAACAGTCTGCGGCACACACAAACGTGGAACTCGGAACTCTAGATTCGGAAGTAGGGGATGTGATATCCAAGGCATGTGATGAGGTTATCTCGGGTTCCCTTGATCCCCACTTCCCGCTAAGGATTTGGCAGACAGGTTCGGGTACACAGACGAACATGAATGCAAACGAGGTGATTGCTAACAGAGCAATTGAGATGACTGGGGGGGAGCTAGGCAGCAAGACCCCCATTCATCCGAACGACCACGTTAACCTGGCCCAGTCAAGCAACGACACGTTCCCCACTGCAATGCACATAGCAGCTGCCGAGCAGGTCCAGCACGTCCTTATTCCAGCAATTGAAAAACTTAGATCCGAACTCTCAGCTAAGTCGGCAGAGTTCTCTGGAATAGTCAAGATAGGAAGAACCCACCTAATGGACGCGGTTCCCCTAACACTCGAACAGGAGTTCGGTGCCTACGTCTCTATGCTAGATGCTGACCTTGTTCGAATACAATCCTCATTGGTAGATCTATTCGAACTAGCACTCGGAGGCACCGCAGTTGGAACAGGTCTGAACACACACCCAGATTTCGCGAATATCGTGGCCGAAAATATTGCAGACAAGACAAACCTCCCTTTCGTCAGTGCTGAGAATAAGTTTGCACAACTCGCATCTCATGATGCGATAGTTGCTGCCTCCGGCGCCCTAAACACACTAGCAGTTTCACTCATGAAGATAGCCAATGATATCAGGTGGCTGGGTTCGGGGCCCAGGTGCGGGTTCGGCGAGCTGGCGCTTCCCGCTAACGAGCCCGGCTCTAGCATCATGCCAGGCAAGGTCAATCCAACCCAGTCCGAGGCCATGACGATGGTTTGCTGTCAGATAATCGGAAACCACACTGCAATTTCCATGGGCGGTAGTCAGGGTAACTTTGAGCTAAATGTGTATAAGCCGATGATGATTTACAACTTTCTGCACAGTGTCAGGCTAATTTCCGATACCTGCATCTCCTTCTCCGACAAGTGCGTTTCGGGCTTGCAGGCCAACGAGGACCAGATCTCAGAACATCTGGAGAACTCTCTAATGCTAGTTACTGCGCTAAACCCGCACATTGGGTATGACAATGCTGCCAAGATTGCTAAGAATGCACACGAGAACGGGCTTACACTTAGGCAGAGTGCTATCCAGATGGGCATGCTAACAGATGAACAATTCGACGAGTGGGTAAGACCGGAGAAAATGATTGGGCCTAGTTCGTGAACTATCTGAAGCTCCAAGCTCCGCGTAATATGAGAAGAAATCTGGGCCGAATATGTCAGGTGGGAGCAACAGGGGGTTCCGCACATGGGGGAGCTTCCCCCCCTGTTAAC
>CAYPWN010000059.1:0-8198 GCA_964414525.1 uncultured Candidatus Poseidoniales archaeon | reverse complement strand
TGGGCACGGTGGTTCTCCTCACTTCTAACGAGTTTCTAAAGTGGTTGGTGGTTCTGAATGTCGGATTGCTGCTTCTTGTAGCAATGATGGTGGTGCCTGAGAAGGAAAACTGGAGACACGTGTTCGACCTTACGAAATTTAACCAAAGGCCAGAGAAACTAGACCCTGGAACGTATAGGGATAGGGTCCGAAGAGCACTGCTTACCAAAGTTAGAATTCATCATGACCTTACTCGAGATGAGATGGCTCAGAGACCTCCTCCCGAAGTTCAGGCAATGATAGGAGATCCGCGGCTCGTGGAATTGGCTTATAGCCAAAGCCGGACGTACACGCCCCAAGAGTTGCGCAAGCTGATGCAGGCTATCAGGCGATGGGGAAAAAATAATTGAAAATTGGAGAGATGAAAATGAGCGAAACACAACCAGCAAAGGGGATGCAAACGCCCGGTTCGGGTGGACACGATGCGGTATTGGCCAAGAAGGCCCAAGAAGCGCGTGGATCGAGCAAGATAGACGAGGTTTTGTCTGCCACAGGTGCAATGGGGCAGGCAATTAGCACAGAAGTACAGAAGGTGATCATAGGGAAGTCACACGTTATTGACAACGTGATGGTGGACATCCTTTCTAACGGAAACCTGCTTTTCGAGGACTTTCCAGGATTGGCCAAGACATTGATGACAAATACTTTCGCCGATGCGCTAGGTTGCGACTTCAAGCGTGTACAATTCACCCCAGATCTTCTTCCTGCCGACATTACTGGTACTAACATCTATGATGCAAAGAAGGGCGAGTTTACATTCAAGCCTGGGCCTATTTTCTGTAATCTGCTTCTTTCAGACGAAATAAACAGAGCGCCCCCGAAGACCCAAGCTGCTCTGCTTGAGGCCATGCAGGAAAAGCAAGTCACCATCGGAGTAATTACTCACAAGTTGCCGGCCCCTTTCCTGACAATGGCTACACAGAACCCAGTGGAACAAGAGGGTACATATCCCCTTCCAGAAGCTCAGCTTGACAGATTCATGATGAAGATGATGGTTGGCTATCCGGATAGGGCAGATGAGAACGAGATTCTTCAGAGAAGGATTGACCGGAAGAAGGACGAAGTGGACGTGAATAGCATAACGGATCCAAGTATCGTAGTAAAGATGCAGCAATCTTGTGAGGAAGTCTACGTGGATAGGTCCGTCAGGGAGTACATGGTTGACATAGTGGCTAGGACTAGGGAAGATCCTAGAGTTCTGGTCGGTTCATCTCCTCGTGGTTCTCAAGCGCTTCTCAAGACGAGCAGGGCGGTAGCTGCCATGAGGGGGAGGGACTTCGTTACCCCGGACGACGTGAAGTCGGTTGCCGAGTTGGCGGTAGCCCACAGAATAATACTGAAGCCTGAGCATCAAATCAAGGGATTGGAAAACGGAGAGATCATTCGAGACATCCTTCACGGGAAGAATGCAGCAAACGTGCCGACCGTCTGAGTGATGCAGAGGTGGGAGAATGGCCTGGAGCCGGAAATCAGCGATGTTTGCATCGCTGTCTGTAGCGATGTACCTGCTCGGACTGGTTCTGCGCAATCAGCAGCTTGTGACAGTTGCGGTAGTTCTTCTTTCATTCCTTACTTGGGCGGCGCTGAGGACTGCTCATGGTGATGTGGCTTCCACGGGAAGGAGGGTGGATGACGCTACTATGGACGAAGGAGTTCAGCTTCAGAGCATTGTGGCTATGAGGAAGACTTCCTCCTCCAGAGTCTTCGAAGATGGAGAGATTGACGTAACCCTAAGGATTCAGAACAGATCCAACACCGCGAAGGTTCTGGAACTAAGGGATCGCGTGCCAGAAGTGATGAGGATCAAGAAAGGCGCTAACTACGTTCTTATGGAGATCGGACCCAACAGAGAGACGGAAATCTCGTACACGATAGAGACGCCGCTGAGGGGGTTCTACTCTGTAGGGCCAGTTTGTATTCGGGTCCAAGACGAGCTGGGGCTGTTCCACAATGAGAGAGAGATCCAACTCTACGATGACTTCCTTGTTTTCCCGAAGATGGAGGACATCAAGGACGCCATGATCAAGAGCAGGGTTCCAAAGATTTTCACCGGTGCCGTCAACATCAGGAATCCCGGAGAGGGGTCAAACTTCTACAACCTCAGGGAATACCTCCCTGGAGACCCAATGAGGAAGATCAACTGGAAGGCTACAGCAAGGCAAGACGGAAAGATGATGGTAAATGAGTTTGAAAGGGATGCAGTTAGCGACGTGATTATCATTGTTGACAGTAGGTCTGTTAGCGAGACCGGTCCGGTTAGCAGGAACTCCTTGGTATTCAGTACCAGAGCTGCTGCTAGTCTGACACAGTACTTCCTTTCTAGGAGGGACTCTGTCGGAGTAGTTGTTTACGGTGACGAGATTGTCTCGGTTGACAGGGATACGGGGAAGAAGCAGTTGTACATCATCCTAACCAAGCTGGCTGGAGCAATGGCAAAGGGTAACACACCTCTCAAGATCGTGACCAATAGAATTATGCCTCACATCCATAGGGGCAGTCCGATAATAATTCTGTCACCACTTGAGGATGATCCAACCATAATTGACGCTGTGAGGGACCTTAGGGCAAGGAGCTTCGAGGTGACCGTCTTGTCGCCCAGTAGCCTTGAGTTCGAGTTCGACGCCAGGAGGATCGACAGAACGGGGTACGAGGTACTCAAGACCGAGCGGGACATTCTAATGACCGAGTTAAGAGGCTTGGGTGCCTACGTGATGGACTGGGAGCCGGACATGCTTCTATTCACTGCTCTAGCCGGGGCAAGAGGTTTCTGAGGTGAAATCATGGCAGAAGAGCAGAGCAAGGGACCAGTAGACACTTCCCATCTCTACGAAGGCAAGGTGGTAAGATCTTCGGCACCTAGTAGGAAGAAGGCGGCTGGAACAATCAAGAGAGAGACTGGGATTCCCGACGACGCGGTACCAGAGGCTGCGATTCCAAGTTGGATTGAGACGATTTTTGGTGGTCCGGTCTTAGTGAACAGGGAGTTCGTATCTCCGAATAGAATGGTCCTTACCCTCCAGATGTGGGCATCAGCTTCCTTGTTGGTTCTTTGCTTCTTAACTTTCATGCTTACCCCGGTATCCGGCACGGCTTGGTTTACTGTTACCAACATGATTGGAGTAGCCTTCCTAGGACTATGGGTTCACTTACTCCTAATCTTAATCGGACTAGTAGGTGGTTTTTACGGAATATACCAGAGGGACCAAAGAGCGATTCTCGCTTCGTACGTTGCGCTAATTATTGTGACAATTCGTTTCGCTGGTAGCAAGGTTGAGTTCGGGCTAAGCTTCCTGCCCGAGAGTGAGGTTCTGCAAAAACTTCTACTAATTCTCTATGCAGTAAGCCTTGTTGTGTATATGGAAATCTCTAGCGGAGTGATCAGGTTCTCAATGCTTGACACCTCAATCAGGACTGGAGAGGTGTACGTGATGAACGTCAACAGCATCTCTGGCAGATACAGGAAGGCTCTGGGATTCACCCCTGCAGTAGCGGCCATAGTGGCCATGCTAACTCTATTCATCAACTTCATCGTCCCACTATTCGTCGGAATTCTGGATCCTGTGGCGGCCAATAGGCTCGAGGAAAGCGTAGAGTTGACCAGTGTTTACGGAGTGGCCCTTGGCACAATACTCGTTTTCATCGTGATCGCCTCAATGTTCGCCATAAACCTCCCATTGAGAATTCAGCAGTACCTAGAAAGTCAGTCCTGAGCTACAGGAACCCGCCAAGCATTCCGAGATCGCAAATCACAAGCATCGCGACAGCTTCCACAACAGGGGCGGCCCTGGGCCCAATTACTGGATCGTGCCGCCCTCCAACCTTCAAAGTCCTCTTTTCGTTGCTTGGCAGGTGAAGAGTGAATTGCTCCCTTGGGATACTACTTGGGGGCTTGAAGTGGACAATTACACAGATTGGTGCTCCAGTTGACCTACCGCCCAAAGCCCCGTCCGCTTCACCTGTCTCTGATCCCTCCAGCGAAGGTGACTGTTTCCCCGGCCCCCACATGTCATTGTTCTCGGACCCCCTCATAATTGAAGACTTGAAACCGTTGGAGAATTCTACTGCTCTGGCTCCCGGGATTGCCATCATCCCTCTAGCTAGGGACGGTTCTATTCCATCAAACCATGGCTCTCCAACGCCGATGGGGAGGCCTTCAATGACCAATTCTACAGATGAACCAATAGAGTCCCTTTCTCTGCGGACTTTCTCGATAAAATCCGACATATCTGAGGCCGCTTCTGCATCCCGGCAATTCAGCCTAGACATTTCTGACCCTTCTTCGGGAGCCTGTGCTCTCTCGAGTTGGATTAGAGGACGCGCCGTGATTTCGCCTACGCTTCTAAGGTGTGCATGGCAAGACCATCCAGCTTTTTCCAGAATAGCCCTAACTTGGCTTCCCGCGGCAACTAATCCAAGGGTTAGCCTAGCTGATTGAGATCCACCTCCTCTCGGGTCATAGGAACCCCCCGACCTTATCGATTCAACCATGTCAGCATGACCTGGTCTGGGATGTTCTGGCAGAAATTCGTAGTCTGCGGGTCTAGCGTCTGAGTTTCTGGTAACCATGAGGATCGGCCATCCTGTTGCCTTCCCTTCGTGGACCCCGGAGAGTATCTCGCAATCATCTAGCTCGGCCCTGGCAGACATACCCCTCCTTCCGGGCCTTCTCATAGCCAGATCGCGTGAAAGTGCCACAGGGTCTATCGGAGTCCCGGGAGGTATCCCTTCCACCAAGGCCCCGACACACTTTCCATGACTCTCTCCAAATAGTGTGACCTTCAACTGTTCTCCAAGCTCCATGCTCATCAGAATGCCTCCTCGAAAACAGACTCAGGGGTTACGAACCTAGTAGAGATTACCTGCAATCCCATCTCCGAGATTTTGCTTGCCAGCGATTCCTTGTCCTCATTGAAACAGACTACTGCCAGCGATGGGCCTGAACCACTGATGCCCGAGGCTATTGCCCCCGATGCGATTAGAGAGTTGCTCATCCTTAGTGCCTCATAGTCATCTGTTGCAGATGCGACAGCCATTCCATTGGTAGAGAGAGCCTCCAGAGGTGAACCGGACATCACTGATGCGAGAGCCCTCTCGAAGATGTTTCTCTGTTCTAGAAATGACTCTCCCGAAATCTGCGCTTTCCTCCTCCCACGTATAGCGAGGAGAACTGCCAGATCCTGTTCTATTTCCCCTTGGAGGATGACTGAACCCAAAGCATCGAGTTTTGGGTCGACCAACTTCCAACCGGCATCCAAGGAGGCCCACGTGTCATCCATGCTTCCAGTTACAGTACAACCAGCTTCACGTTGGGACTTTACGGAAAGGTCTGCCAACTCGGAAACGGAAAGGCCGGTCCAAGCAAATTTGTCCAATGCCCTGAAGGCCGCTGAAGCTAGGGCCGAGCTAGACTTGAGACCCTGCCCGATGGGGATGCTGCTTTGCACCTCCCAGCCGAAATCTCGTGGTATCGGAAAGCCCTCATTTCTCCAACATGATTCGACTGCACCCAGCAGATTATGGTAATCTCCCTTTACTTCCGTCTTCTCACCAACAATCGAGACTGAGGTAATGAGTTCTATTCCAATTGAGCTTCCCTTTCCCAGCCCCAATGAGTGCAGGATTGAGATCGCGCCGTTTGCCTTTCCCATGCTAAGTGTTTTCACTTTTCGACCACCCCGCCGTCTACTGCCATCCCGATGTGCCTTGCCCTATTGTCAATAATGACTGAAATCCTATCCCCTGGTTCTAGGTCTGTTACAGATATCACTTCCTTTTCGGAGGAAACCATCCTTACAGTCTCCGCCTGCTGTACTACAATCTGTCCTTGAGAGTCGGGAGTGGAATATCTGATCATCAGCAGAGGTCTATGCTCTATCTTGAGGCGTCCTATTGTGGCTTTCTCGTAAGTCCCTTCCTCTGAAGCTATTGCAACCTCGTCTCCTGAGTTCAATTCGCTAAGGTACTTGGTTTTGCCATCGGACATTAGTGCATATGAGTGAATAGCCCCCGCGTTGACCCTAAATGGCCTAGTTGGTACGAATTCTGAGGATATTGTTTCCCCGTGAACCAAGCAAAGCAATCCCGAATTAGATCCTAGCACCATGCCCTGGCCAAGTTTCAACCTCCTAGTTAGGTCGACACACACCCTTTCTCCCACACCTACCGCATCAATGGAGATGACTTTCGCCTCTGCTACCAAGGGTTCAGACTGCCTTTCCGAAACCTCGATCTCGATCTTCTCCTCGGATATTTTTGCTGCCGGGGCGACCAAGTTGCTAGGAACTAGGACAGCATCGACCCCAGCCTCTAGTGCGAAAGCCGCACCAACCAGCTCGATTTCTTTCTCAATTGCTACAGCAATACGAGTCCCCGTGCCCCTTGATTCAGCAACAAGATTTTCCAGTGGTACCATTTTCCAATTTGAGCACCTGACCAACACCCAAGGGACCTTTCCGATGAGTGAGGAGGCTGCTTGCTGGCCAGATTCGTCGTCGATTTGAACTTCCGAAACGCCTCCAGATTCCTCTGGCCACGTCCTGCTAACAAGGTTTGAGTCAGATTCCATACCTGTCGTAGTGTCAACCCATATCTGCAATTTTTCACCTCAGCAGCCTTGAAGCATCGTGAGAGTTAGCCCCATCGTGTACCATTGCCCTAAGGGCTCTAATGTGGGAAGCCGGGTCCTCAGCCCCGAAGACTTGCCTGCCTATGCAAACCCCGGACCCTCCAGCATTGAGTGATTTACCGACAAAATCTAGGACCTCTGGGAAGGAAATCTTCCTGGGCCCACCAGAGACCAGAACCGGAATTGGAACCGAGGAAGTTACAATCTTGAACGATTCCTCGGACCCCGTCCACGGAACCTTAACGACATTGCAACCCATCTCCCATGCCAGCCGGGCCCCATGTGCTACCCCGCCAGTGATATCGTCCGGGTCCAAGGTTAAATTCGGCCCCCGGGGGTAGAACATTCCGAGTACTGGGATATCATGTGAGTAGGATTCGGTGGTAATTGATGCGAGCCTCTGAATCATTTCAGATTCTGCTGGATCTCCCAGATTTACTTGCACTGAGACTGCGGTAGCACCTCTCGAGAGACATTCCGAGGCAGTGGCTATCAGTACCTTGTCCTGCGAGTCTTCCCCCCCATGGACTGTTGAAACAGAAGTGTGGCATACGAACCGATTCCAACCTGTTCTGGAAGAATGGTAGGTCATTGCTCCCTTCTGGAGAACTATGGCATCGGCACCTCCCTCGATAGCCGCATCGACTGAGGATTCTGGATCCTCCAAGCCTTCCTCTGGGAAGGATGAAGCGCTGTGATCCATCGGGACCCAGACGCCTCTTCCACCTGGTAGGATTGTCTCAAGGCGACTAGTTAGCACATCCGCCATGACGACCCCTCCTAGTGCACCACTTGAAAGGTCTCGTTTTCCTCGTTCTTGCATATTTCGCTCCCTACGGGAGCGATTAGAGGTCCAGGTCCACGATTACGGGAGCGTGGTCAGAGATCACTAGTCCCCCCTCCCTCATGATCTCCGCGGAACTCATCAGATGTCTTGCGGCGTCGTTCGCGAGTACGTAATCTATCCTCCAACCCCTGTCCCTCTCCCTAGCCCTTCTGAAGTTAGACCACCAGGAGTATGGGCCCTTGATCTGGCCTACGTGGATTCTCAACAAATCGTGCCATCCAGATCCAAGCATTCTGTCGAACCACTCCCTCTCGTGCTCCAAGAATCCGGACGTTCGCTTGTTACCTACTGGGTCCCAAATGTCATCCTCTGTGTGGGCAATGTTAAGATCCCCACAGAGCAATGATGGTTCGCTTGAATCAATGAATTTCTGGCTCCATTCGAGCATGTCCTCAAGCCATTGGTCCTTGTACTGCTGCCTTTCAGGACCAGAGGATCCGTTAGGGAGATACATGTTAACGCAACTTAGTACTCCGTGTTTGGTGACCAAAACCCTGCCCTCAGGATCCCTTGTCTCATCCAATTCAGTGTCAATCCCCCTCTCAATCTCATTCATCCCGATTCTCGAGCATGACATGACTCCCGAGTATCCCTTCTTCTGGGCCGGATGCCATATCACCTCGTAGCCCTCTGGCTCCGACCATTCCTTGGGCATCTGTTCTGGTAGGGCCCTGACTTCCTGGAAAA
>CAYPWN010000058.1:0-8788 GCA_964414525.1 uncultured Candidatus Poseidoniales archaeon | reverse complement strand
ACTTTGATATCAAGTTGCCGATAAAGATCTCGTTCATAATCTCCAAAACAATAAAGATTTGGAATATACAATTTTTTGAGAAAATTATGTTTTATTTTTTTGGTTTTATATAGATAATCAAAGTCTAATAAATCACCTCTAGTAGCATTTTGAATAGCTATAAAATTAGTTTTTTCCTCGAGAATTCTTGCAACATCAGAAAACTTAAATGAATTATCAATATTGGTGATCACAACTTTTGGCCTTATCAATTCAATCAAAGAAATTAAATATACGGTAAATAAATTTCCTTTAAAATAATTTTTAAAAATTTTTTTTAAAATTTCATATGAAAAATAAATTTTATTCATACTTTCTGGTCTAGTTTGCAATACAAAAAAGTTTAATTTTGAAAGACAAATGCTTAAATCAAAAACCGAAGTTTCATCAAAAATTATCAGATCGTGTTTTTCTGGTGTTTTAAAAATAAATTTTGATCTTAAAATTAATTTCAAAGTTAAAATTATTTTTTTCATTTTTAATTGAAATTCTCAATTTAAAATTAGTATGAATAAACCCTTAAAATCTAGTCTAATGATACAAGTGGCTGTCTCAGAACTTTACTAACCATGCCCATTTTTACAATAATTCTCCCAATACCTGTAGGGGTATTACCAAAACGCTTTATGTTGTCTGAAATATCAGTGTTTTGTTGTTTAGAAAATTTAAAGTCAATTCTTGTTGGAGAGTTAAATTTAAATTCAGTAAGTTCTAATTCTTTCTCACTATTCATCCACGATGAAATATCATATTTGAAATTAAAAAATGGGTTATTAAGTGTTCTGTTCTCACCCCAAATATTATGTAGCCTATTTAAGCAGTAAACATTAATCTCGTTAATCATATCTTGCTTGTCAAGATCATTTCCATTGTATTCCAATGTATCTTTAAATATTTCAAAAATAAAATTATTCCACTCAGGTAAAAGTTTAATTGCTCTAGCGTTATAAGTTTGGAGAAGATTATGGCCTAAAGTTTCTTCGCACAACTTTTTATAATTTTCCTCTTTTTTTACATGGTCTAATAATTCTTTTTCACTGCTCCATAATTCGTTATGCGTATCATCTTTAAAATTACTTACTAAATTTTTAAGACTTTGTGGTGAAAATTCAATTTCAGTTTTTAACTTCTTAAAAAAATTCATAATTGGTATTTTTCTTTGTTTCATCAATTTAAAAAAGGGAGAAAAAACTTCATTGTTAAAAATAATTTGAATTAAAAGATGAAATATTCTTCCCTCCACATACTCTTCGAAGCTCATATGATTAGTAGAAGTAACTATTTCTTCAATTTCGGCTGAAATATCTCCTTGCTCCAGCCTTCCAAAATCTCTTGGTATTACCCTGAAATGACTTTTTAAACCAAATTTTTCTCTTTGAACTTTAGTGTTCATTTCAGTTCCATTTAAAAGCATCAGATTATAGGTTGTAATTGCTCCAACACCGCTGTCTAGAAGAGTAGATAAAGAATTTAAATGACTTTTTAATGTTTCTCCAGGCAAACAAATAATTATTTCAGAAAAACTTGGTAAACCAAGTTTAGAATAAGAAACAGCTAAACCTGTCATCACATCTAATTTAATATTCGATCTTTCTATATTTTTTAATACTTCTTTATCCATGCTTTGAACTGAAAGCCAAAATTTTAAAGACCCGTTTAATTTACTTATAGCCTCAGCTATTCTGTCTTTTCGGTTTTTGCCAGTTGATGCAAAAATATATCTAGGATAATTTTTCTTTTCTTGAAGTTTTGAAATATGTTCACAAATCGAAAGATCACGTTCATACATTCCAAAATTAGGATCACAAAACATCAAATGTGAAACTGACTTTGGTACTCTGTCACCAATATAATCTAATTCGGCAAAAACTCTATCCGTTGAGAAATAATTTACTTTTGTGATTAATGAATGGCCCTCGTGACAATAGGTACATGTAAACGGACACCCTCTATTTGTCTCAAGCATTGGGCTCAATTTTCCATCAAAGAATTTATCCATAAAGCCACCGAGGTACGGTGAAGGTATTTCGTCTAAATTAGTTCTTCGTTTTAACCATAAACCCTTAATTAAATTTTTATCATCAATCCTATGTACAATTCCATTAATTGGATCAAGTTTCATCTTTTCTATGTTGCCTCTATACTCAAAAACTCTCTCTACCAAGTTAGAAAACGCCTCCTCACCTTCCAAATAGACATAAAAGTCTATTAGAGGATTTTTTAAAATAAATTGAGTTCTATCTTCATCGTTTAATGGAATGTTTGGACCGCCCATGACTGTAATAGTATTAGGCGAAACTTTCTTTATAAGATTAAAAAAAGTTAAACCTAAATTATAATTCCAAGGGTAATTGCTCATTCCTAGAATATCGGGTTTTTCTTTTCTAATTGCTTTTTCTAAGTCATCTGGATATTTAAAAAGCTCTATATCAACCTGATTTCTAAATTTTTGCTTACAATAAGCTGCCACAAAACCAATGTTTAATGGGAACGAGTCTGTTGCAACAGATATAGTATTATATGTTAAGTCACAAAGATAAACTTTTAGAGGTTTCATTTTTTAGTTAACTTGTTTTTTTAATATCCATTTACTATTCTCTTTTTTCCATAAATGTGGTGACCTAAAACTATCAATTTTTTGCCAAAATAATTTTTCGTCAATATCAATATAATTTAGAAAGTCTTTAAAATATTTTTTTGGAAATTCACCATCATATTTTCTAACTAAGCTCACTCCTTCTTTTCGAGTTATTTTATCTGTTCTTATTTCCTGACAAGCGTACCAGGTAGCCCTAGCAATACCAAATTTTATGAATGTGGTAAACCAGTGAAAATCGTCAACTTTGTCATCAAAACTACAATACTTTGAGTAAGTGCCTGCGCTTCGTTCGTCATTAGGCTTAAAACCTGTATTTTCTATAGCATAGTAATAGCATTCTTGTTGATCCCAATTGATATAATAAAAAACTAAAGAATATAAAAATCTTTATAGTCTGTATCTGAAAATTGAAACTTTTTAATCCTCTTTTTATTTTTAAGAAAATCTAAAACTACATCATCATTAAAATCTTTTTTTTTAGAATATCTGATTTCTTTAGTGGCATCTTGTCTTATAGGTTTTATTTTTAAAATACTTTTATTTTCTAATTTTTCTTTAATAGAATGAAAGGCAGACAGCGCTGTGCTCATGGAGTATTCAAAAACATTTTCCTTTCTACTTGACAATGCATGATATAAAATTGGACCAGAGTCTAAACCTTTAGATAGTAAATGAATGGTGGCTCCAACTAAATGAGGATTATCATCATATAAAGCCCAAAAGTTGCAATCAGCACCTTTGTAATAAGGAGATATTCCCATATGTATATTGATTGCTTTTTTCTCAATTAAAAAATCTACTAATTCTCCTTTTATAAAACTAGAGCCAAAAATAATATAAATATCACTTTGTAAAAAAGTATTTAAATCTCTCATTTTCAAATGGTTAAGGTCTCCATGAGAAATAGATAAAAATTTAATTTTTTTATTTTCTATACTAAGAAAATTATCTTTAAAAAATTTTGCTTGCGCTTTCTCTACTTCTCTAAAATATTCTTGCATCACTTCTGATGCATTATAAAAACCTGGGACTTGACCAGGAAAAATAGTTCTGCACTCTTGTACTACAAATAGTTCGCTCGACACATTTGCTAGCAAATTAATAAGATACTGATGCCTTCGTTGATTTGATGTAAAGATTGTTATTTTCATTTATATCAATTTTAAAATTGCGGTGTGATCCTGTCTAGCTATTTCAAGATTTGAATTATTTATTTTTCTCATTCCTCTCTCGGTTTCAATATCCATAAGATGTTTAAAGCCTATCTCAATTCCCATTTCCTCTAAGGCCTCTAAAGTTTTTTTATTATAACTCCCACAAGGATGGGACATTGATTTAATTCTTTCTGGTTCAATGTTTAATACTTTTGAAATGATAAATTGATTTTTTTGGTACTCATTTTTTTGTGAATTTACATCTAAATTTTCAAGAGATGTTGGATGAGTATGTGAATGTAAACCAATTAAATTACCCAATGAATTAAGGGTCACTAAATCATCTTTGTTAAAAAATAAATTTGAATAATGTTTTTCTGCTTTAAAACCTTTTGTAACGAACATTGACTCCATAATTTTTTTATATCTTTCTTTTGATAAAAAATAATCACGAACTTGCCTAAACTTAATATCATTGATTGAATAGTAAGGACTTTTTTTTTTGATTGCTTGAATAGCATCTTTTCTTTTATCTAAAAATATTTCAATTTGTGGTTCATTTAATTCTTTAAAAAAATCTACATAGAACTCATCTACGCTTTTAAAATAATTTAGTCTAAAGAAACGGTAAACTTCGAGAAGATCTGGGTTTCCTTCAAAAAGAGACGAATATACAAAAAAAAATGATTTAATTTTATAATCTTCCAAGACTGGTAAAGCTACATCAATCTGTGACTTGATCCCATCATCAAAAGTAAGGCAAACTTTTCTATCATCCAATTTTTTTTCTTTTACCCTATTACAAAATTCACCTGCATCTAAAATATTTTCCCTTCCAATAAATTTTATAATGCTATTAAAATCATCTTTATTAATACTACCTTGTCCTGCAAGATGTTTTTTATCATCATGAAAATGATGAAAATTTATTCCATGAAGAAAATTGTTTTTATTATTAAAATACATATTCAATTATTTTTTATTTCTTTATTGCGAAGAATTAAATCTTCAATTTTTCCTTGGTCTTTATGGTTTTAAGTAAGAAAAAATTTTGTTAATCATTTATTGGAACTATTTGATTAATAATTTTGCAATTAGTAAATCTTCAAAAGTGTTGATGTCAATTTTCTTTAAGCTTGATTTATATAAAGTCGTATGTTGTTTAATTATGAAATTTTTATATTTTTTTAAAAAGTTAATTTTAGTTAAATAAACATTTCCATCTTCAACATAATAATTGTTAGGATAATCTTGCCTATTAAATGATTTTATTTTTTTTTTTTCCAAAAAATCCCAAGAATTTTTTTTTAACTTAAAATATTTAAAAGGATGTTCCTCTGCCTTAGATACAGTAATTATTGATTTTTTTTTTTTATTCTTAAACTGTCGAATCATTTTATTTATATCATTTGAATTTCTATGAGGGTTTGATGGTTGCAAAACTAAAACTGCATCATAATGATTATTATTCTTTTTAAGCCAATCTATTCCATGAAAAACAGCGTCAATTATTTGGCTTTTGCTATTAGAAAATTTTTTTGGTCTTAAATAATTATATTTAATTCCAAATTTTTTTGCATACGATAAAATTTTTTTGGAGTCAGTTGATACAAAAATATCAGAAACATCTAATTCTTTTGCTATTTTTAAAGTATGATAAATTAATGGCTTTCCCAAAAAATTAATCATATTTTTATTTTTTAGACATTTTGATCCAGCTCGAGCAGGTATAAAACCTAAAATTTTCATTCAGTTTAATAATTAATTTGTTGCATCAAAATAGCTTTTATCAATAAAATGCTTTTGAATTTTTGTTCTCCAAAATCTATTTTGTAAAATAATTTTTGAAAACTTTGATGCACTTTTGCCATCCCCAAAATATTTAATGGATTTTCTTTTAATTTTTTTTGAAGACTTTTTAATTGCTTCTAAAATTTTTTTTTTGTTAAAGTCAGTATTATGAATAATCTTATTTTTGAATCTAGAATGTTGTCTGCTACCTACATTTATTGCTTGTATTCCATAAAATGGCGCTTCTCGTATACCTGCGCTAGAATTTCCTATTATGAAATTTGCGTTCTTGAGCAGTGTAAGAAAATAAGTTAATCGCATAGTTTTAAATAATTTAAATTTTTTATTCTTACTAAGTTTCATAATTTCATTGATAATAATGTTTGAACCTAGATCGTTGTTTGGGTGAATAATAATATATTTTTTATTACTTTCTTTAAGACAATTAATTAAAATTTTAATTTGGGTGCTTATTTTTGTCAGTTCAGTAGTCACAGGATGAAATATTAAAATAGAATAGTCCTTGAAATCAATCTTGTACTGTTTTTTTACTTTTTGAATTGAAGGTAATTTTTTTGATACCATTATATCGATATCGGGTGAGCCAATTACAAAAATATTTTTTTTTATTTCCCCTAATTGAATTAGTCTTTTTTTATGGGAAACATTACTAACAAAGTGTAAGTGACTTAGTTTAGAAACTGAATGTCTAATTGAATTATCAATTGTGCCAGAAACTTCACCGCCCTCAATGTGACCTACTAGTATATTGTTATAAACACCAACTATAGCACCAGCTAAAGCTTCTAGCCTATCCCCATGAAGCATTATTAAGTCTGGTTTATTTTTTTTTACATATTTTGAAAAGCCATCTATAGTTTTAGATAATATTACATCCATTCTAACTTCTTTATTGTAATTCAATTTTTGATTACGAAATTTAAATAAACGTTTAATTCCAACTTTTTTAATTTCCTCAACTGTGTACCCATATTTTTTCATCAAATGCATTCCGGTTACAAAAACATCTACTTTAAATTTTTTGTTTCTCATTAAAGTCAATATAACTAATCTCATTTTTCCAAAATCAGCTCTTGTGCCAGTCAAAAATACAATTTTTTTCATTAAACTATGTCTTTTCTTTTTATTTGTTCATCTAACTGAATATTTCTAGATGCTTTTTTGCCAACAACTTTGTGAAAATCTTTTGCAGAAAAATCACCGCCTGCAGGTCTCTTAACCCATATATTTTCTTCTGAAAATTTTTCACCTTTTTTAATTTTTCTTATTGTGACAACAGATGCAAAAGCAAAATTTATTGTTTTTTTTTCTTCCTTTAAGGGAGTTTTTTTTCCCCCTTTAGCCAAAAAAATTTCATTTGCACCTTCGATTAATTTTTTAAATTCACTCCCATCTAGCGATGAAGATATGTCTGGTCCTTTAGATTTTTTTGAAAAAGTAAAGTGTTTTTCAATTATACATGCGCCTAAAGCTATTGCTCCGAGTGAAGTATAAATATCCCTTGTGTGATCAGACAAACCTATGACATTTTTCTTAAATTCTTTCATCATTGTTGTCATTGCTCCTAATCTTACAAACTTTGAGTTAGTTGGATATAAATTTGTACAATGAAGAAGGGCTACTTTTGTATTATACTTATTAATTATCTTTAAACTTTCTTTAATTGATTTAATGTTATTCATACCTGTACTTAAAATTATTGGTTTTTTAAACTTTGAAATATAATTTACTAAAGGTAGATTGTTACATTCGCCCGAACCTATTTTAAATGCACTTACTCTAAATTTTATAAGTCTATCAACAGCTTTCCTTGAAAAAGGTGTGCTCAAAAATATTTTATTTTTTCCTGTAATGTATTTCATCAATTTATACTCATTTTCTTCATCTAAAGAATTATTTTTGATGATCTCATAAATGGTTTTACTTGAATTACCGGGTTTAGTTTTTTTTGCGTGATAACTATATTCGTCATCAACAATATGTGTTTGGTGTTTAATAACTTCAGCGCCAGATTTAATTGCGGCATCTGCAATTTTAATTGCCTTCTCTATGGATCCAGAATGATTAATTCCAATTTCTGCAATAATCAAAGGTTTGTAATTTTCACCAATTTTTCTTTTTCCAATAATAAAGGTATTTTTTTTCATAGCTCCGCACTTTGTAAAAAACAGCTTTTTACATTCCGATCTTTTTTCATTAATTTATACAGGCTTAAATAAAAACTTTTTTTTGTTTATTCTTGTTTTTATATTGCCAATTAAAATATCAATCTTATCTTTATTAAGATTTATTATTTTAAATATTTTTTGAGTAAACGGGCCCGAGGTAAATTTATAAATTTTATTTATCTCAGTTTGATAAATGCTTTGAGTAATATAACCGTTCTCGTTTTCAAGCTTTTTCAAATTATGGATAAAATTGTTTATTTCAATTTGTGATTCTTTAAATCCATTTAGAAAATACTTTACACCTCTTAAAAATTTTAACTGACTAATATTTTTTTCATTACTGAATTTTGAATGGAAACAAAATAAATAATCCTCTAGAAGATTGATGTTTCTTTCTTTTAACTTATTCTTTTGATAATTTTGAATACTTAGCTTTGGATAGTAAATCTGAAAATTATCTCCAAATTTCTTTTTAAGATCTTCTTTAAAAATATGAATCTTTTTTTTATCGAATTTTATAACTGCCCACATTTTTACCTATTTTTTCCAAGCTCTTTTTTTAGTTCATCATATTCTTTCATCTTTCTTTTCATAAAATTGATGGTGAGTTTAGTTCTCTCGGAAATACCCTTTGGTGTAATTATGTATCTTAAATAGTTAATTTTATTCGACTGTTTTTGAAAGTTTTGTAATTTTACAAATCCCTTTTCTTGAAGAGATTTTAAACAATAATTTAATTTACCTAAGCTAAAGCCCAATTCTTCTGCAAGTTCTCTTTGTGAGGATTCTGGTTTTTTTTGAATTTTCCGTAGCACCTCAAAATGATCCTGTTCATTTTTCATATGTTCAATTATTGAACATTTATAACGTTCAATTATTGAACAGTAAAGCCAAATTTATATATCTCGCTTAAGTGCCTTATGATGTTATCGCTTTTGATTATTTAACTATATCTAGTTTACAAAAAATGTTTTTCAGTGCATAAATCAAGCCAATTGAGCTATTAGTACTGGTCA
>CAYPWN010000057.1:1839-8985 GCA_964414525.1 uncultured Candidatus Poseidoniales archaeon | reverse complement strand
TCATCTAGAGCTTTGCTTACTTCAGGTGGCATATAGTTTTCATCATGCTTGGCTAAAATAGTATCAGCTATAAAATATTTTTTATCAACTAATTTTCCTTCAGCCACAACGCCCTTGCCTTCGGAAAATAAATTAGGGACCAAACCTTTATAAGATACTATAATTTCGTGCTTTAAATCAGTTACAATAAATTTAATCGATGTTTGATTATTTATGACGGAGTCTTCTTTAACAAGCCCACCTACTCTAATTTTCTTTTCTAAATTAACACTTTCCTGATTATAAATATCTGTTGGAGAAAAAAAATATACTATATTTTCCTCCAAATTTTTAAGAATAAAAAAAATAATTAAAGATGCAATTAATAAAAAAAATGATAAGAAAAATATTCTTAATTTAACTTTTTTATTAAGCATTTAGAATTTTTAAAGTTTCAGCAGCTTAAAAACTTGGATCTGAAGATAAAGCTTTTTTGACAACCTCTTTATTTTTGTCACTTGCAGCTCTTGATGTTTGTAAATGTTTAAATTCTCGTAAAAACTTTGTTTCTTGTTTTTTGAGCTCTTTTTTTGTTTTTATATAAAGAAAATAAAAGGAGAAAAAAGTAAAAATGAAAGCTGGCCAAACAAACAGGCCATATCCTCCAAAAGTAAGAACCTCAAAACTCATGACAACTTAATATCCTAAAGATTTCGTTAAAACACAAGGTCTAAATTGCCTCAAGATTAATCCCAATAATATTAAAAAAATCGGTCAATCGACCAGACATAATTTAAAGTAATACTTAACCGTCAAATCAACTTAATAAACCTTATTTATTGAGTCGCGAGATTGTATTATTAGTAGTAATATTTTATATCTTAGTAAATTATATTAATTATCAGAAAATAAGATGAGCGAAGGTAATAGCAACAAACCAGATCAACAAAAAAATTTAAAAATTTTTTTTATAAAATTAATTTCAATATCATTTGTGGTCATAATTACTGCAAATCTTATGTTTAATTTAATTTTTGCTGAAAGATTGGAAAAAATTGATAAAATTTTTTTACTAAACTCAAGCGAATTTAGGAATGAAATTAAAGATAAGATTAGAAATGAACTAAATGATGGATTGAATAACGAACATCTTCTTTCTGAAGAAGACAGAATTTTATTTTATAAATTGTATATTAAGCTACAAAAAGAATTCCAAGATTTAGATAAAGATAAGCTAAAAGATTAATTTTCTAAAAATTAATATGTTAAAAAAAATTGAAGTCTTCACATTATTTTTTTTAATTATTTTCGTATTTTATTGTGCGGTTATAATTGGAAGCTCCTGGGACGAAGTTTTTGCTATGACCAGAGGTAAGGAAAGGTTGAAGTATTTATTTTCCTTAGGCGCTTATAATAGTTATTACAATCCAATAAGTGAAGAATTTTCTCCAGGGTTTTATCATACATTAGCAATTTTTTTCACCAAAATGTTTCCAACAAAATATGAAATTGAAACATTTCATATAATAAATAGTTTATTTTCAATTTTAACTGTTTTTGGAATTTATAAAATTTCGAGCATAATATTTAATAAAACTGTTGGAAAAATTATTTTTTTATTGTGTTTTTTAAATCCTATTTTTTTTGGGCATATGGCTATGAATTCTAAAGATACTATAATTGCTTTTGCAAATATTTGGACCACATATGTTTTCTTAAGATATTTACAAAATCAAAGATTTAATAATAATTGTACTCGATATATTGTTTTAGCTGGACTGACTATTGGCTTAGGTACTGGCGTTAGATTGCCTTTTTTTATAACTTTGATGCCATTATTTATTTTTGCAATATTTGATATTTTTTTTATTAAAAATTTTGTTAATAGAAATTTTTCTAAAAAGAAATTTTTTTTACACATACCCATTGTATTATTAATAGCCTACTTAATTGTTGTTTCATGTTGGCCACATGTACATGAAAATATTTTTACTAAGCCATTTTTAATAGCATCAAATGTTGGAAATGTTGATGTTCAAAATTTTGGATTACCATGGATGTTATTCAATGGACAATTTGTTGACACCAGCCAGCTGCCCAGTTTATATATAATTATTAATTTTTTTTATAAATCTCCTGAATATTTATTATTTAGCTATATTATTTTTATTTACTTTGTAATTGTTAATAAAAATTTTTTTACGAATAAATTTAATTTTTTTTGGACTAAAATATTTTTAATATTATTTATTTTTTTATTTCCAACCATATATTTCATTTTTTCATCATATAAGGCTTACGATGGTTTAAGACTTTTTCTATATCTTATACCTTATTTTAGCATCATTCCGGGTCTTGCAATTTATTATCTGATCTGTAATTACAATTCGATTATATCTAAAATATTTTTAGGTTCTTTGTTTTGTTTTTTTGCTTATTACTTTTTTATATTCCTTTCATTAACACCTTTTCAATATACATATTTAAATACTTTTATTGGAAAATTTGCCAATGCTAGTGAAAAGTTTGAAAATGATTACTGGGCCACTTCTGTTAAAGAGTTAATTGAAAAAATACCTTATGAAACTGATTTAATTTCAGCTAATAAAAAAATTAATATTACTTTTTGTGGTGTGCCCCACAGCATAGTTAAAAGAGATTTGAATAAATTGAAAAATTTTAGATATCAGCAAAAAGATCTTTATGCGGACGACTTTGATTATGTAATTATGACAAATAGAATTGTAGAAAATAGAGAGCAAAATACATTAGATAATGTAAAAACCTGTTTTCAAAAATTTGAAGGCCAGGACATCATTTCGGTTAAGAGAAACGGTTTAATGCTATCTACTTTACGGAAAAAACTTTAAATACCGTAAAAAATTGATATATTCCTTCAATACAACTTGCGAATTATAAACAAATTAAAAAACTTCTATGAACAGTAGAAAAAAAATTAACGTTTACTTCAATGAATTTAATCTTCTCATGGGTTCTGGAGGAGTTACATATCTTCCTCTTGTATCGGGTATTCTTACTGCTAATGCAAAAAAGAACTCTAAAATTAAAGAGAATTTTAAATTTAACAAATTTATTTTTCACCCTGATACTCCAGATAATATTATTAAAAACCAATATAAGGAAAAACCTGATATAGCAGTTTTTTCAATTTCTATGTGGAATGAGCAGTTATGTTTAAAAGTTGCAAAACTTTTAAAAGAAAAATTTAATACTTTAACCGTTTTTGGAGGGGCAAGCTGTCCGCATAATCCTACAGAATATTTTAAACAATATCCTTTTATTGATATCGCTATTAGGGCTGAAGGCGAAGATGCTTTCAATTTAATTCTTTTGCGCTACCTAGAAAATAAAAGTGAATTTTCAAAAATCCCAAATGTTTCATATAGAGACAAAGAAACTAATAAATGTATTATTAATCTAGAAAAATTTAATTTTGAGAGAGATCTGGACATGTACCCTTCTCCTTATCTAACGGGAGAATTTGATTATTTAGTACCTGATGGGAAAGATCATAATTATCAAGTTATTATAGAAACTAATAGGGGTTGTCCTTTTCTTTGTACTTACTGTTACTGGGGAAGAGGAGGAAATACTACAAAATACAGATATCATTCTTTGGAGCGTGTTTTTGCTGAAATAGATTGGATTGCAAAAAAAAAGATGGAGTACGTTTTTAACGCAGATTCAAATTTTGGAATGCACAAAAGAGATATAAAAATTGCAGAAAAATTAGTCGAAACTAAAATTAAAACAGGATATCCAGACAAGTTTAGAACTTGTTGGGGTAAAAATACTAGTGAACAAATTTTTAAAATTGCAAATATGTTACATGCTTATGATTTAGAAAAAGGAATAACGTTAGCTAGACAAACAAACTCTGAAGAAGCTCTTAAGAGTGTCAAAAGAGATAATATAAAACTTGAGGCTTATTCTGATCTTGAGAAAAAATTTAATAATTTAAACATACCTGTTTACGCTGAAATGATTATGGGTTTACCAGGTGAAACTTATGACAGTTGGGTGGATGGCCTCGGATCACTTTTAAATTCGAACGTGAATAATCAAATTTTTGTTTATCAAGCTGAAGTATATCCCAATACAGAATTAAATGAAGAATCTTATAGAGAAAAGTATGGAATAAAAACAAAAAAAATTGAATTGCTTGAAACACATTGTTCTCCTAAACAACAAGAGTGGTTAAAAGAATATCAAGAAATTGTCGTTGGGACTTCAACTATGACAGAAGAAGATTGGAAGAAAAGAAATCTTTTTTCAGTAATACTAATGGTAATACATAGTTTCAAAACAGGTTTTTATGTTATGAATTATTTAAAAGACGAAATGAAAGTTACTGAAAAAGATTTCTTAAAATCAATCTGTGAAAATGTAAATAAATCAAAACATCCTTTTATTTATTCTAAATTGATAGAAAAGACTAATGATTGGACCAATAACATGCTCAAAGGAAAAGGTAGATCTATTTTAAATACAAAATTCAGTGATGTTTATTTAGATATAGAGGCTGTAATATTTCTTGAGCTTACAGAAAATTTTGATCAGTTTTATGATGAATTGAAAGATATAGTTAAAAATTTAATTGGAGAAGAAAAGTGGAAAAAAAATTATGATGTTATTAATGAAATTTTTAAATATCAAAATTTTAGGATGCCTAGAATTAATTCAACAAATAAAAAGATAGATTTTAATTATAACATAGCTGAGTATTTGTTTTTCTTAAATACTGATAAGAAAATAAAATTGAAGAAAATGAAAAACCAAATTAAAATTGAAAATGCTAAAAACTATGGAGATAATTATTGGGAATTCACCAAAAAGAAAGTTATTTGGGCTAGAAAGAGTGACAAAATTAAAAATGAAATTGATTTTGATAACAAAATTTTAGCCAAAATTAAAGAGATGAATAAGAAAAAATTAAAAGATAATGAAAAAGATAATGAAAAAACTGATTATAAAATCAATATGTTTGATAAGTTAAACAAGTTTGAAAAATACGATAGTCTAGAAATTAAAAATAATAGAAAAATTTCAAATTTAATTTAAAAATAATTTTTTTTGTTTTATGAGCCTAAATAATAAAAAAACATTGTCATTGATCTTTTCTTTTCTCAATGAAGAAGAAGTGCTGCAAGAACTAATCAATAGGGTTGAAAAATCTATGAGTGAAGTCAATTACGATTATGAGTTAATTTTTGTTAACGACGCTTCTACTGATAAATCTCTTTCAATACTTGAGGAAAATAGAAAAAGAAATCAAAGAATTAAAATTATTAATATGTCTAGAAGATTTGGTATTACCCCTTGTGTTATAGCTGGCTATAAACATGCTGTTGGTGATGCTGTTGTACATATGGATAGCGACCTTCAAGATCCCCCAGAAATTCTTCCCAAATTAATAAAGAAATGGGAAGAAGGTTATGATGTAGTTCATACTGTTAGAACTAAAAGAAAAGGTGAAAATTTTTTCAAAATGTTTGTTACAAAAATTGCCTATAAAATCATTGCTGCAGTCTCAAGTATTAAAATATTAGAAAATTCAGGCGACTTTAAATTAATTTCTCGAAGAGCTCTTGATTCAATTTTACAACTTGATGAAGATGAGCCTCTTTTACGTGGTTTGCCCGCTTGGGTTGGATATAAACAAACAAAAGTTTATTATGAACGTGACGCTAGATTTGCAGGTAAAAGTCATGTCCCTTTTTTAAGCAGCTCTAAACCTCGTAAAGAATTTATCAGAGGAATAACTTCTTTTTCTTCTGTTCCTTTATATATTTCATTATATCTTGGATTTTTAGTTTCTTTTGGATCAATCATTTACATGCTGTATATCATCGTCCAAAAACAATTCTTTGGAATGCAAAATACAGAGTGGTCTTCATTGATGATAGCTATTCTAATGCTCGGTGGTTTGATTCTTTTTGCTATTGGAATTCAGGGAATCTATTTAGGAATGGTTCATCAATCATTGAAAAATAGACCAAAATATATAATCGAAAGTAAAAAAGGTTTTACAAATAACACTACTAATGAAAATTAATTGTGTTAAATTAAATACAAAAATTAAATGATAAGTAAATATTTTACTTTTGATGATAGTTTAAAAAGATTTGAAATATTTTATAGCGGAAAAAAAACTAAATATTTAGGTCTTAAAATTAAAATTGTTTTATCTCTTTTGTTAAAAGGTAAAATTTCATTTCCAAAACTTTTTAACATTTTTGTATCATTTTATTCCTATCTCTTTAAATTAAAAACTAGCGCAAAGACACCAGTCGTTGTTAATTTTGAATTGTCAAACAAATGTAATGAACATTGCGTTTTTTGCAGAGATGAAAAAGGTAAAATTTTCGATATGAATGAATCGGGAAAATATATTGAAAAAGGAAGATTGGACTATGACATTTTTCATAACATAGTAGAAGAAATTAAAAAAACTACTTTACTAATTATACCTTACGTTAATGGAGAGCCTTTTATATATAAACACTTAGACAAAGTTCTTAATCTATTAAATGTAAATAAACTTGGTTCTATGCTGTCTAGCAATGGAATACTGTTAAATGAAAAAAATATCGATTTAATTATAAAAGAAGATCTTGATCAAATAAAAGTTCATGTCTCTGGATGGACAAATAAAGTGCATCAAATTCAACATAGATTGGGTGACGTTGAAAAAATTAAAGAAAATTTAACAAATTTATCAAAAAAAATTAAACAGCATAAATCACGCATGATAGTTTTAGTCGATTATATTTTATACGACCATAATAAACATGAAGTTGAAGAATTTAGAAAATTTACTAATGATCTAGGTTTTGGTTTTAACATTAGACCTGGCAACCCTAGAGGAATGGAAGGTTCAGAAAAACTTCAACCTTCTGATACAGCAGCTATTAATAATCCTTGTGAATGGTTATGGAAGGTGATGACTGTAAATTGGAATGGTGATCTTTTACCTTGTTGTGAATATGTAACTTGGGGAAATTATCATAAATTTGCAAAGTATATAAAAGATGATGACAACAAAAATCAAAAAACAAATGAAAATCAAATTAGTATGAATGAGAATTGGCTAGGTAAAGAAACTCCTTTAAAAACTACACAAAGCGTAATTGATACTTGGAACGG
>CAYPWN010000057.1:0-1739 GCA_964414525.1 uncultured Candidatus Poseidoniales archaeon | reverse complement strand
AACTCAACCAAATCCATATAATTTACTTTTAAAGTTATACCGCCTGTAGCTGGAATAATAATATATTGTTGGCCATTAATTTCATAAGAAGTTGGAGGAGCTGAGCCTATATATGGTAATTCATGTGACCATAATTCTTTACCAGTATCAGCATCAAATGCTCTGATTAATTTATCCAATGTACCGGCTACAAAAACTAAACCTCCTTTGGTAGCTGTTGCTCCGCCATAGTTTTCAGTACCAGTAATAATTCCTTCGGATAATAAATTTTCATAATGTCCTAACGGGACTTGCCATAATATTTTTCCATTATTTAAATTAATAGCCGTAAGTGTTCCCCAAGGTGGTTTTACACCTGGATAATTTTCTAAATCTCTTAAAGGTTTTGGTTTTTTATCTACATATTTAAATTTTGCTTTTTCAGTATGTGGCTTAATTCCAACTATCCAAGGAATATTATTAGAGGTCACAAAAAGTATATTTTTATAGGGATCTACCGACGCTCCAGTCCATTGTGCCCCACCTTGCATATTATATTCAATTGTATTTTTATTTGGTTCATGTGTTTGAAAAAAACCGTAATTTGAATTTTTAACTATTGATAAAACATGCTCTCTTCCAGATTTTGTAAGTTCTGTTACATCATCAACCGAAAATTCATTTCTAGCAAAAGGTTCTGGTAGTTTTAAAGAAGGTTGATATTTACAAGTTTTTTCACCAATCAATTTAGATGCAGGGGCAAGCTTCATGTGATAATCAAAAATTGGTTGACCAGAATTTCTATCTAAAATTAATGTATTTCCCAATTTTGTTACTGCAACAACGACATCAATTCTTTGTTCTTGTTTATTAATGGTAGTTAATATTGGAGGAGCGGCTATATCCAAATTCCATATATCGTGACAAGTTTCTTGGAAATGCCATAACTTCTTTTTGTTTTTTATATCAAATGCAATAACACTATTTGCTAATAAATTTTTTCCTGGTCTAGATGTTCCAACAAAACTTGGCTTAGGATTGCCAGTTGTGATAAAAACAACACCTTTTTTTATGTCAGCTGACATTCCTCCCCATGGATTTCCACCATTAAAATCTTTAGATCCAAAAATTTTTTTATCTATTTCCCTCAGATAGTATTTCCAATACAATTTTCCGGACATTAGGTCGTAAACCTCTAATGAGGGCCGAAAAGTAGCTACAATTAATTTATTATCAATAATAACTGGAGGAATAGGACTTGATCCGATTTTAATTATTCCGTTATCTCCAAAACTTTTGATTGGTTCGCCATTTTTTGCATTAAGTGATAATAATTGATCGTCATTAGTAAATATTAATCTTTGAATATTATTTTTTTTGTCGTTCCAAATGAGAAGTCCTCTTTTGGCTGCATGATAACCTCTTTCTACTTTATATCGCCAAACCTCTTTACCGGTGCTACCATCTAAACATACTATATAGTTACCTGGTGTAGGAACATAAATTAAACCATTGTAAACTATGGGATTAGCTTCAATTCCTTTTTTTCCATCATTGGAATTAAATGTCCAAGCTAATTTCAATTTTTTTACATTACTTTTATTAATTAAATCTAAACTTGAAAATCTCATTGAAGAAAATCCTCCATGGCTTCTTGGCCAATTAGAAAAATTTTTTTCTACTTCTTCAATACTTTTTCCAATAATAAAATTTTCTTTTTTTCCTGGAATTATTTTTGTTTTTGGAAGATTTAATCTTTT
>CAYPWN010000056.1:0-9260 GCA_964414525.1 uncultured Candidatus Poseidoniales archaeon | reverse complement strand
AGAAGAAGGCTGCCAAGGTGCTTGAGCAGAACGGATACCAGGTGGAGGTGCGCTAAATGGGCTCATTGATCAACATGCCTTGGCTATCAAGAGACATAGAGGTCGTTGGCTCCACCGACCCTACACTGGTGGGCATATCCGGCACAGTCCTGGACGAAACTCGCAGGACCCTCAGGGTACATACCGCAAACGGAAACGTCACACTGGCTAAGGACACGATACGCTTCAAGATAGAGGGAGAGGAGATTGATGGAACATCCGTCGCTCAGAGACCCGAAGACAGGATTGGCAAGAGATACAGGAGGAATTGAGTTGAGAGACATAGGGATTGACGTCAACGAGCCCGAGGGCGAGTGGGATGGGAACGACAACTGTCCGTTTCACGGGTCCCTCCGTGTCCGTGGCCAGATCATCACGGGCGTAGTCTCCTCCAAGGGGATGAAAGACACTGTGGTCGTAGAGAGGCAGACAACCAGATACATGAAGAAATTCGAGAGATACGAGAAGCGAACCAGAAGATACCCCGCCCATCTGCCCAGCTGCATCGGGGATGTTGACCCTGGAGACAACGTGCGTATCATGGAGTGCAGACCCCTCTCCAAGACTGTCAAATTCTGCGTAATCGAGAAGGGGGCGAGCGAATGAAGGGAATTCCAGGACGAGTCACATCGGGCCTCCCTACCCAGGCTCGCCTGGACTGCGTTGACAATACGGGTGCCAAGGTCGTGCAGCTCATCACCGTCCTGAAGAAGGGCGGTGTTGCGAGGAGATACCCATCAGCGGGAGTAGGTGACATGATCCGCGTCACCGTAAGGAGAGGCACCCCTGAGACTAGACGCCAGATCTTTAATGCAGTTATTGTTCGGCAGTCTAGGCCCTTCAGGAGGGTGGACGGGACTTGGGTTCAGTTCGAGGATAACGCCTGCGTAATTACAAATGAAAGGGGAGACGTGCAAGGCTCCGACATCAAGGGGCCAGTTAGCAGAGAAGCAGCAGAGAGGTGGCCCAGGATAGCGGCTACCGCCAAGCAGATTGTATGAGGTGAAAAAATGACCAGCAAGAAAGCAGGAAAGCAGAGAACCTCACAGAGGGAAGCTCCGATACACGTTCGCAGGAAGCGCCTCAGAGCCAGGCTAATTTCTGACGATCCGGACCTGAAGAACGTGCGCTCAGTCACTGTTAGGGTAGGGGACGAGGTCGAAGTAACAAGGGGGGACTTCAGCCACCCCAACAGTGCCAAAGCCGACTCCCGGGGTAAGAGGCTTGGACAATCCAGAGGTAGGGCCGGAGTCAAAGCCAAGGTAGCATCCGTAGACTCGAAGAACGGCTTCATTTTCGTCGATGGACTGACGCAGTCCACTGCTGACGGGAAAGAGGAGGCAGTCCCAGTAAACCCCTCAAACGTGATAGTCACGAAACTTTTCGAGGGCGATCCATCCAGGATAAAGAGAATCGCCGACAGATCCACGGGAGGTGACTCCGAATGAGCAGAAGCCACCACAAGCGACTAGTCATGCCTAGGACTTGGCCCCTAACCAGGAAGACCAACATTTGGGTGCAAAAATCGAACCCGAGCGGCCACAGCATAGAGATGTGCATGCCCCTAGGTATCATCCTCAGGGATGTCCTTGGAGTGGCACATAACATGAGAGAGGCAAAGAGAATCCTCCACTCGAAGAAAGTAATGGTGGACGGAAGGGTCGAGACTGACAGGGCCCGCGGCGTGGGGCTGATGGACGTACTCACTGTCGGCGACGACAACTTCCGATGCGTACTAGATACCAACGGCAAGCTCCGCTACAGGCCTATTTCCAAGAAGGCGGCCGGCAGCAAGATCTGCAGGGTAATGGGCAAGACCACGATCAAGGGTGGACAAACCCAGGTGCACCTTCATGACGGCAGGAACATAGTGTCCGCCGAACAATCCAGCTACAAGACCGGAGACTCCCTGGTCATCGCGCTCCCTGAGCAACATGTATCATCTCACATAGAGATGAAGAAGGGGTCATTGGCCTACCTCACTGGTGGAAGCCATATCGGGGAGACTTCCGTCATAGAGGATCAGGACGTCAAGAGATCTTCGAAGCCCAACGAGACCTCGTTCAAGGACTTCGGTACTATCACAGACTATGTTTTCATCATAGGCAAGGAGACAGATATCCCACTGGAGGCCGAGTCATGAGCGAGAAAACAAACCCAATGCTGGCCCCATCCATAACCAAGGTCACTGTGAATATAGGTGTGGGAGAGGGTGGACGAAGGCTCCAACTAGCCGAGAAGGTTCTCGAGGTGCTAACGGGGATGAAGCCCTCCAGGACTCTTTCCACCAAGACCAATAGAGACCTCGGCACTAGGAAGGGGGCACCAATAGGGTGCAAGGTCACCATCAGGAAATCCGAGAAGGTCGAGTCTTTCCTCAAGGACGCATTCTGGGTCAGGGACCACACTCTGCCTTCATACAATTTTGACTCACAGGGAAACCTCTCCTTCGGAATAACCGATTATACAGACTTCCCCGACCAGAAGTACGATCCAGACATCGGAATCTTCGGAATGGACGTGAACGTGGTGCTAGAGAGGCCAGGTCACAGAATCTCCAGGAGGAGGCGGAGGAAGTCTCGAGTCTCCGAGACCCACAGGGTGGGAAGGGAAGAGTCGAAAGAGTGGTTCGCTGGAAGGTACGAGCTAAACATTGTGGAGGAGTAGTAGATGGCGAGAGACCACGGGGAGAGGATAGGTAGGAGCCTGGGATGCAGGCGATGCGGACGAAAGAGGGGTATGATCCGAAGGCACGGACTTAGACTCTGTAGGCAGTGCTTCCGAGACGTTGCACCAGATATAGGATTCAAGAAATACTCATGAGGTGATTATAGATGCAGTTTGACCCAATAAACGACGCGTTCACGACGATATTCAACGCTGAAAGCTCAGGAAAGTACGAAGTTACCGTGAGGCCAGCAAGCAAGCTTCTCGGCAGCATGCTTTCGATAATGCAGACATCTGGTTACCTGGGCGAGTTTGAGAAACTTGATGACGGCAGGGGCGGGGCGTACAGAATCTCGCTAATCGGGGCCATCAACAGGTGCGGGGTGATAAAGCCCCGGCACTCGGTGAAGAGGTCCGATTTCGACAAGTGGGAGTCCAGGTACCTGCCGGCTAGGGACTTCGGACTGCTGATTCTGACAACGAATCAGGGAATAATGAACCACTTCGAAGCAAAGAAGGAGAGAGTGGGCGGTAGATTGCTCGCATATGTTTTCTAGGGGGAAAAAGGATGCCAAGAGTAGCGACAGTGTCTCACAGGATCGAACTACCCGATGGCCTAGGGGCCTCCATTAACGGGGACACCGTCACCATTTCGAAGGAGGGAAACTCAATTTCCAGGGATTTCGTCCACAACAGGGTCTCTGTCAGTGAGTCCGATGACGGACTCGAGGTATACTGCTCCCTTCCTCGAAGATCAGAGAAGGCGATTGCGGGGACTTGGGCGGCTCACCTGAGGAACATGGTGAGAGGCATAGACGAGGGCTTCGAGTACAGGCTAAAGGCAGTATTCAGCCACTTCCCTATGTCCCTCAAGGTTGACGGTAACAGGTTCACCATCACGAACATGCTCGGAGAGAAGGTCCCAAGGGTTGCCAAGCTCCCATGGACTCCGGCTGAGGTTGAAGTGAAGATCCAGAACAAGACAGAGATCATCGTCACAGGAGCGGACAGGGAGAAGGTCGGCCAGACAGCCGCCAACATAGAGAAGGCTTGCAAGGTCAAGAAAAGGGACCCCAGAGTCTTCCAGGATGGCGTATACATTACTTCTAAGGGGGCATGAGGATGGCTTACGATGAAATGACTGTTGCAGAGCTGAAGGACCTGCTCAGGGAGAGGGGCCTCCCAGTCTCTGGAAAGAAGGCAGACCTGATATCTCGCCTGAACGAGGCAGAGGAGCCAGAGGCAGAGGCCCCCGAAGAAGAAGCCCCGGAGGAGACTTTCGAAGAAGGAGAAGATGACTACTACGAAGAAGAGGGGGATTTCGAGGAGTGGGACGATTTCCACACCGCGAGGCAGAAGCCAGTTCTCGATGAATCTACTAAGTCAGCACTGAAGATGCGTGCCGATCAGAGCAAGAAGCAGCCAGCATTCAGGCGGCAGGAGTGGTTCAGGTACCGACGTCTCTCGAAGACAGGATACAGGAAGCCAAAAGGGAAGGACTCGAAGATGAGGAAGAACCTGAAGTACAGATCTCCTATGGCGAGGGTTGGCTATGGGAAAGTCGCCGCTGCCAGAGGGCTCCACCCTTCAGGTTTCGAGGAAGTCTTGGTTCACAAGTCGGATCAACTGGACGGTCTGGATCCGGAGAAGCAGGCAGTAAGGATTGGGTCTGCAGTAGGGAACAGGAAGAGGTCCCGGATTCACGACAGGGCAGATGAGCTGGGACTCCGAATCCTGAATAGGAGACAAATCGAGAGGAGGGGTGACATCCAATGATAATCACTAACCAGAAGAGAATGGCTGCCGAGATATTCTCTACCAAGGAAGGAAAGCGAGTCGGCATTCATCGTGTTTGGGTTAACCCGGACTACTTGGGAGAGGTCTCCGATGCCGTACAGAAGGAAGATGTCAGGATGCTAATAGAGGATGGCATCATCAGGGCCAAGCCTATCAGGGGGACCAGCCGTTCAAGAGCTCGAAAGGCAGCTTTCCAGAAGTCCAAGGGAAGGAGGAAGGGCCAAGGCTCTAGAAGCGGCAGCGCAAACTCCCGGAACCCAAGGAAGAACAGGTGGATGTCCAAGATTAGGGCACAGAGAAGGGAACTGAAGGACCTTAGGGGGAAGGGCGAAATTAGCCCCACCCAGTACAGGCATTTCTACCTAAAGGCGAAGGGTGGCTCATACAGATCCATATCCCACCTGAGGAGCAACATCGAACTCGAGGGAATTTCGCTAGGGGGTGAGAAGTGATGGCCAAGGGCAGAAATCAAAGACTCAGATTCAAGAGGAGGAGAACCGCTGAGACGGACTACCACAGGAGATTCAGGATGCTCCGAGGAGGAATGCCGCGAGCTGTTGTTAGGGTTTCGAACACCCAAGTATCCTGCCAACTAGTATCTTACGAAAATGACGGTGACAGAGTCTTAGCCTCTATTACGGGAAAAGAACTGGTCGACAAACACAAGTGGCCCTCTGATGCTTCTAGGAAATCGGTCCCCGCATGCTACCTAGCCGGATTCGCACTAGCCAAGTCGGCGATCTCCAATGGCCACAAAGAGGCCATTCTAGACATCGGCCTCGCAGCCTCCTCAAGAGGAAGCCGAGCCTATGCAGCCCTAAAGGGAATGGTGGATGCAGGAATGGAAGTACCTCACTCTGAGGAGGTTCTTCCTGCTGACGAGAGGGTCAACGGGGAGCACATCGGAGATGACATCCAGAATGCAGTTTCGACAACCAAGAAATCGATAGAGGGGGGCAAGTGATGGCAGAAGAGGAAACGCAAGTGGAAGAAAACACGCCTATCGCCCCAGGGCTCGCATTGGCACAATCCCCCACCGATCAGGAAGACGGCCCTAGGCGCAGAGGCCCGGACCCCCTTGCAGCTCTGAGAGTGTGGCAACCCAGGACCAGACTGGGAAGAATGGTCATGAAGGGGGAGATCCTGACCTACGAGCAGGCTCTCGCGACCGGTTTCCCAATCCGAGAGGTGGAGATAGTAGACGCTCTTCTTCCAGAGATAGATGACGACGTACTGAGCGTCAACATGATCCAGAGGATGACGGACTCTGGACGCAGAGTCAGGTTCAATGTCCTGTGCGCCGTCGGAAATGGGGACGGCTACGTGGGACTCTCCGTGTGCAAGGGCAAGGAGGTGGCAAGCACAATCCAGAAGGCCATAACCCAAGCCAAGCTGAATCTAATCCCGGTATTCAGGGGCAACGGGTCATGGGAGTCCGCAGAGGGTCCTGGAAACAGCATACCGTTCAAGGCAACGGGGAGATCGGGCTCTACACGAGTCACTCTTCTCCCTGCCCCCGCGGGGAAGGGGCTAGTAATCGGTGACTACGGAAGGAGAGTCCTAACCCTGGCAGGGGTGGCGGACGTTTGGTCCCGGTCTTCCGGGCAGACCAGATCCACGATCAACTTTGCCAGAGCCACATACAACGCTCTTGAGGAACTCAGCCGGGCCAAGCTAAGCGAAGAGGTTCGGGAGAGGCTCCATATCACAATAGGGAGGAGAATTTCGTGACGTACCTGGTAATCAGAGTCCGCAGCGATCGCGGAGTGACAAAGAAGATTCGTGACACTATGTCGATGCTCAACCTAACAAGGGTGAACCACGCAGTACTCGTCCCTAAGACACCCCCATACGAAGGAATGCTCCAGAAGGCCAAGGACTACGTAACATGGGGCGAGGTAGACGCAGATACGATCGGCACCCTGATAAAAGAGAGGGGCAGGATGACAGGGGACAAGCCAATCACCGACTCGGAGGTCAAGTCCTCCAGCGACCACTCCACAATCAAATCACTTTCCAAGGCAATCGCCTCAGGCGAGGCCACAACCAAGGACGTGGAGGGGATGAAGCCAGTCTTCCGACTCCACCCCCCAAGGGGCTCAAAGGGCTGGGGGGGCATCAAGAGAGCCTACTCCGTTGGAGGTGCCCTTGGCTTCCGGGGAGAAGGTATCGGCGAACTTGCAGCGAGGATGTTCTGAGGGGATAATATGGTTTCAAGGACAAACAAGTTCAGAGGAAGGAGCCGCTACCACGGCAGAGGCAAGAAGGCAGGAAGAGGTGCTGGAAAGAGGGGTGGCAGAGGAAACGCCGGCCTCAACAAGCACAAGGTCATGACCCGCCTGAAGTACATGCCGGGACATTGGGGCATGCACGGATTCAACCGTCACCCCGGATTGAGAGTGGTCAATGCTTCGATAAATCTGGGCCAGGTCGCCGAGATCGCCGAAGGCGATTCAATCAACCTAACAGAGATGGGATTCGACAAGCTCCTAGGTCGTGGAAGAATAGATCGGCCACTGAGCATCACCGTAAGGGAGGCCAGCGCAAAGGCTGTCGAGAAGGTCGAGTCCGCAGGAGGTAGCGTAGAAATGGATGACGGCGAGGATTGGGGAGAGTGGGAAGAGGAGTGAGCTTCCCGCCAATGGAGGCTAGAGGATGGTGAAGCGAGACCCAAACTGGTTCGGCGTTGCCGCAATGTGCGGAATTTACTGGGGCGCACTGTACTACTGGCTAAGGGACGAGCTTTCGGCAGGAGGGGATGACCAGAGCCGCGCCCTAATCCTGCTTGCCACATCCCTACCGTACGTTGCCTTCGTAATGTGGGGGACGATGACCGATCTTCCAGAGCAGGTCACTGAGATTCCTATAGTCGGAAAGTACGCTAAGGCGTACATCTGGCTAGTCATTATTCTGGCTCTATCATATTGGGGGTGGGTAGACAAGGGAGCATTTGGATTCCTACTAGTGGGGGTCGCTCTATTCGGCCTAGGAACCGGCCTGGCCCTCTCGTGCTTGCTCTATACGGGAGATGGAGGTAGCAGACTATATGGCCTCAAGAGGCTGGTTGACGTTTATCCCAGCATCTCCAAGCCAGAGGGGCACGTGAGGTTCAACCAGAAGCTATGGACCACGACTCTGGTTCTGATCATCTACTTCATGATGACCAATGTCATGATATACGGACTCTCGGACACCACGCTAGACGTCTTCTCCTCCTTCAGGGCAATAATGGCCGGGGCTTCGGGTTCGATTATGCACCTAGGAATCGGACCCATCGTTACTGGTTCGATCATAATGCAGTTGTTCTCTGGTGCAAAGATTATCCAACTCGACCTGCAGGATTCTGCGGACAAGCAGCTCTACCAAGGGGTGCAGAAGATCCTGGTCCTGATCATGATTCCCATCGAGTCCATACCCCAGGTCTACGGTTTCCTGGATCCTTCTCCGTCCCTAATCCTTGACTATGGTGAGGGTTGGGCCGGGGCCATCATCGTCTTCCAACTCTTCCTGGGTTCGCTACTTGTTTTTCTATTGGACGAGCTCGTCAGCAAGTGGGGAATCGGTAGTGGAATCTCCCTTTTCATCGCCGCCGGAGTCGCTCAGTCCACATTCGTAGGAACCCTCTCTCCCCTCCCTACCGTTGAGGGCGCACCGATGTCGTTCGAAAACCCGCCTTCGGGGACGCTTCCAATGATATTCTACACCCTCAGGACGGCAAGCAACCAGCAGTTGGTTTCAGAGAACGGATTCGAGATGATGCTACTGGAGCATGCCAACCCGATAGTCGCAATGATATCTTCGATCATCGTTTTCTTGGTGGTGGCCTACGCTGAGTCGAGCAAGCTAGAGCTACCACTAACTCACGGAAAGGTTCGTGGTCACAGAGGCCAGTACCCAATCAGGCTAGTTTACGCCAGCAACATCCCCGTGATTCTGATGGCCGCCCTCCTTGCAAACATCAACATGTTCACACTCCTATTCCACAGCCATCCAACCCTGTCGACGGTCCCCATTCTAGGCTCCAACGGGGCGTGGAGCAGATCGGAGTGGTTCGGCTCTTACTACGAGGGGGCCACTACCCCCCACGACGGGTTCGCTTGGTACAGCTCGATGGTCAATGGGGTCGGAGACTGGCTAATCCCCCTCCTGAACCAGTCAGGTGACGCTCACGGCCACTCCCTGGCACAGATAATGACTCACGTGTTCGTATATGTGTTCTTCATGACAGCCGGCTCTACAGTTTTCGCCAAGTTCTGGATCGAGACGACGAACATGGGTGCCAAGGACGTGGCAAAGCAGATCGAGAGGACAGGAATGCAAATCCCCGGCTTCAGGAAGAACCCGGTCGTTCTGGAGAGGATACTTGAGAGGTACATCCCACCAGTCACGCTGTTCTCCGGTGCGTTCGTTGGTCTTCTAGCAGCTGGGGCTGACCTACTGGGTACCGTTGGGAATGCTACTGGAACCGGCCTGCTGCTTGCCGTGGGGATCATTCTCAGAACGTATGAGCAGATTCAGAAGGAGCAGGCTATGGAGATGCATCCAGTACTCAGGGAATTCTTCGGAGCCGACTAGGCGGCTGAAACTATACCAGTTCTGCCCCCTCGTCACGTTCTTATACGGTATGAAGGTCGCCGGGATGCTACGTCGAGCTGGCGTTGGAGACCGAGCACTTGGTGCTATGACGTCTTCCATCAGGCTCGGCGCTGCCGAGGAAGTGCGGCCACGAGACTTTTCGTGGTTTAGGAGGTTAACCA
>CAYPWN010000055.1:0-9302 GCA_964414525.1 uncultured Candidatus Poseidoniales archaeon | reverse complement strand
TCACTGAGATTATGGCTCCATTGCTGTCGACCTAGCCTATGGATGCCTCCGCTCCAGTACCATCACACTGGCACTGGATCAGGATCTGATCATCGGTATCATATCCTGAGCCTCCGTTGTTTATCGTTATGCTTTGAATTCCTGAGCTCACCGCATAAGTTCCCGAGAATCCGGAGCCACCCCCTCCAGAAGAGGACAGGTTTCCCGCAGTGTACGAATCGCCTGCGTCGTCAATGGATAGTGATGTTACCACGTCTTCGTTCGCGAAAGTCTCGCAAAAATACAACGTCTCAGTAATCTCATCATTGTCTAAAGACTGATCGAAGTCGTTGTCTAATCCGTGACTGACATAAGTTCCATCCGAGCCTCCGCATCCGGACAGGTTGGAATCTTCGCCCTTCTCGAAAACCCTCCTCCAACCCGGCGAGTAAGTGTAGTCTGAGTTGAGTGACACCTCAATATCCCCGACATCGAAGGAGCTGATATTGGATCTGGAGCCATCGTCCTTTAGGGCCATTTCTCCATTATCGTTCATCTCCAATCCAAGCAGGTTCCCGGAGCCGAAGTCATCTTCGTCCCAAACGATTCCTAGATCTGTAGAAGAGGGTAGGGGGGAATTTGAGACGTGCACCCATCCATCCATTACTGTCGAGTTGGAAGGAACTGTGAATCCGTCTACTACCGTAGGGTTCCCTTCGCTGTTTACAATGGATGGTCCTGACCAGTTAGAAACCCCTGCGGTCGTCATTGGAGCCATCATCATCAATAGGGTCAACGCAATTGCTAGTCTAGTGCGGCCGCTGGGCATAGATTTGCAGATTATTGTTGCAGTTATGAACCAATCTACTAATCTATCAGAAACCGGTGAATAGCATGGAGCCACTGGGGGGAATTGAACCCCCGACCTTCGCCTTACCAAGGCGACGCTATACCTCTAAGCCACAGTGGCAGCGCAGCGTCGATCGAAGGGAGCGGTTTAATCGTGGCGGACTGAGATAGGCCCACATGACGAACGTCATTCTGAAAACCACCAAGCCGCTGCGCTAGTGTAGCCGAGGTCGCATAGCCCGGTATTGCGCGGGCCTGGAAAGCCCGTGGGATTCTTCCCTCGCGAGTTCAAATCTCGCCCTCGGCGCCAATCTATGCTAACAGGAAGGCATTCACGAGGTCCATTGGACGGGTGTCTTATTCAATATCAATGCCCCCAGAAGGCCATGGATGAGCGGGGCGGAGAAGTATCTGCTCGTTCCGAATCGCAATCCATGGCTAGGTTGAGTGATTTCCCCACAGGCAATAGGTTCACCGGTATCAATGACAGGCTGAGCATTCTGGATTCTCTGTTTGCAGAGGTCATGTACTACACATACCTAGTCAGGAGATTCTGGGGGGGAGGGGAAGCAACAATGATGATACTCTGTGTGGCTGGGTTCTTGCTTGGATCTTGGGACATCGGAATAGGTGAGCTCGCAGGGGGGGGAGACTATGATAGATGGGGAATTCTGGGTGGCGAAGAAAGCGGAATACTCCACATGAAGGATATGTCACTAATTCTTTCGCTGCTATCTGTAATCTGCTGGGCTGCGTTCATAGTTTTGCTTTGGAGCAATTACCCGATAATGAGGGAGAACATGGTCTACCTTGTCATTGGGATGGCATTTGTGCAATTCGGATATATCAAGGCGCACTCGGAATTCCCCGACTTCCCCCAAGGAGCAGGTTTTCCGGGTTGGATATGGGTAACAGTTGCGAACCTAGTCATGTTGTTCCTATCTGTGTTCGTAGTTAGGAAGGCCGTAGTTGAGACTAGAGACGTACACGTGCAGCAACGTCACTTCCACCCCGATCCAAGAGTTATTGAAAGGGCATGGACCGATCATAGGCTACGAGCTTGGAGCCTAGCCATCGCAATATGGGTAGTCTTCGTGAACATTAGTTTCTGGAGCAGCACACACTCGGTGGCACCTAGCCCAGGGGAGCTTGAATTCAGCCACCTCCTAGTTCTAATACACGTCATCTCAGGACTGGTTGCCTCTTTGCTTCTTCTCGCTATTGTCTGGCTTCCCGAGTTTATGCTAGGGACAGCCGAGGCGAGAATCCAATCATCGAGAGCTCGTGAGGTAGCTGGAGAGACGCTCGTGGAGAAGAAAGTGGAACAGGGCAAATGCCCAGTTTGCAACAAGCAGACATCGGCTACAATCGGTCCAACGGGAGACATCAGCATTCCCTGCACAGCCGATGGGTGCCTGGGCAAGGGCGGGCCGGGGTCGGAATGCGATAAGTGCGAGGTTAGGATCCCTTCCAGGGTGGTCTGCTCAAACTGCGGATCCAACACCCCGGTGGGGGGGCATTTCGGAAGGGTTGAGGTTTGGTGAATCATAGAGATCAAACGGATTCGATTGATGCGCCCCAAGAGGGAGGCTACGACAAAGGCCCGGGGGACGCAATCGGGATTGTTGTAGCAGTTTGTATGGCTCTTCTGGTTGCCCTAGCCTCCTCAGTGGCCATTCTTTACATTTGGAAGGGTGACGACGGGTTCATCATTGTCGGTCCGTCATCAGCTCTGACCTCATGGGAGTGGGAGTATAGGGAGTTGGTAGGGGCCAACAACGAAACGGTCTCAGACCTTGACGGCAGTGGAGTAGTGGTGTGCGTTGTTGACTCGGGAATAGATCTAAGCCATCCGGATCTAAGGAACATGAATCTAGTTGGTTGGAGGGACTCTGTAAATGGAATTGAAGACCCCTATGACGACGAAGGCCACGGAACCGCAATGGCAGGCATACTCGTGGCAGATGGTGGCCTGAGAGGGACTTCTACTGGGGTCGACCTCCTTGTTGCGAAAGCGATAGACGACCAGGGAGAGGGTACTGACTCGACGGTATCGGACTCGGTTGATTGGTGCGTCCAGAGCGGGGCTGACATCATCTCTCTTAGCCTAGGAGGGGGACAGAGCTTCGGATCCGGTTTCCTGACAACAGACGAGCTGGAACAGTCTGTCGAGGATGCCATGGACAGCGGAGTGTTCGTGGTAGCTTCGGCAGGAAATGACGGAGAGGACGATGATGGTGATGTGGGATCACCCGGTTCAGTAGATGATGTGATATGTGTAGGAGGAATAACCAGAACTGGGAGCATCTGGTCCGGGAGCTCCAAGGGGGACAACGATGGAAGGCTGTGGCCAAACCCCATTCTCCCCAGGAATGATCCAGACATGAAGCCGGAGATCGTGGCCCCTGGTCACGAAGTGCCGGTCCTATTCGCGGGTGGAACTGGGAACAGCGACTGGTGGGGATGGTCTAGCGGGACATCCGCAGCGACTGCATGGGTTAGCGGCTCTCTGGCCCTTCTCTTGGAAGAAAACCCCGATCTCCAGAGGGAGGGCTCGCAGGGCAGGCAGTCCATTCAGAGCGTAAAGAACGCCATAACCGATTATTCTCAAATGAAAGATGGTCAGACTGAACACGATGACCATTACGGCTACGGGCATCTTAGGATTGACCTCCTGATAGGATATTTCGCTGCCTAGCGATATATCTACGGGCTCTTAAGAAGCCCCACTAGAGTACCGCCGGATAATTCAGCGAACCCTAGAGAGTGGCCGGAGTTTACGTTCTTGACTAGATCTATCCACTGGTTGAAAGACTGGACCTTCTCCTGTGCCGGAGTTGGCCCGTCTCCGTCATCTATTTCTCCCACATCACCGGTGGGCACGGTGGGCTCAAGGACAAGTACTAGACCCCCGGGGGAGACTAAGTCGAAGGCTGACGAGGAACATTGTACTCTATCGTCCTCTGGAACATCAATCACCACCAGGTCCACTGGCATTGGTAGCAGCGAATCCAGAGCTGTTTCGGGGAGAGCGACGTTCGAGACCATTTGGGACATGGACTCGGCGAAGACCTCCTGCCAGCTCCTAGAGATGACCTTGGCCCATGACTCTGAGTCGTACCTCCTTATCAGACGATCGATAATTACTCCGAACCGGGTTCCGGGCTCGATAATCCTGAAGGATTCTGGTCTTAACTCGCTGGACTCTCCCCCCTCTTGGTCTTCGGGACACCAGAGGTCGAAGAGCCATGCCGAGAGGTGCCCAATTCCTCCCCCAACAAGGACTGCGTTCCTAGATGAAACCCTTGAGCAGACATCCCTAATCCTAGACCGAACCGACTTGGGGAGGAGTGGCATGTCCATGTGCAGCATCTGCTCACCTATGCTTGAAGCAACCTCTGGTTCCACTTGCCCCCTATCGGGGTCTTCTGATAGTAGGAGCCTCATTACCTCGGCCTCTGACATCTGGGGTAGCCCCCCTCCCAGCCCATCTCCTTCCACATCGCTTTCTGCCAGCACTCACACTTCAACCATACCACAGGATGAGTTGAATACTGAGTTGCAGGGCGAATAAATGTGGATGAGGGCTTGGCTGACGAAACCTTGTCGGTCTGCTCCGACTGCGAAGATGAGACTCCGCACGAGATAATCAAGAGATCGAGTAAAGGGGTGGGTGAAGATTTCCTGGTTAGGTGTCTGGAGTGTCGCAAGGTTCACACGGTTATGATCCGGCCTCCCAAGCTAGTAATTGTCAGTACAACCCTCTCAGATGGGAAAGAAAGCCGTAGCGTTGGCATTGAGTCCGACGAGGATGAAGAAATTTCGGTCGGAGACGTATTCGAACACGAAGGCATCTACTGGAGGGTAACCAGAATAGACAATGCCGAATCAAGGCCTGAGGAGAGTCTGATTGCCTCAATGATCCAGTCCATGTGGGCCACCAGGTCGGACAAGACTGTGGTAGGAGTCACAATGACCGATGGCGAGTTAAGCGAGTCCTCAAGGATAGAATGCGAGCCAGACAGGGTTTTCTCCTGTGGCTCTATCATGATGGTGGAGGATAGCCGATGGAGGATCAGGGCAATCCATACGGGCAGGGGGAGAACACTCACGGGTAGCAGGTACGCTCACGAAATTCGCAGAATATATCTGCATCTTCCAGAGAAAAGATACCACTCTTAGGCCATTGGACCTTGAAGGGGGCTATCTTCGATTTGTCCAGGGCATAAGTAGGGACTTGGTTATGTGAACTGCGACATCGGGATTCTCCCTCAGCCTGCGCAGACCGTATTCATACCACTTGGTACCATATGGGAGGTAGACCCTAGTCCTGTGCCCTTGCATGGCGAGATCTCTCCGGATATTACCTCTGACACCAAGCAGGAACTGAAACTCGTAGCCGGGCCCCTTTCCTCTTGAGCGATCCACCGCGTTTTCGTCCCTAGGATCTTTATTTTCTGGACCCATGCCCCTTGACTCAAGTGCCATCAACGAGTGTTCGATCACAGGAAGGTCATGGGAAGCGATGGCGGTGTAGGCTCCTGAGTCAAGCATCGCGTCAACTGCTTTATTGGTGGCATCGACGATATCTACGTAGCTAGTGTGCGCTATCTCTGGTGGCTCCAGATATATTCCCTTGCAGATTCTGAAGTCAGTATTAGTCCCGGTAATCCGTGATATCTTGGCAATGTCTTCTAGCGTTCTAAGCATCCTGCCTTGGAGGACGACACCCACATTTGTGAGACCCCTGGAATGCATGGTGTTTGACGCATCTATTGTGGCCTGTGTGACTCTATGGTCCTCCATGTCGAGCCGGACAAAGGTGTTCGTCTCTGATGCCTTCCGCACTATCCTCTCGATGTTTGAGTGAGCGGCCTTCTCGTCGATTAGAAGACCTAGTGCAGTGGGCTTGATTGAGATACTGGCGTCGAGTCCTCGGTCAACGATTGCGTCTAGCACCCTCTCGTACTCGTTGATAAACCACGAACACTCCTCAAGAGAATTCACCTCCTCGCCGAGGACATCGACTGTGAAGCAAGCCCCCTCAGAAGAAAGACGCTCCATGGCCTCGAGGGCATTCTCCAGGCTCTCTCCTGCCATATATCGCTTGGCCACCCAACGAACAACGAACCGTGGGGCAAATGGCAAGAACGTAACCATGGTTCGCCCGAATAGCCCCATTGCCCACGAGAACGCATCCAGAGTCTTGACGATTACGGGGGCATGATTTGCTTGCCTCTAAGCACCGGGACGCCCAAATCAGAAAGCAGGCCGGAAAGGGCCTGCCTCTGCCAACCCTTGAACGACTTGCGATCAAGATGGGCGAAAACCTCGCCTCCCGGGAAAGCCTCCCTGGTTGAGTCTAGCGCCACTATGACCGAGTGCTTCCACGGCCCAAGAGGTAGGCCCCCCTCATGGGGCTCCTCGAAGACTAGTGCATAGTTGGCAAGAATGTGCCCTACCCAGACCTCAGTCCCCGATATGACTGCCTTGTGTCTTGGTGCGTAGTGCCCTCCGCCAAGGCCGAGCATTACGTCTCCCGAACCACTCCATCTGAGTGGATTTTCACATTCTAGACCTAGGCATAGGGAGATGGTCTCGGCCCAAACCCTAGACGCTCTCTTGTCCTCCCACCGGTCCGGTGTTGAGCCAATCTCCAGATAGAGGGTCGGCTTGTCCAAAAGAGGGCCATGGTGTGTCGTCTCCAGAGTAATGTCGTACTCCTGGTCGAGATTGTTCTCCCTCGCTATTCTACTCATCGTCCTGAAAAGGTGTGCGAACATCGTCGAGGGAGGGACAACCTTGCCGGTAATGCCTCCCGATCTGGCCCTGTTTCCATGAGGAATCTCACCTGGGACGCCAATGGCATGCAGAGTAAGAGCGGGAGTCTCCGAAGCTGACACATGTCTCGACAATACTAGGACATCGTCCACATCGTAGCCTGTTACTGACTCATGCTCTAAATCAATCCCGTCGGCCCAGATATGGAGTCCCTCAATCAGAAGGGCCTCTGCTTCGCCGCTCTCATGTCTGGATACACTGCCGTGAGGCATTTCTTCGGGCTCCCCCCAGCCTTCTATTTCCATGACCTCGGACAGGATGTTCATTGATGCGGGGTCCTCCCGGGAGGCCAGCAACAAGGTGCCCATGAATCGTGAGAGGGATGTTGGCTTCAATATTCCCGGCACCCTTTCAAAATGCCACCCCTGCAGAGTTATCATGAGACATAGGAGAGTTGGATTCGCCCCTAGTAGAATAGACAGGGGGGGAGTTTCTCACGTTATCGCAGGAACCCAAGGAGAGCTATTAATTCTTGACTCGAAAGGAAACCCTAGGGGAGGGGTGAGTACTCCCTTCCCAGCACCAACTATTGACGGATTGGTATTGAAAGACAGATGGATTGGGATTTGGCTTGATCGGGAGTTTAGGCAGGCTAGGATGGCTGCCCTGCCCATCGATGAGATTTGGGGGGACGGCGTAACCAGAGAGGAGTTGAGATTGTCGATTGGATCTCCAGAGGGGTATGTTGTGCCCTCAAATTCTATCTGGCACAGAGTTCTGGATTCAGAGCCTATGAAAATGGGGGCATTCGAGGACAACATCGTTTTCGCCACCCTATCTGGGATATACATGATTGATTCAGAAGCGAATGAAATATGGAGGTCCCCAATACCTCGATGGCCTGCGATTTCGAAAATATCCCAATATGATAATTTGATCAGTATTAACGAGTTCTCAGGAGGTTTGGCAGTTTGGTCTCAAGCAGGAGGAGTATCCGTTCTGGATCCTTCTAATGGAGTCGAAATTTACAACAGGGTACTGGAATTTGGGGACAAGGTCTGCAGCGTAATTTACTCCAAGGAAGCCGGTTGGCTGGTTATTCTACACGGCGGAACAGTTGCAGTAATGGATAAGATCGAGGGAGGGCATTCTATTCACAAGACCAAAGGTCCTGTAATGGACTCTGAGTTCGTAGATGGGAGATGGGCCTGGACTGGATGGAGGCACGATGGGGACCTTGCCGAAGGAAAGGTCCGCTCTCGTCGAAGAAGAAACATCGGTGTTGCTCTCCTAGGGGGAATGGTGCTTTCCAATGATGGAACTTGGAGTGACTGGGCAAGCCTTACTCGGACTTGACAGTGAGCCCGCACTTTCCGCAGACCTTCCTGTCACTGTGCTCTCCAAGGAACACTCCTGGGCCGCAGTTTGGGCACTCTTTGCCCTTCCTTACTAGCTCCCCGTCCTCGACGGAGTACTTCGAATGCTTGGAGTTTGGGTTTGGCCCTTCGCCCATCAGCCCTCACCGCCCTCTTCTGTTGGTTCCTCGGACTCTTCTGTTGATTCCTCGACAGGCTGTTCAGCTTCTTTCTTAGGGGACTCGTTCAGTGACTTGTGGCGCTCTGAGATGTAGTCTGGCTCTATGGAAGCCGACTCCTCTGAGCCGTAAATCAGAGCCATTCCCGAAGTCCGAGACATTCCGAACCTAGTGCCGACGTTCTTGACGTAAACTAGTTTCTTGTCTGCCCCGGGCTCAGACTTAGCCGCTGCCTCAACCATCTCAGACAGTGAGGGGGTGGGCTCGTTGGGGTGGTCCCACTGGAATGTCAGCTCTACCCTGTCTAGAAGGGAGTTCTCCTTTCTCTCTATGATCTCCATCATCCCACCTACCTGATATTGACCTTCAGAGCATAGCTTCCTGGGCGGGTAATCTGGAGTCTCTTTGCTACCTCCGAACGGTCTGGATGCATTACAACAACGAATCCTTGCCAATCAGTAGTCACAGGGGCACTCGGGCAGTGATTGCATTGAGGTGGATCTGCCTTCTTCTCCGGGTCTGGGAGAATCATGTTGCACTCGCCGCATGCGAATGGCTGCTTTGGCATCTCAGTCTTCACCTCCAAGCCACTCGAACGAGCCTAGTCCGTCCATCTTGCAGTTGAGTCCTATCTTGCTTGATCTCGGGTCGTTGTGATTAATCGACTTGGAAACTATCCTGGATCTGACAAAAGATCCCTCGCCCAGGTTCCTGCCGCTCTGCGAGCCCTCAATTCTCTTCACGCCTATGTTGACTTGTATCGGCTCGTCGAGTATCTGCGACTTGTGCAGTAGAGCCTCCATGGGGCCGATTCGGACGAAAGCCCCGTACTCTGAGACCTCTGAAACAGCCCCATCTACAACCTCGTTGTTGTCCATTGTGAATACCAATGCCTTGAACCGGACGTTTTGGTAAATTGCACCGTCTCCGTGGATAATCTTGCCCCTCCCAACTGCTTCGTGATCGAAAGTCAAAAGGGTGAAGTTCTCGTTTTCGTCGAATCTGCATTCGAATGCGTCATGAGCGAGCTCGTCGATGTGGTCCTCTAGCCTGCGCCCCCTCCTGATGTACTCGGCAGGGATTCTGATAGTGTCCTCTCTTGTCTCAAGGGTATACATCCTTCTTCCTCCTGTGCGGACCTTCCCGAAGCCGGACGCGG
>CAYPWN010000054.1:0-9445 GCA_964414525.1 uncultured Candidatus Poseidoniales archaeon | reverse complement strand
GCGGTGGACTGTTAATCCACAGGTCGCAGGTTCGAGTCCTGCTGTCGGCGCCATCATGCACTCCCAACACTCATTTGCTAGACCCCCTTCAAACGCACATGGGTAACAGGCAGGTAGCAGACAAAATTATCGAGGCAATTGACTCCTCCGGAAGGCATTACAGGGACAGCCTCCCAATGATCGCCAGCGAGAACATACTAAGCCCCTTGGTTAGAAGGGCCTGTGACTCGGATCTCCATGGCCGATACGCGGAGGGCCTACCGGGGAAGAGGTACTACCAGGGTTGTGACGACTTCGACACCATAGAGGAAATGGGGATTTCCAGCGCAAGAAGGGTCTTCAATTGCAGGTTTGCAAACATCCAATCCACATCAGGAACCAACTCAAACATGGGGGCCCTGAAATCACTCACAAAGCCAGGAGACAAGATCACCGCAGTATCCACTGCTGACGGGGGGCACATCTCTCACGCAAGGATGGGGGCTGTAGGGGTAAGGGGCCTTGAACTGGTAACCTACCCATGGAACGAGGAGAGGATGGAGCCCGACATCGACGCAGCTTCTGAAATGATTAGGAGCGAGGAACCGGCCCTTGCCTTGTTCGGGCAATCCGTGTTCCTCTTCCCCACCCCCCTGGAGGAACTGGCAGACGCGGCCCACGAGGTCGGTGCTAAGGTGATGTACGACGCTGCACACGTTCTGGGGCTTGTTGCTGGAGGGCAGTTCCAGGATCCACTCAAGGAGGGCGCAGACGTCATGACAGGTAGCAGCCACAAGACATTCCCCGGGCCACAAGGGGGTTTCGTCCTCTCGGATTCGGAAGACGAGAAGTTGCATAGAAGGCTGAACAGCGGAATTTTCCCTGGCGTGTGCTCTTCCTATCACCTTCATCACGTTGCGGGGAAGACTGTAGCCCTCTCAGAGTTCGAGGAATTCGGGGAGAGCTATTCCCGTGATATCGTGAAGAACGCCAAGGCACTCGGCGAGTCCCTTGCCGCGGAGGGGTTCGAAGCTCTCGCCGAGGAGAGGGGATTCACTGCTAGCCACCAGGTTGTAACCAGGCATGGCGAGATCGACTCAGGAGCCGGCCGGGACGCAGCATCCAAGCTTGAAGAAGCTGGAATAATTACCAACATGAACATGCTCCCCGGAGACACGAAGGCTCTGGCTCCAAGTGGCCTCAGACTGGGAACTCCAGAGCTTACAAGAGTCGGCATGGGGGTCGATGACATGCAGGACGTAGCCCGTTTCTTCGCTAGGGCTCTTCTGGAGGATGAGGACCCATCTTCGGTAAAGAGGGACGTTACAGAGTTCAAAGGGGCATTCCAGACCGTGCATTACTGCTTCGAACCCGGACCAGCCTACCCGGGCCTGCAATAGCTTGCGCAAAATATTCAATCAAGGACTTAGGGTCGAAACCGTGCGAAGGTCCACGGCACTAGCATTCGTCCTGACTTTGCTAATGCTCACGCCAGGTTGCACTTCGCCCACGGAACCTGACCTCGACCCCTCGGAGAATCCTGACTGCGAGCTGGACCCCAATCTCTCAGGATGCTTCGACATGGTGGTCTTGGAGGATGACTGCTCTACCAAGCAGGTGTTCACGGGGGGCTACTGCAGAACCATGCTAAAGCCCGACTTGCTATCCTTCGGAGAATCTAAAGTCACCCTCGTCACAGGCACAGAGATGCAATCTCTAACACCCAGCTTCGTAGGGGACGCACCCAGCACATGGGATGTCAACCCGACACTACCATCTGGAATATCAATTGACCCAGGATCAGGGGTTATCTCGGGGACACCGGTATCCGAGGAACCAACGAGGTCATACACAATCATTGCATCCAACGCAATGGGAATCGCCTCTGACAGCATCGAGTTTACTGTCCTGCCAGTTTCAGTCGAATCCATAGAGCCCATCCCCGGGTACCTGCACTGCACTGTAAACGAGGAATGCCAACTTCAGACCCCATCCCATTCGGGAGGGGCTCCGGAGTCTTGGAGCTCCGACCCCCCGTTGCCCCCTGGACTCGACCTAGGGGATGACGGGTCAATTTCAGGAGCCCCCACTAGGGTTGGTGACAGCAATCACACGATTACCGCCTCAAACAAAGGGGGAAGCGCATCCGCAGTCCTCCGGATAATAGTAATCCACTCGCCACCCCATTCACTTGACTACGGGGATCTGTCCTACACCTTCTCCATAGGCCAGCCAATCACCATGGCCCCGAATATAGCCGGAGGGGTGGCATCGTCGTGGGGGGTTAATCCTCAACTCCCATCAGGTCTCTCTTTGGGCCCAAACGGTGTGATATCCGGATCTCCTGACTCCCTCCAAGGCCCCGTTGCATACACAATTTCGGCAGAGAACTCCGGGGGTTCCGTGCAATACACTCTATTGCTAGAGGTAATTGACCTCGAGATATGGGACTTGGCATACCCGCAGAGCGCATTCGAGCTCTCAATGGGCGACGTTCTATCTGCCATTCAGCCCACTTGGGGTGGTGGTGAACCAACTTCGTGGCAAGCCTCCCCCTCCCTACCTTTCGGGATAAGTCTGGACGAGTCAACCGGGACAATAAGCGGAACCGCATCAGAGGTTCAGGGATGGACCAGTCACACTATTTGGGCCAACAATTCAGGAGGCGGAGACTCCGCCGAGGTATCATTCAAGGTGATTAGCCTTCCACCAGAGCCCCTTTCATGGACGTCCGATGAGTTTGCCCTTGCATCAAACGAGACAGTCTCCATACCAACCTTCTACTCGGGGCCTGTGATTGAAACTTGGGAGATCGAACCTGCGCTCCCACGAGGCTTGCAAATTTCAGATGAAGGCACCATACAAGGAACGCCAGAATCTCGATCTCCATGGGCAGAGTACACCGTATGGGCGAATAACACAGGAGGTTCGGCCTCCAATAGCTTCTGGTTGGCTGTGCACGACCTTTTCGCCGATCAGAGCGACATACTCAGGGGGATGGGGCAGACCAGCTGGGGGGGCTGGCCTTCCCCCGTAATTCCGATTGGCGAGTGGTCATTCCCTATTGGGTTCGCGGAGGGTGGCTATTCCGCAGAGATCCCTGTTATCTCCGCGAGCCATGTTGGGAAGGGCAGGATGATTGGATTCGGGCACGAGGGGTGGGTGACAGGCAATGGGGCCCCGGAGACGGAATTCTCCCTCCAAGCAGTTGAGTGGGTATGTGGGCGGGACGCAGATGTCGGCCTGGCTTACGGTGCAGGTTTCGAGGGCTTCCAGAACGAACTGGAGGGGGAGGGCCACACCGTGCACCTTTCGGTCTCCCCTGACAATCTATCAGGTATCGACTGCCTTCTTGACGAGTTCTGGAACGGTCACGATGACCAGGACAACCACAACATCGTCGCCTTCCTAGAATCAGGAGGGGGCCTGATTATGGGTGGTCACGCGTGGTACTGGTCATACTCAAACACAGACCTATCCAATAACTACCCGGGCAACAAGATAGCTCCGAATACCGGCCTATTCGTCTCCAATGCTTGGGGCTATAACGACGTAGACCTGAGCGACCCACCTCACCCGCTCAAATGGCCTAGAAACGCAGTCGAAGCAATACGCTCAGACCGCATAGACGGGGAAAACCTATCCGCCGAAGATGCATCCATCGCCGACGACACACTCTCAATCTGCACGGACGTCGTATCACTGGATTTCCACTCCTTCTGGTCCCCTCTTAGAGAGGTGGTGAACGAGACAGGATGGACCGTTATCGAGTACGGGACCCTTTGGGAGAACGTCGGATACGACTTGGGGGATGATCCGGTGGCAGACACCCTCCTGAGGGTCGAAGCCGCATTGACACAGGGTCTGCCGCCAAACGAGCTACCAGCCCACCCCAGCCACTCCGAGTTCCCTGGAGGGGTACCGGACAACGCAACTCGGGTAACTAGGACTGTCTCCATAGATGGCAACCAGAGCGGCCTCCCCTCCAACTTCGGATACGCCTCGGCGAGGGCTCACATCAGAATGACGACAGGACTCTACGCTGCGCCTGGAGAGGTGGTTTCCGTAGTTATCCCCCAGGAGGTAGTCGGCTCCGGTGCCTACGTTCTGGTCGGTGCTCACAGCGACAGCCTTTGGGGCAAGGACCAGCTCCACAGGCACCCAGAGATCACTAGGTGGTGGTACATAGACAACCCCACTATGGATGTGGGCAACTCTTTCGGCGGACCAATATACATAGCAATCGAGCCCGGCTCAACCCTGGGCAACTTCGAGGTGACGATATCTAACGCAGTCGAGTCACCGGCCTACGTGCACGGGGACACGGAAATATCCGAATGGCTCAGCGAGATCAGGTATTTCCCTGCACCATGGGCAGAGATAGAGAGCGATCAGTTCATCCTCACAGTTCCCAGCCACGAGATCAGGGACCTGGACAACCCGGACGAGCTAATGGACTGGTGGGACCAGGCTCTATCGATGGAGCACGAGCTGTACGGTTTCCTGCCGTGGCCCAGGGTCGAGAGAGCCGTCTTCGATGCCCAGATCTCAGCTGGCTGGATGCACTCGGGATACCCTTTCATGGCCCATGATCTAAGCGTCCCTGCAGTGGTGGACGTCTCCGTCATGAGCGAAGAGGGGGATTGGGGAATGTTCCACGAGCTCGGGCACAACCACCAGTGGATGCCCTCTACACTGCCCGGGACCACGGAAACGGGATGCAACTTCGCGAGCGTTTACCTGATGGAGGATCTAGTGGGCATTTCGGGCCACGGAGCGGTCGACCCAGAACAGCGTGAGTCGAGGATGCGGAACTACTTCGACAACGGTGCAAATATAGCCGACTGGTCAGTTTGGACCGCTCTGGATACGTTTCTTATCGTAAAGGAGGAGTGGACTTGGTCCCCAATAACGGAGGCCCTATCCGTCTACTACGATCTCCCGGACTCAGAGGTCCCGGTAGGTGACGAGGAGGAGTTCAATGCTTGGGTCATCCACCTGTCAAGCTCAACAGGGTACAACCTAGCACCTTATCACGCGGCGTGGGGGTTCCCGATCACGGGGGAGACCTTCCAGTCGTTAGAGCACCTTCCAGTGTGGGTTGACGACCCCCTCAGGGGTGAGTTCTTCCAATACGAGGCAATCCTCCGCGACCTGTCCTCGCCCACAATCTCTGGGGCTAACTCCACGAACATCTCCTGGGAAACATACGACAACGGAACGGACATCACACTAACCATATTCTACGGCACCACCGATGGCGGAAACCAAGAGTCATCCTGGCCTAACAGCCTTGATTATGGGGGGACGCAGGTGGGCAACTGGACTCAAGAGATCACAGAGCTATCTTGCTGTGGCACGGAGTACTATGCAAGGATCAGGGCATCTAATGCCGCAGTGGAGTCTTGGTTCGGTCCAATTGAGTGGACTACTGACTATCTTGATGACTGAAGGACCTCAGAAGCCCCTCCAAAGAAAAACCTGACATCCTCTCCTCGTGCAGTCTAGCAAGCGGGATCCAGACCAATGTGTGAGCCAAAGTTACCCCGAAGGCCTGGGCCACTCCAAGCCTAGGCTCCCCTTCCATAACAACCGCAACTGCTCCAAGAACTGCGAAGTGGGATACGTAGATGGTCAGAGAGAGCCTTCCAGCGGGTTCCAAGAATGACAGCCTATCCCCTAGTGTAGGGTTGCCCCCTGAGCCCTCTTCACCCTCCAAGATTCTCATGATCAGGGCCACTATAGTGCCGGAAACAACAAGGAAAGGCATGTTTGCGGGGAAGAATGTCAGAACCGCGTCACCTGAGGTCAGCGCCCATTCTTTGTCTTCGAGTATCGCAATGAACAAAGTGACAGTTGTGGCTAACATTCCCAATGCAACCCCCTTCTCTCTTGCCCTAGTGTTGTTACCTAGGTCATGGAGCAGTGTGCCTAGGAGTATGTAGAAAATCCAAGGTGCAACCGGGTATGTGCCATTCCAGAGGAACCTAGCCAGCCAACCCTCCAAACCATCGGAGTCAACCCTATCGTACCAACCCATTTCCGGTCCCGCTGCCCCGCCAATCAGCAAGGGGGATGCACACATCAGCACCATCGCAAGGGACCTCTGCGAGTGACCCATCCTGACTAGGATGGGCGATAGGAGGGCTGCGAATGCCAATAGGGTCAGAACCCCGGGGGTCTGCCATTCGAATCTCCCGCCTCTATCTACGTTCAGTAGGATGTTGACTAATAGTTGGCAGAGGATCAGAAGTACGACCCGGGGAACAATCCAGCCAACCCAGTCAGAGTAATTGTGACCCTCTGACGTCCTCCTCTTTGCACTCCCGTACATGCCCCATCCCGAGATAGTAACGAACATCGGCGCAGCCATCCCTCCGAAGGCAGCGGCCACGAAGGCGGAGGGGTGGCCAACAGTAATTCCCTCCGGGGGGATGATAGCGGCAGTATGGACTTCTACCATGCACAGGACTGCTATTGCCCTTACCCTGTCTACGTGCTTGAGCCTAGATCGGGGCACGACCCTCCCTACGGAAGGGGGGATTCAATGCTTCTGCAATCATTATCCCTATTCGACCTGGATCTTCTCACGTGCCCCGTAACCAATCATTCCTACGGAAAGCAGATAGATCAGCCCTATCACTACATGTATTGCTGATAGCGGCATCCCCGCATCTCCGCCGAAGTTTGCCCAACCCATAGGCCCCATGTTGTCAGAAACGCTAGCCCTGTACGCTGCGGCACCATCATCGTCTATTCCTCCGAAGTTCTTGATTTCGAAAACAGGATGGGTGTCTATAGACCCCTCGCTGAAGTCTGGGCCTGTGCTACCCGGGCCTCTAAGATCGAGGTGGAAGGCCGCTGTAACGTCACCATACATTACTGCTCCAGCAACTTTGTCTACTCTGAAAGTCGAGTTTACAGAGAAGTACACTGGAAGGGCACCTGGAAGGACGTCCACGAAAGTCTTTGATCCAACCAGTTTAGCTTGAATCTGATGCTCACTTGGGTCGAGAACTAGACTATGCTCGACCATCGGAATGCCCTTGTAAGTCACGTCCCCAACTACTGTGGATTCCCCTATTGCGTACCCAACTACGTTCAGTCTGAACGGAGAGCTCGGGTCGTTTACCAATGGCGATGACTTGCCACCAATAGTGCCCGCAGTCTCGGTATTTGTGTTCCCAACGTTGTCACTCAATAGCCCGTATGTGAAAGTCTCACTATACTCGGACCTCCATGGCAACGATGTGGTCATTGCATATGTTTCGTTTTCATCGCATTCCACGTCCTTCGACCAGTCCCCGTCTGAGTCGATACTGTAGTCGCAAAGACCGTTTCCATCAGAGTTTATGTAACCCTCAAGAAGCGCTTGACCAATACTGTCCCCCTTCGTGCTCATTTTGTATACCGAGTAGTCTCCTGTGGTCAAACCATCGGATCCGTAGTATGTTTCGTTGGTCTCTAGGCTGACCCAACTGTTCTCCTCCCCATATAGGCCGACAAGGACCGGGTCACTCCACCCATAGAGCCAGTTGCTAACGGGTTGAGTGGTGTATGCCGTGGATCCGTACTGGAATGTAAGCAGGGCACCCACAACCTGCCCGAACATGAAGTCCTTTACCCAGCTCCTCAGAGCGGACGCATCGCTCTCCGAGATCCCATAGAGGCTTGCCACGTAAGCATCGTCCCAGGGGGAGACCGTTCCTCCTGCCTCGTACCCACTCTCCCCCAATGGAAGGCTTGATCCTGAGAACTCCCCATACATGAAGACTCTAGCGAAGTCCCCTGTCAGGGCGTAGTCGGAGTCGTACAGGATCTCATTTGCCTTTTCAACGGAGATGTCCACAGTACCCTCGAAATCGCCCCTGTTAAGCCCGATTGTTAGGTATCCCCCGGATATTGGTTCCTGGCCGCCGAACGAGGTCTGCCACCAAGTATCAGCGTTGATTGATCCTGTATTGGTACCGTCGAACATGATGTTCGGGATTTGCTCAGTTGCCCCGATTAGTGTTGACAAGTGTCCTTGGGACATTATTCTGCCAACGTAGTCAACAACCCCTAGGAACTCGAAACCAATGTTGTACTCTATGATCGCTTCTGCCGCGTTTGATGATGCTCCCAGGAGCAAGAGAGCTGTGCCATGTATTGGGATCCCATCCAGATCAGAACTCGCTAGTATTCCGGCAGCCAACCCCGTATCCTCGTTTATCCCGAATAGTGTGTACTCTAGAGCCTCTGGATTTGGGATATTTACCGAAGCATCGCAGTTATTGTTTGATGGGCAAAGCATCGAACCAGTTACCTCCCTCAACCTCTCCCTGAAGTCAGTGATATTGTCGAAGTCCACTCCGCCACCATTAGCTGCAAAAGTCGTTGCAGCGCCAGCATAGACCGCAGCGTCGATAGTAGCCATCATGTCAGTCCCAGAATACCCGTATAGAGCAGCCCTTGCAGGGGTCACTGCCGCACTAGGAGCTCCCATTCCGACGAATACTATTGGGCCTATTTCGCAGGAGAGAGCAATGCAAGTACCGGTAGAGGAGTCAACTGCGTCAACCAATACTGAATCCGGGACCCCTACGTAATCCGAGTCACTAACCCAATCGGGGGCAGATGCGCCTATTCCACTGAACCAGTCATCTAGTACGTCACTTACGTTGGTGGAGCTTTCCACCAGTTCTCCAATGTCGTTCGAGGCCCAAATACTAGGGGCCTTGTGCTGTAGTTCGAAGCGGATTACTTCGTTTGCGAAACCGGCCTTTGCGAACGTCTCTCCATATGAGATTCCCGTGGAAATTCCAGCCATGCGCTGCGTGTTCCAGAGGATATTGACCTGAGTGACTTCCGTGTCACCGGAAACGGAGGCATGTGCTCCTTCGACTCCATCCAGTGTCCCGTTCCACGTGCATGTCTCGCACCATTCGAAGCTCTCGTATTCAGAGTATGTTATCTCTCCTGCCTCGGAATCGAAGTTCAGAATCTCCCTCTGAGTGGTTACCTCGTAGATGAACGGGCCCATGTACTCGAAAGCCTGCGATGGGTCCTCCGAGGCGAGAGTTTCCTCGTCAGTTATCGAGTATGCAAAGTAAACCCTCTCGCCTTTCGAAGTAGTCCAGTTTGCGTCAAAGTCGCTTTCCTCATCCATCGAACCGTTCACGCTGTCCTGCACGACCCCTTCTATGATCCCGTCCACAGTAGGCACTACTGCTAGAACGTTCACTAGTAGGAGCAGTGCCCCGATTCCTATGGCCCTCATTCCCTTGTCATCCATCATGTCACTCGCTCCTCGGAAGGGTACCAAGCATAAAGCATTACACTAGGTTATAGGGAATACACCAAATGAAAATATATCGCCCAAGTTCCTCAATCCCTAGACAAGGTTCATTTTTGCTATCATTGGCGACCAAGTGGGACCCGTAGCTCAGTTGGTTAGAGCGCTCGGCTCATAACCGAGTGGTCATCG
>CAYPWN010000053.1:0-9592 GCA_964414525.1 uncultured Candidatus Poseidoniales archaeon | reverse complement strand
TATCTGCCTTACAAGAGGCAATTGAACGGATAGAAGTATTGGAGAATGCATAATGAATCAAAAATTTGGAAATCTATATGCGAGGTTTTTAGTCGTATTTGGACTATGGGTAGCTATTGCATTTATGTTTGAGATAGGTTACTAATGACTCTGTGGTTTAAAGCACACGTTTTATTTGCATTAGTTATACTAATCGCAGATGCAAGAGGAACTCTAGAACCTGCTGTAAAGAAGATTGAGCAGAAATTGGGAATACCTGTTTATTATGAAGAAGTTTCTGATTCAACTAATCAGATCAGTAATCCATATCCAATACAATATGCTCCACAACAGGATACATTCAACAATCAAAGAGAGAATAGGGAATAAGTTATGAAATTGTTAATTTCTCTTATAGGTTTATTTACATTATCTTGTATTAATATGGATGATGTAATAGAAGCTGGAACAAAAGCAAAAGATAAATATGAAAAGTTTGATGAAGCTAATCCAGATTTTGTAAAAAATGTAATGTCAGGAGATACTGCTAAGATAGCGTATTCGCTTAACAATTTTAAAGGAATGAAAACAGAAGCTCAAAAAGCAAGGGAAGATAGCATAGCAGCTTTAGAGGAAGCAGAGCAAGACTCTATTTTGCAAGTAATGAAAGAAAGTTTTATAGATGAACTGTATAAAAAGTATGGTTCTAAGAAAGATACTATAAGGTGAGGGTGGTACCAGATTGGCGAGAAATGAATAGTGTATTAAGAGTTATTATAGCGTCTAGCTTTGTTGGATTTTTATTAGCTTTAGTGCTTATCTCTTGTGTTGATGAATATTATATAGGGAAAACAAAGGAAGAGTTAACAAAGGAAATGTTTGAAGTTGACTCTCTCATAATGGCAATCCAATATCAACTTGATAGTACTTCTATAGATTTTGAAAAGCTTTATATTGATGCACAAAGGATAAATAACGGACATGAGTAAAGGTATTAGCGCAGACAGTCAGGTGCATATTAGTGTGGCATTTTTAATTAAAGCTATGATAGGTATTTCAATGTTAATTGCTACATACTATCAAGTGCAGATTAGATTTGCAGAACATGAAAATAGAATTAAAGAGTTAGAAAATAAAATAACTGTTCTTAATGCTTCTATTGAGGGTATGGAAACTCAACACATAGAGGAGCTGGAAGAACAAAACAGAAGTCTAATGCAAAGACTAGGCTTAAAGAAACCATAAAGAAAAGGAGACTAAATGTCTACATTAAAAGAGAGATTAGAGGATCTCACTAAGCAATACAAAGAAGTATCAGAGCAAGCTGCTCAGATGGCTACTATGAAAGTAAAGCTTGAAGGTGCAATGGAAATGACTCAAATGCTAATGAATGAAGAAGAGGAAGCAGCAGAAGGAGCAAGTGTGAAAAACACTAAGAAGGCTAAAAAAGGAGAATAACATGGAATCATTAGATTTAACTGTAGTATTAGGTGCGATAGTTGCTATTCTTGGAGCAACATCTACCTTTTTTGCAGTGCGACATCAAAAAGTGATTGCAGAACTAAAAGAACTTGCTCAAGTAGTTGAGGAAGCTCTTGAAGATGGTAAGATCACTAAAGATGAGCAAAAAGAAATTATGGAAGAAGTTGTTGACGTAGCTCATGCGATTGCAGAATCATGGTCTTTAAAGAAGTCGTAGAGCGAGTCATTGAGCGAGAAGGCGGATTTGTTGATCATCCAGATGATCCTGGAGGAAAAACTAAATACGGAATCGCGCAAAGAAGCCATCCTGAAGAAGATATAGAAAATCTTACAAAGGAAAAGGCTAAAGAAATATATTATGAGGATTATTGGGTGCCTTCGAAAGCTCCCTATCTTCCTCATGAAGTACAAGAAACGTTTTTTGACATGGTTGTTAATATGGGTCAACGCAGGGCTGTTAAAATCCTTCAAAAGGCGTGTAACTCGAAAAATTGTGGCTTAAAGGTTGATGGAAGAATTGGCAAACTAACGATTGCCGCCGCAAAAAAAATAGATTCATCACGATTGAAAGTTTACAGAATTTTGTTTTACACTAATCTTGTCAGACGTAAGCCTAATCTGAAAACCTTTATCGTAGGGTGGATCAGAAGGGCTATGGAGGCATGAGCTTTACTGAAGAACAAAGACAGGCAGCTGTCGAGATGTCACATGAATATAGTTCTAAATATGCTGCTGAAGTATATGCAGTACATCCAAGAACTATTCGTAAATGGAGAAGTAAGTACAAACATGTACCTTCTATCAAAAAGGAAGACTTTGAGGTAGAGGACTATCAAGTTGATAGTGAACCCATAGAAGAGCTGGTAGCTCGTAGAGAGCGAAGGTTTTCGCTAAAAAATGATGCTACTAACTCTCAAGAACTGATCAACGTAAAGATCAATTTGCAAGGACCAATAGGAATTGCACACTTTGGAGATCCACATGTTGATGATGATGGGACGAACATTGGCTTGCTTTTGCAACACGCGGATTTGATAAGAAAGACAGAAGGACTGTTTGGTGGAAATGTTGGCGATGTCCAGAATAATTGGGTTGGAAGACTATCCAGACTATACGGTGAACAGTCTACAACTGCTAAAGAATCTTGGAGACTAACTGAGTATTTTTTGGGAGCTGTTGATTGGTTGTATCTGGTTGGTGGAAATCACGATTGTTGGACAGGTTCTGGTGACCCACTTGAATGGATAATGGGAAGACAAAATGGCGTTTTCAATAATCACGGAGTACGACTTAATCTCGTATTCCCTAATAAAAAGGAAGTGAGGATAAATGCGCGTCATGATTTTGTTGGAAGAAGCATTTGGAACACTGCTCACGGGGTTTCGCGAGCTATTCAAATGGGTTGGCGTGATCATGTTCTTTCTGCTGGTCATACTCATGTTTCTGGTTACCAGGTTCTTAAATGTCCTGCTAGTGGTCTTATCTCTCATGCCCTTCGAATTGCGTCGTACAAAATGATTGATAGATATGCAATAGAAAAGGGTTTACCAGACCAGAACATTTTTATGTGTCCAGTGACGATAATCGACCCAGAATATGCAGATAATGACCCAAGATTGGTCACTACCATATTCGATCCATTTGAAGCAGCTGATTACTTAACATGGAAGAGGCAAAAATGGGCTTCGACAAATACGAAGAAACAGAAGACATCATAGATTGGGATTGGATTCAAAATCAACCTGCCTGGTACAGAAAAGAAGTTCTGTCAGGCAAAAAGAAACCTAAATATAAGAAACGAATAAGAGAAGAAAGACGGAATGCCGAAAAAAAGTATAGAGATTAATCCATTTGACGGTGGATTGAATGATTATGCAGATCCTAGGGATATAAAGGAAAACGAACTAGCCGCTGCGACGAATATAAAGACTGACCAACCTGGTAGAATTAAGATTGGTAAGCGTATTCATACTGTCTCCGAAAGGGAAAGTGAAGATGCTGTAATAAGCATTGGTTCTGGATTATTTCATTATAATTCTGATTTCAATACCTCTCATGCTGCTGGCAATACTGAATATCAAATAATGTATCAAGCAAGCACTCTATATAGGAGATCCACAGGCGATACTGACTTTAGTTCTATTTTGGATGGCTCCGCATACGATCCGTGTTTCTTCTCTCTTGATGGGAATGTTAGAATTTCTGATGGAGCTCATACTTCGGATACTAAATTCATTGGAGTTACTGATGTTAATTACTTTGGTCAAGCAGAAGCGAATCAGTTTACAATAAAAAATGCATATATAGATGCACCTACAGCAGGTTCTTTAACAAAGGATCCTGCTACTCCTGCAAACGCTGTAACTGTCAATAATGCTTTGGCTCTTATTGTCCAGCAAAAGACTGGTAGTAAAGATGACTGGTTTACTTTTAATCAAAACGACAATACTGACACAGTTCTTACTGAGATAGTAAATCAATATTCTAGTGACAATGATAGCGATATGAATCAATCAGAGTATGATAGTGATAGCACTTATGTTCTATCTTCAGATAGCACCTATTCGCCTACTGTTAGTGCAGTTTCTGGTCAAATGTATAAAGCTATAAAAGGAGCGGGAAGCAATGCTAATGCAGTTGATTATAATAGAGTAAAATTAAGATTTGCAAGTACGAAAAACTACGAAGACAAAAGTATATTTATTAGTCTTTATTTTCCAGCTACTATTAAAAATAGCTTAAAAACTGGTGCTATAAAGATTAGGGTTGGAAACTATATAGCAGCTGAAGGAACGCTTGGTAATACTTGCTATGTTTATGAGATTGGATCAGATCAAATAGAATCAGACGACTGGACTGTTCTTGAGCTTGTCCATGGACAGCATGATTCAGTTGAAGGAACTCCTAATGCATCTGGAATAGATAATATACAAATTGTTACTGAATTTCAAGGTACTAGTAGTGGGATGAATTATTATATAGACAATTTACAAATTGGCGAGTCTTCAAGAGGTCTTTGGAATGGTAGATATAAGTTCTTTCAATCATGGATATATGACAAGATCCAAGAAAGTTCAACTTATGAATATTCTGGACAAAGTTCTCCATATGAAGTAGAGGATAAGATTTTGCAATTTAGAGTTCATGGTATAGAAAGCGCAAATATTGGTACAAACAATAGAATAACTGGTGCAAATATATATTATGTAGAATATGATATAGATAATAATCCCTTAGATACTGATAAAAAATTATTGATGGAAGTAGACCTTGAAAGAGGAGTCAAGAAAGTGGGCGGAGAGACTTGGGAGGCTTGGGGAGATGCTAATGGTACTGGCACTGGATATGAGACTCCATATAATTCTGGGCATACAAACTATCTTCAGATTATGGATCCTCCAGTCCTTGAAACTTTTTCTACAAAAGCAGGATACGATGAAGAAGATAAGCTCAAAAAGATGAAGTATAAGACTGCAGTTACTATGAATAGAAGGTCTTATGTGGGAAATGTAAAGGTAACTGACTCTGCTGATAAAGATACTATACATTCTGATCGTGTGTATAAATCTGAACCAAATATGCCTGATATATACACGGAAAATGGATATGTTGATGTAGCAATCAATGATGGTGAATCCGTAACCGCGCTTGCTAGCTTTGGGGATATGCTTCTTCAGTTCAAAGAAAGAACATTGTATCTAATAAATTGTACCCAGGAAATAGAATACCTTGAAGATACTTCTAAGTTTCGAGGTGTTTGGGGACAAGGAGCTGTTTGTGAAACAGATGAAGGTATAGTGTGGGTAAATAAATATGGATTGTTTCTATTCAATGGTAAAGAAATAATTCCATTGATAGATAATAAAATAGATCCAGAGAATTGGAATACTGTAATCGGATCAAAGCCATTAGTAGGGTATGCTCCTCTTGATAGAAGTGTGCTTGTTGTTGGAGATGCAGATAATGCATCAAAAGGATATACTTTCTCAATGAGATCTAAAGGCTTTACTCATATAACTGGCGCAAGCGGTGGGAATCTATTTGCAGACGATATGACAAATTTAGTTAGTAGTAATGCAGGCGTTCTTTCTTGGTATGACGCTAGTGGCGCACAAGATCATGTAACTGAAAAGAAATGGGACAATGCTGCTCGTGATGTGTATATAGATATAAAAAGTAGGGATCAAGATTTTAAGGATCCAGCGAGACGGAAAATGGTTAAGAATGTTTATTTAACGTATAAAGTTCCTTCTCTTACTATGTCTGGAACTCTTACAAATAATAGTGGGAATGTGGATGTTACTAGTACGGCTAATATAGTTGTAGGAATGACAGTCAGTGGAACAAATGTTCCTGAAAATACTGTAGTTGCATCTATAACAGATGCAGATACCTTTGTAATGAATAATAATGCAGTTGCCGATGGAGCTCAGACTTTAACAATATCTGGATTAGTGCCAACAGTTAAATACAGAACAAATGGTACCTCTACTGACTATTCTTTTAATAGCGCATTAGCCGCTACTGATAGTGCTGGGAGTTGGTATACAAAGGTTCTAAAGCCAAATACATCCTCTGAAGCTAATAATGTATATTCATTCCAAGTAAGAATGTATGGAAATGCAGATAAAGATTTTGAAATAAACGATATCAATGTAGTATATCGAGATAAGGTATTAAAATAATGAATTGGCTAGAGAAATTAAAAAATAAGAAAAAAGTAATGAGTAGGACTAGTTTTGGAGGAACCGATGATTATTACGATTGGCGTGAAAAAAGCTTTGATTATCAATATGGTAAAGGAGCACATAAAACTTCTGGTCTAGATTATGCTAAAGGATATGATTACAAGCCAAATGTTTTAGAAAAATTTTTAGATAAAGTTCCAGGCGTAGGGGGATATAGGGATTATAAAAGGGTAAAGGAATATCAAGATCGAGTTCATTTTAATCCGCAAGAATCAAGAGCATCAGAAAAAGCAATGCAAAGAAGTGTGAATGTTCTTGGAAAAAGTATGGGGGATTATTCGGAGATTAACGATACGATTACTGACAATAGGTTTTCAAGTGGTACAATTTCTGTAGCAACTGAGGATCCTAGACTTTTTTCTTCTAGTTTAATGACTGAAAATAAAGATTATGTTGGCGTAGAGAGCTCTATACATGGTGGTAAGTCTGGTCATTATGCAGAAGATGGATGGAAGACTAGAGCAATAGACCCTTATAATATAGCGACATCAGAGCCAGGAAGTAAAATATTAGGTCTTTTCCCCTCTGGCTATAAAGGAAAAATAACTAGCAATAGAGCTGAGGGAGGCGGTTCTAGATTAGATCCATATATAAATCCTGAGAGTTTAAAATCTCAAATAATGGGGAATAAAAATTTAGCCTTAGCTACTAAAGGTTTCTATGAAGATGAAGAAGTTTGGAATGCAAAAAAGGAAATGAATAAAGTAATAGGAGCTTCTAACAAGAGACGAGGATATGCCAAATAAAGCAGCAAAACAAAGAAAAAGAATGAAACGTTTGAAGACGAAACAAATAAAAGAGTATAAAGCAATGAAAAGGCGCGAAAGGAAAGATGCCAAGCGACAAGAATACTAGAAGACAGCGACATCAGGCTCAAGTAAAGACTCAGCCAGGTAAAGCAGTGCGCGGTGCACAGTCTACTGAGTTTGTAAAGAAAGCTGGATATCGTAAGTCAGAATTCATTGGTGGTAAGAAATACTATACTCCTATGAGTACAGATCCAACAAGCTCTGGAGCTGGTGGCGATGTAACAAATATAACCATAAGCGGTAGTGGGGGCGGATCTATTCAAGGAGCTGTTCTAGCTGATGGCACAGTACCATTTAATAGTACGCAAGTTGGTATTAGCCCCACTGAAACTGCTCATATAGCCACTAAAGGTTATGTCGATGATCAGATAGCAACTAAGGATACTTTAGGAGAGCTAGGCGATGTTAGTTATAGCGGAAGTCCTCAAACTGGGCAAAGTTTAAAATGGAGTGGTAGTGCTTGGCAAAATCAAACTACAGCTACTGGTATATCTTCAGTAACTGGATATGATGTATCAAGTGATGGCTATGGCTCTGCTGTAAGTGGTAATACTGGTTTAAAATTTAATGATGACTATGATACTGGTGCTAGCACAGGAATATATTTTGAAGTAACAGATTCAGGTAATGATACTATTGTCACTCCAAATATTGTAGGTGCACTTACTGATAATAATGATAATACTACTTATTCAACATCTTGGGTGGATTCTAGCGCTAATGCAATTTTAAGATTAACTGCTGGGGGCTCTGGTAGTGGGAATGATGATTTAACAATAGTTGCAGGGGGGAATATAACGTTAACCCCAAGTGGAGATAATCTAACTATAGCAGCAAATAATACTACTAGCTATAGTTTAGTAAATTCTACTGGCAATCCTGGTGATGCTCAAACTTTAGTAATGACAAGCACTGGAACAGAAGGAAGAGTTAGGGCAATAAAACCTGGTGACAATATAACTATGAGCCTTACAGAAACTGACTCTGACACTAGTTATGTTACTGTGAATGCAAGTTTATCTGGAGCTACCATAGATTCCTCAGAGGTAAATCCATTAGGAGGATATTTTACCTGGAATACGTCTAATTTGAGATTTATAGATAATGGAAGAATATCTTGGGAGTTGGGTAGACCTAGTGGCACAATTACAACTGTAACTCCAACCATAACAAATCCTAGTGCAGCAGATGTTGGTGCGATTGCAACTGGTCATGCAGCTAATAATATAACATCATCACATATTACAGTTTTAGGGAATACATCTGGAACAAATAGTGGAGATGTTTGTTCGTCAAATCATACGGGAGCTGGATACTTAACTTCAAATCAAACTATCACTCTTAGCGGTGATTGTTCTGGAAGTGGGACAACCAGTATAGCCGTTACAGTTGCTGATGATTCTCATAATCATACTATTGCAAATGTAGATAATTTACAAACCTCTCTTGATGCTAAGGCAGCTCTAGCTGGAGCTACTTTTACTGGAGATGTAGAAGTTGAAAATTCTAAAATTTATTTTGATGGGACTTGGGCTAGTGGCTCTGAAAGGTACTTAAGAGGAGATGGGGCTAGTGGTTCAAAATATATAAGATGGCACTGGAATAATAACAATCCAGCTGGGACAAATATACATGATAATCATTCAGTTGCCATAGTTGTTGATGGAAATAACTGTGTCTTTGATGACAATGGTCATGTAAAAGCAGCTGGTGATGTATGGGCATATACCTCATCTGATCCTTCTCTAAAAACAAATAAGCAATTAATAGAAAATCCTTTAGATAAATTAGCTTCGATAGGTGGATACTCTTACGATTGGAAGAGAGAAGCTGTTGAATATGGAGATCACCTAAAGGGACATGATTATGGCGTAATGGCTGATGAGATAGAGAGAATACTACCTGAACTAGTTGTTACAAGAGATAGTGGGACTAAGGCAGTGAAATATGAGAAGATTATTCCTTTGCTTATAGAAGCTGTAAAAGAATTAAGTAAAAAGGTTGACAATGGCTTGGAATAATCCATCAAATGTAAGATTGTCTGACCTTTCTAAGATTGTTGCTGGAGATGGTGATGAAACTGGATATTCAACCTCTCAAACAAAATTAAGAGCTGATTGTGCTAATACTAGTAGCGGTCAGGTTAGATTGTGGGATTCTTTCAAGGGTGGTGCACCAGATATATCTTTTGCTGGAGCAGCGGTTAGCAATACAGATGATACGGTTTGGACATCTGGTGGTAATTTCAGTGTAACAGCTACAATGAACTATTCTTCATATGGAACTTATTTTATTACTAGAGTTATTGACAATCAAGATTGGCTTTATTCTAAATGGCAAGCAGATAAAACAAGTGGAGACGATACTCAGGGTTGGGGGACAAGAACCTCTGATACTGCAGTTATAAACATGACACTTGGTAGTGGTGACGCAACAGATTTTTGGGAATTTAAACAAGTAGTTCCATCTGGGACTGCATTTGAAAGATTTTATTGCAATTCTAGCGGAGGACACACACTAGATACAGAAAACGTAACTATCTATGATACCTCTGGCGGTGGTGGAGGAGTCTAA
>CAYPWN010000052.1:0-9661 GCA_964414525.1 uncultured Candidatus Poseidoniales archaeon | reverse complement strand
TCAAAGGGGCAGCGTTCAGGTCGCTGTGCGTAGTGCTTCGCAGGTTCGAATCCTGCCCCCTGCACCATCACTTGATGCGGATTCTCTTCGACTTCAGCAAGGATGCGCTCCTGCCTTTCATTCCAGCCAACCTGTAGCCCATTACCCCCACGAAGATGACTGATGCTACGATCATCGCCCAGGTCTCGAGGCCAAAGGGCCTACCTGGGTCCTTCGACCACTGGCCGGACCCGGTTATTGGGTCTAGGTCCCCGTCCTCCCAGTCCTTCACGCCGTCATTGTCGTCATCGTCGTCGAAGATGTCCGCCAGACCGTCCATATCGAAGTCAGCAGTGTCAGAAACAGCGACCTCCACGGACTCCGGCTCCTCATCTTCAACTATCGTGATCGCGTCACCAGGAAGTACGACTACAGGGCAACCGAGTTCGTTCCCCGGCAGAACAAGAAGAGTCATCATGTTCTCGTAGCTCGGGTTTATTCCCTCGACGTATGGGCACTCGTCGGAGTTGTCGCCCACGCTGTCACCGTCGGTGTCTTGCCACTCCGTGGAGTCGTTCGGGAAGGCGTCCCTGTTGTCTCCTATTGCGTCGCCGTCAGAGTTCGCCCACTCTGTCGCGTCCAGCGAGAAGGCGTCTATGGTGTCGTTGTAGCCATCGCCGTCATCGTCATCGTCTGCCACGTTCCCTATACTGTCACCGTCGGTGTCGAACCACTCTAGCGAGTCTAGCGGGAAAGCATCACCGTTGGGGAGGGGGTTGCAGTCGGCTTCTCCGTCGTTGTCAACGTCGGGAGGCCCAGAGTAAGTGGAGGTGGGGTGGTCGCACATCCCATCGTTGTCGTCATCGGCGTCTGCATTGTCCCCTATTCCGTCTCCGTCGAAGTCAGACCACTCCTCCTTGTCATCGGGGAAGACGTCGAAGATGTCGTCCCTCCCATCCCCGTCGTCGTCCCTGTCGGCGTTGTCACCCACCCCGTCCAAGTCGTTGTCCTTCCACTCGGACTGGTCGTCTGGGAATAGATCTTCAGTGTCGTTGACCCCGTCGTTGTCGTCGTCGGGGTCGATGCTGTCGGGGATGCTGTCACCGTCGGAATCGATGGAGACGTTGGGGTCCAGCCAGTCGAAGTCCTGAGAGTTCGCCACTCCGTCGTTGTCGGCGTCGTTGTCGTACTGGTCGGGTATCTTGTCCCCGTCGAAGTCAGGCATACACATGTCGGAGTTAGTTGAAGCCATTTGATGGGTGGAGTGTTGCTCCGGGCAAGGTGTCTGAGACTCGGCTGAGAAACCCTCGACGAAGAAGCCCAGTGCAGCTGGGGTGCAGCTTGACTGCCCCTTTAGTCCAGAGTAGTACCCCCTTGTGCAACCGGTTTGGTTTAATTGCCCGGATAGGGGGACGCTGTAACCCCTTTCGGCTAGGATGCAGGAGGTCTGCGATCCGTTTGGTTGGTACGTTCCGGGGGAGCAGGGGACTTGCTCTTTGGATCCATGACCGAGGTCAACGCTTACGGGACTTGTCCTGCTAGTGGTGCTGCCATCTCCTAGTTGCCCATCTGAGTTGATTCCCCAGCACTTCAGGCTAGCATCGTCGAGAATCGCGCATGTGTGCCTCTGGCCTACTGAAATGGATAAGGCGTTGGTGGAGTGGCTGACTATGTTGGGCAGCGACTGGCTGACTGTGGTACCATCCCCAAGCTGCCCGAACGAGTTGCTCCCCCAGCATGCCATCTGTCCGCTGTCGAACAGAGAGCAAGTGTGGAACAGCCCAGCGAATACCTGAGTAGGGGACTGGGTGGAGTCTAGTGCTACAGCAGCAGGTGAGTTTGTATTCGAAGTACCGCCGTTACCTATTTGCCCATAGGCATTGAAGCCCCAGCAGAACATTCCTCCATCATTCATCCCTAGGCAGGTGTGGAATGGTCCGGAGTCTATGGTGACTGCGCTGCTGTTGCTCGGTACCGCGATTTCAACAGGGTTTAGCCTGTCCGAGTTGGTGCTGTCTCCCAGCTGCCCGTGCCAGTTGTCGCCCCAGCACCTAACGGAGCGATCTACCATGATTGCACAAGTGTGGTATGAGCCAGCAGAGATGCTGTGGACCTCGGATCCTCCCATGTTTACCTCTACGGGGGTGTGACTCTCCGATATGCTTCCATCACCAAGCTGCCCGTTGCTGTTATCCCCCCAGCACTTGACGCTGTGATCGTCCAGAACCACGCAGGTGTGTGACTCTCCCGCGGAAACGCCAGTCGCCGTCCTTCCGACCCCAAGATCAACCACGACAGGCGAGGTTCTCTCAATGATGGTCCCATCCCCAAGCTGCCCGTACGAGTTGTCGCCCCAGCAGCGGACGGCGCCAGCGTCTAGCAATACGCAGTTGTGGTAGGATCCGGCAGAGATCTCCACCGCCCTCTTTCCGATGGGCATTGTTGCCTTCTCCGGCTCTATGTGTACCGCCCTAGTACCGTCCCCAAGCTGCCCGTTGCTGTTATCCCCCCAGCACTTTACCGAGCCATCATCTAGGATGGCGCAAGTGTGCAACGCCCCTGAGGAGACCTGGGTCAGCACAGGTACGCTGTGACCTGGTTGAGCCCATATGCATGCAGTGTCGGAGATCTGTCCCGGTAGCTCGTTGTATTTTCCTGCTGGACAGGGAGTGCCCTCGGCCGCTCCCGTCCCGGAGACGTAGTATCCCGGTAGGGCGTCATCGCAAGAGGTCTGTCCAGACATCTCCTGGTATGTCCCTACGTCACATGGAAGCTGTGAATCTGCCCCTGTTATCCAGACGTAGTGTCCCGGGCTAGCGGCCGTCATGACTGTGTTTCCTGTTCCGCTGACGTAGTATCCGGGACTGGCGTCTCTGCATGTGAATCTACCATAAGATCCGGAGAGGCAGTTTACCGCCACCGTCGGGTTGTTGTCGTCGCTGTCTTCGGAACCGGGGAATCCGTCTCCGTCGTTGTCTCCCGCCACGTTTACTTCGAATATGTTCATCACGCTATCAGGGGGGTCGTTAAGGTCCCTCTCGGACGAGCTGATGTATGTCCACCTCGGAACGGTGAAATCCGATGGCGAGGTTCCCAGAGAGAGGGGTCCAGAACCATGTCCTCCCCAGCACCTAGGCAAGTCGTTGGTAGCTACCACGCATGTGAACGAACCTCCTGCTGATACTGACAGGGCCCCTAGGCTCTGTCCTAGGTCAATAGTGGAGGGGCTAGTCACTTGGTTGGATGTACTGCCATCCCCAACCTGCCCCTCGGAGCTACTGCCCCAGCAGTGTAACGCTCTGCTTGAGTCAATCGCACAGGTGTGGTCCGAACCTGCCCGTATCGAGGTTACTCCGCTTAGGGAGTAAACTGCTGAGGACGCGTCATTCTGCTGATTGGTACCCCCGTTCCCGAGTTGACCGTTAGAGTTTCCTCCCCAGCACTTCATGTTGGAGTCTGCTAGTAGGGCGCATGTGTGGTACCCTCCAGCAGATACTGCGACAACATCCCCACCAGCCGTTACCGGCGAAGGTGAATTGCTAGATGCCGTAGTTCCGACTCCAAGCTGACCATTGTCGTTTGCCCCCCAGCACCTCAAAGACCAGTCGTTTAGAACGGCGCATGTGTGATTCGCTCCTGCGGATACAGCCAGTGCTTTACCCCCTGATAAGCTAACAGAGACGGGCACGCTGCTGTCTGTGTTTGTGCCGTCACCCAGCTGTCCATGACCGTTCCTGCCCCAGCATTCTATGCTGGCGTCATTCAGGATTGCGCACGAGTGCCAGTCCCCTGAGGATACCTGTACGGGGACGCCCGAAAGGCTCGCTTCCACGGGGGAGTTAGATTGGCCATTGGTACCATCCCCAAGTTGGCCGAAGTTATTTCTCCCCCAGCACACCAGTTCTCCGTTGTCTTGGATGGCGCAAGAGTGAGATCTCCCAGCGCTGATTGAGACGGCCGTCCTACCTTCATCCAGCCCTACTTGGGTCATGGTAAGTCTGTCTGTTGTGGTACCATCCCCAAGCTGCCCGAACGAGTTGTCCCCCCAGCACTGTAGGGAGGTGTCGTCGAATATTGTGCAAACGTGGCTTCCCCCCGTTGACATCGTCGTCTCGGTGAAGATTGACCCCGACTGGAACCCGGGTTCGTTAAGTACGTCGGATACAGGGTGCCTCATGTCAGTCAAAACTCCAGCGCTGGATGCGATGTAGTACTTCTGCGGGCCGCTCGGGACGTTTTCCCCGGTTACTACGACTTCCCAGTTTCCGGCTTCTGGGAAGTCGCCGATGGTGATTCCGACCAGGTTATTCACGTCGTCGTTTGAGTAGCTCTGCAGTGCACCGCTAGGGCTCTTCAAGTGGATGTCCAGGTCATTGATTAGCTGCTTTCCGGAGGAAGCTGAGTTGACTGGATCGTTCCACCCCAGGACCACTCTGAAGCTCTCTAGACCCGTGGAAGGTATTGTTAGCATGAATGAGTGGCTTTCCGAGGTGGTGATATCGATTCCAGAGGTGAAACCGGCCCCGATCGCTCCTTGCAGGTCGACTCTGCCCCAACCTTCGTGATTGTTAGGTGCCGACTCAACTGCCCCGTTCACGCCATCCCCTCCAGATGAGTACTGCCCTTCCATGTCGTGAGCACCAGCGCTCAGGATGGCCTTCACAAGTGCTGAATCGGGGCAGTTGTTGTTCGTGGGCCCCATTGTGAGCTTGCAGTTGTAAGCCTCTATGTTGTTCAGGTGCTCTAGTAGGAGAGCAACCGAGCCAGCGGTAATTGGGGTGGCCATCGAGGTTCCACGCTTGAAAGTGTAAGACCCATCGTAGTACGCGGCGCCGCCCGGGTTTGCACAAGAGGACACCTGAGTAGAGCAGGTGGACAGGATGTACGTACCAGGGGCAACTAGATCGGGCTTGATCCTGTCGTCGTTTGTTGGGCCCCTGTTGGAGAATGCAGCCATGCCTTCAGGCTCATCTGCGGTCGCGTCTATCGCTATCGGGTTGGTCCCGTGCCTTTCGTCAGACCACGGCTTGGGGCAAGCTACGTGGTTGGTGCAGAATGTCTGGTATTGCCTGGTTTGATCCGGGCGGAAGTTCTCCGAGGCGCCTATAGAGAGGATGTTCTTCGCTGTTGCCTGCCTGTTCATGGCACCTAGATTAATCTCGCCATCCTTTCCACCAGTACAGGTAGTCATGTCCCAAGAGTTGTAGTTGCAATCCATCCCATCGTTACCCATTGCGAATAGGATGGTCAGATCTTCGAAGTTGTTGGCCTCTGTATCGAGCTCCATTGTGTCTGAGCTGTAGTAGGCCCATGATCCGGAGCACCCTGAGTTTCCGCAAGCGTCTGGCCCTACTCCCCATGAGTTGGTGTGGACCCTTGCACCGGCGTCGTAAGCCTCTTGGAAGAAGTCCTCGTAATCGACTGATTGCAGCCCCCCGGCGGAAGTGAGAACGGATTGCATGAACAATTGCGCACTCGTCGCAACGCCGCTGTTGTCTTCCCCGTCCCCCGAGTTCGCTCCATTGCCCAATACAGAACCAACGACGTGCGTGCCGTGTCCATGTGGGTCCTCCGGTCCGTCAGAACACGAACCGCAGGTGTAGGAAACAACCCCTCTGATCCTACCCAAGAAGTCTGCCATGATGTCGGCGTTAGCAGTTGTGCAGTGAGAAAGGCTGCTGCACTCTACCGCTTCGTCGAGCCCAGAATCCATCACTCCGACTATTATCCCGGATCCAGACAGAGTGTCGCTTCCCATATTGGCCGGATCTGACACCCAGTCGGCGTTGACTATGTCGACCGCTCCTTCGTTGTCCAGTTGATTGGGGTACTTGGGCTCTACCCACTCGACGAAATTCAGAGCAATCAAATGGCCTACTCCCTTCTCGTCTAGGACCAACTCTGCGAATCTGTCTGAGCGGAAATCTCTAATTTCCAAACCCGTCTTTGCTAGGTCTGATAGATGGCCAGAGCCGGCTAGAACTACGTTCATCACGTGCTTGTCCCCTACGGTCAACGAGTTGCTCTTCCAAGAACCGTCGAGTGTGGGCAGCAAGTCCGGGGCTATCTTGTCAGTAGAATCAAGTCGGAACATTCCGATTACTCCTGCTTCCATCAGTGTAGCCGGAGATATCCCTGGAACGTTGCAGTGGAACCCCTGTGGGGCGTAGAATGTCCTGCACTCCATCCCCATTTCTTCTAGATCAGACTTCCAGTGGGATGGGACCGGATAATGGTGCCCCAGAGTGTGCCAGCCGACTATCTCCCTCTCGCCTGTCAATTTAGTCCAGTCCTGGATTGGCACATAGGAGGCGGTTCTGTAGAATAGTGAGGCCTCGCCAATATTCCCTCTTTCGCTAGCCCAGCCGTGAGTCGGATCGTCATGGTCAGGAACTCCAAGGCTACTCTCACTAGAGCCGATTAGCGCTTCTTTAGACTCACTAGAAGCATCTGATTCCACCAGGACTATGGTTTCTGAACCCAACATCCCGAGCGACATAGCGCTTGGAAGAATCATTAGCGCCACTAGCAGGAAAGATAGGCGCGACCTCCCCGCGTTGCCACTAGGCATAGTCCTCCTACTATGTAGGAGGACATTAAAATTGCCTTCCTCACTAGTTGAATTTCGAACTATAATTTCCTAAATCCCGCCAGTACATCCCCCTCCGCAAAATTAGTGATTCAATTGCCAAACAACACATATAGATCATCGGCTCCTCTATTGCTCATGGTGGGGGATGACGGCTCTGGCGAGCCAAACAGAAAGGCCCTACCCACAGATGAAACCGAACAATTGCCCCCAAGCCACGAAGAGGACACAGTAGATAGGATCGACATCGAACTGGACAGAATAAGGGAGAGAAGGGAGAATCCGGGCAAGCGATTCTTGGTGAATACAATCTTTCCGCAGACTTTCGATGACTACACCTTAGTCTTCGGAATCATTTCCGGAATGGTTTTCTTCGGTCTTATTTCGGTAGCATCTTCTGGATTGGTTCTAGGGGAATCTATCAAGATCGATGAATCGCTATCAGGAACCCCTCTGGACTCTTCGGAATGCACCGATAGAAGGGGTGAGTTATGGATTCATACTTGGGTGGACCAGGATAATGATCTCAGGATTGTCAGTCACAATGTTCCTTACGGTTCACCATCGGCAATTTTTGCCTCAATCCAAAATGAGACTATGGTTCTTGCCTCCAACGGGGACATCTCCCTGACAGTAGATCATAATGAGATTAACGACGGGGTTCATGGGGTCTCTATCGAGGTGATTTTCACAAATAACGCCTCTGAGGATTGGGAGTCCCTTTCCGAATACGAGCTCATGGAAATCAGGAACGAATCCGAATTTGACCAATCCGTGCTCAAGGAGCTGGAAATTTCATTGGAGACCGACAAGTCATCGTCAATTTTTGGATCAGGAGAGACTCATAGGAAAATGGAGAAGTTCGACGACGTGACCAGATCATGCCTCACGACTCAGCAAATGGGCGCATGGGGGTGGGCCCTAATGTTCGCAGAGTGGGTTGGAGGTAGGGAGACGGCGATGCTCACCGGGGGTAGCGCTGAAGTCCCACCATGGTACATGGCAATGGTTTCACTTGGCATGTCCGTCTTCTTCCTCTGTGTTCAGTACCCTCTGATGCACAGGCTCTACCATAGAGAGAGCGACGACCTTCTTTCAAGCGAGCAAATGGCCAGACTAATTCAGAGAACCGTAGAATCAGCAAGCAAAAGACTCCACATCAGACCGGATCTGGAAGCAATGAAAATACAAGACAGGGCAATATCGGTTGACGTATATCTCCCATACCGAAACACAAGGAGAACCATTGTTTCCCCAATCGAGATTAAGGGAACTTTGATCAAAGACATCCTAGCAGAATTCAGAATCTTCGGGGAGATGAGGCCATTGCAGCTTAAGTCAGTCCCTACACACTCCCAAATGGAGGACGGAAGTTTGGGCAACAGACCCAATATTTCCCCAGAAGATTGGGGGGAAATCGAGATGAGCGAAGACTACACCGAATTCTTCACCAGGATGGGGCAGTTTGGTAATCTGGAGGAGGCTTTCAGAGATAGCATGTCTAGGTGGTTCAGGAAGCACGATGTGATGGATTACGGCTCTGCAATTATGGCTGACGAGGACGCCGTCTTCGTCAGAGTCATATACAGGCCAGTGACAAAGTTCGCTTACTTCCTATTCAAGCCCAACTACCAGAACCTGCAGGGCGATCTCAGAGAGCACCTCGGCTCAGATCTGGATAATCTCCTAGAGGGCAGGGTTTTGGTAGTCAGCGCAAGGAACGAGAAGTCAACTCTTGGGGACAGGGCAGTAGCGGGAAGGGTAGAACAGGGCTCTGAGGAACTCACAGGGGAGGCTATGGTCGCAAAAAGGGGAGGAATCCCCGGGGCCCTCCTCCAGAACCCCTTCATGGGGGATATCCTCTCCTCGGTGGAGTACGTTGCCCACAAGAACCGATCTCGAATTGATAGGTACGGTTTCTGGGGCCTGATAGTGTTCGTCTGGATTCCTTTCATGGCCAGCGGTGTTCTAGTGGGGGCGATGCTCGGATTAGTGGCCAGAATGAGATTTGAAAGGGTCCTCGCGGCCTGCTTCATCGGAGGAACTGCTGCATCAATCACTTGGGCTTATACAGCTAGGGGAATAATCGAAGTTATGGAGAGGTACCATGCCGAGGCCCTAATACCGTTCGTCATTCTCCTAGCCATACTATTCACATGGCTAAAAATCAGGGACAACAAAAGGCATCGAAGGGAGGAACTATTCCGCGACTCGATGGCTTTCTTCGGCGGGGCATCAGAGTAATTTCCTACGAGTCAATTTGAATATGCGCACCGACTCGCATGGATTGTGGAGAAAACCGGGCAACAACTGGTAACCATAATGGGAATGCGTAGGCACTACCACATGGCCTCTGAAACCGTTAGGGCTCTGGATGGGATAGACCTAGAAATCCAGCAGGGTGAGAGAATCATCCTGCTTGGCCCATCGGGATCCGGTAAGACCACTCTGCTGAACTGCTTGTCAGCATTGGACACCCCCACATCGGGAAGCTACTCCTTCTCTGGAATAGCGGTACCAAAGAACGACTCAGAGGCTATGACCACTTTCAGAAGGGACAACATCGGTTACGTCTTCCAGTTCTTCAACCTCCTTCAGGATCTCACAGTGCTTGAGAACCTCCTACTAATCCAGGAACTATCTGGGGGCCGAGACGTGGATAGGGCACGTAATCTACTAGCCCTCGTTGGGCTCGAGAACGAGGTAGATCGCTTCCCTGCCGAGATCAGCGGCGGCCAACAGCAAAGGGTGGCCATAGCGAGGAGCCTAGCCAAGAGGCCAAGGCTACTTCTTGGGGACGAGTTGACTGGCAATCTAGATTCCAAGACCTCTTCGGCGGTCATGGAGGTCCTAGTAAGGGCCTGCGAGTCCGAGGGAATCACCTGCGTATTCGTTACTCACGACGAGTCACTTGTACAGTTCGCTACAAGAGTAGTACGGATCGATAGTGGCAAAATCATATCCGACGAGAAAGTAGGATAGGTGAAGCAATGCTAGCCCTACTAAACAAGCGCCTCGCAAGGAGTATGATGAGATCAAAGACCAGACTAGTTGCAGTCGTGGCCATGGTAGTTGTTGCAGTTTTTGCCGGGG
>CAYPWN010000051.1:0-9697 GCA_964414525.1 uncultured Candidatus Poseidoniales archaeon | reverse complement strand
GGCAGGCCTCGGAAACAACGGAGGACATGATCGTGGCAATGAACTGGGAGCCAACCCTATCGATAATTGGTGCCGACGGCATTCCGCCTGTCCAGGTAGCAGGAAACGTCCTGAGAACAAATACTGATCTCAAGCTAAGCTTCAGGATCCCACCCGGTGTTGACTCCGAGGAGGCGATAGCCAGGGCCAAGGAGATCCTTGAGAAGGACCCTCCCTACGGGGCCGAGGTTAATTTCACTCCAGACTCTTGCGCCGATGGCTTCCATGCCCCTCCCCTGAAGGGAAGCGTTTCGGAAGCGATTCAATATGCATCAATGCAGCTCACCGGACTCCCCCCTCTCGCAACTTGGACCGGTGGAACGATACCATTCATGGCTATGATGCAGGGAAAGTACCCTGATGCGATGTTCCTTTGCACGGGTACTTCTGGACCTGGAAACAATGCCCACGGACCCGACGAGAAGTTGCATATCCCATCTTCTAAGAGGCTCACAGTGGTTCTCTCGGCCACAATAGCTGCAGTTTCGGTAAACCCCTGATTTGCCTTTTGAAGACGACTCAGGTGCCGCCGGGGTTATATCGGGGGCACCTGTGCACTGTTAGGCATGATGGGCCAAGATGACTCTACGGGAAGCGATCCTCAGACGACTATTCAGCAGTTGGAGGAGCAGGCCGAGAAGGACAAGGAGGCCTTGGACAAGCTCTTGGTTGCCTACCAGGCTCAAGAGGCTGATATCACAGAGATGAAGGCCCAGCTTGAGACTCTAAACAGGGAATTAGTAGACAAAGAGACTGAGAAGGAAGGCATCAACAACCTTCTATCGAATCTTAGGAGGCAGAAGGACGAGATGGAGGTCGATTTGGCAAAGGCCAATACCAAGATTCCATTCTTGGAGAGCAAGCTTGAGAAGACCGAGGAGATGCTGGACAGGGAGAAGGCACGTCTAGGTACTGCAATTACCCTAGCGGAGGAGATTGATGAGTCTAACCAGGCTGCGCAGGCAGAGCTTGCAGCCAGGGATGATTGGTATGTTCAGCACATGCAGGTCTTTGAGGAGCTAAATGAGGCCATTAAGACCCGTCATGACATGATTGACCGGGCGGTAGCAACCGCGAAGGAGATACAGTCCAAGCAGGAGTCTTTCCAGGCCCAGAAGAAGGCCGTCATCGAGGAGATCAAGCAGATGGATGATGACACCGAGGATTCCGAGGGCTCCGATGATGAGGAAACCGACAACGAATAGGACCGCTAGTCCCCGATCCTCTTGATGAATTTAGCAGGTATTCCCGCCCAAACCTCTCCTGCAGGAACATCTGTCCACTTCGGGACAACGGCCCTAGACCCAATTACGGCTCCATCACCAATCGTGCATCCGGGCTGAACAATGCTACCTCCTCCAATAAGTGCTCCTTTCCCGATTCTGACAGGAGCTAGCACGATCTCCCCACTCTCCACCAGATGTCCATTAATTGTGGCCCCGCCTCCTACGACAACCCCGTCTCCGAAGGTTAACATCGAGGCATCGTTGATGTTCTCTGAGTTCAGCTGGACCCCTCTCCCTATCTTCGCCCCCATCATGCTGTAGTACAGGTTTGCTAGGAAGGAGGGAACGACCTGCTTCAAGAACATCTGTGCGACTCTGTGGAAAACTAATGAGAAGGCCCACTGTATCGTAACAAAGGACCTCAGGGGGTACCTGCCCTCTGGCTTTCTAATCCTGAACAGACCCCCGAGAGAACCGCAAATTATGACTAGGAAAACACCCCAAACGATGTATCCTAGGCCCAATGATATGCATGCCCCTAGGGCTTCTATCATTGTCCCTTGACCCTCGGTGAATGATGTCAGCCAGTCGAATAGAAAGAATGCTGGAAGAACTGCTAGACCAATGATTACGCCGAAGAAGGCCATAACCAATACCGATAGGACGTGCTGGACAGGGCCAAACGAGTTCAACCTCACTCCTCCTCGAACTTGAACCCAGCATCGATGTCCTCTTGTCTAGCGACCCTCATTCCCTCTTCTACGTCAATGAAATAGAATAGCGACCATCCCAGAAGGATGACTACCAATACGCTGACCACGGCCATCCTACTCCCCATTGTGGCGGCGCTAATTGCATAAACTACCGGCCCGAAAACAGCAGCTGCCTTTCCAATAAATCCGTAGAACCCAAAGAACTCACTCACTCTCGACTTGGGGGTCAGGAACATCATCAGGCTCCTGGCCTGGGCCCCTGCAGTCCCCATTACGACTCCGACCATCATGCCCAGCAGGATCCACTGAAGGCTTACTCCGAATTTCATTGGCCCCCAAAGCTTGTCCCTGAGGAAGTTGGGCCACCAGTCTGCCAGGTCGCCCTCGATGATTGTAGGGTGCTCGTCTCCAATCGACCTGCTTCCATCCAACTCCCCACCTTCGAAGGAGAACGAGAACCTATGCTCACTCATTATGCCCATCTCTTCAACGATCCCCGTTGCCCGAGACACAGAAATTGACTCCAACACAACATCGCCGTCACTCCATCTTTCGCTATGGGACGTGTCTGGCACCGATTCAAACATGTACTCAAAGAAAGAGCTCCTGAACTCCCGGTCCCCGTCTCCTCCCTTGCTGACCCAGCCCTTGACTCCCTTATCGTAAAGGGTAGTTAGGTCATATTCACCAGTCTCCTCGTTGAAGTCGTATTGGAAGTCGTAACGCTCGTGTTCCTCCTCTAGTTCCAGAGGCGCGAATCCAACAGCCAGAATGGCGACCAATGAGTAAACTGCCAGGGCCCAGCTGAGAACCCTCTTAGTCCCGTACCTGTCAGCCAATTTGCCTCCTACTATTGACATTGGAACTGCTGTGATGTTCACCATCAATAGTAGTACGAAGTTCATAGACGGGTTGATTCTTAGTACTGAATCCCCGAACGCGGAAGCCATACCCCCGATTGTGTTGATTCCATCAAAGAACAGGAGATAGGAAAGAAGGTAAATTGCTAGAACTTTGAATTTTCTTACCTCCCCGAATGTACTCCTGACCTCTCTCACGCCATCTTTCAAAGCATCCATGGCTGAATCGTACTGCTTAGGATTCGGAATTTCTGGCTCAGGAGTGTTCCTGAAAAGTGGTATCCCAAATCCAATCCACCACATAGCCGTGGTTGCGAAGACGAAACTCAGAACCCAGGGGCTCCATTTGGTGGAAAGCCCGAAGAAACCCGTCTCTCCAACTACTAGATGAACTATCAGAATAGTCGATCCACCGGCGAATCCGTATGCGTATCCCCAGCTAGAGACATGGTCCATCTGGTCTTTGAGAGCAAGATAGGGCATGAAGGCGTAGTAGATCACGTTCCCACCCGCGAAACCGATGTTTCCGATTACTAGGCAGAAAGCTAGGAATTTGTAGTCAGATCCAGACCCAAGATGTGGGGCTATAGCCATCATCGCAGTGAACGTAACCCCGACTACCGTATACGCCCAGAGTATATTTTTCTTGATTGGCATCCTGTCAGCTATGGCCCCGAGAACCGGGCTAGTAATCGCTACGAATAGGCTCGCTGAGGCTAGTACTATTGCGTAGAAAGTATCTCCAGTAATCTTTAGATTACCAACTTCTGAACCCCCCCCAGTGGACAATTCAAACATACTAGAGAGGAGTTGGGGAACTAGAACGGTAAGCACGGTTAGAGCGAATGCCTGATTTGCCCAGTCATACCAATACCAACTCTTCAGAGACTTGTTCCTTTCCTCACTCATTCCATCTATGGTTCCAAATGACATCCAATTACCCATTACTCGCATTACTCAGAGACGTTTAGTGTATTCTACGACATCTAGTGCGACCAAAGAGTGCACGGCACGTAACATCAAGTGCGCGGCTTCGAACGCGTGCCATGGCGAACTCATGTGGCATCCTGGGTGATGGGTCTAAGGCAGTGAAAATCCACCACCTAATCAAGGCCCCCGAGAATACACCTGAGTCCGTCTCTTTCAGAGAGTCCTGGGATGCTAGCAGACCCGTCACGGTATACAAGACTCCTGAGAACCTACCGGACGGATCTCACTGTACCGCGGCCACGGTGATTCTAAGGACCAAAGGATGCGCATGGTGGTGGAAGTCAGGATGCACATTCTGTGGGTACTTCAATGATGTAAGGGATGATGTTTCTGCCGAAGATATGTTTTCTCAATGGGAATACGCCAAGGACTCGACAAATCAGTTCGAGGGCTGCAGGATGGTTAAGATATACACTTCTGGTACATTTTTCGAAGATCGGGAAAATCCTCCAGAGTGGCAGGAGGAAGTTCTAGTTCAAACGGCTCAGATGGGCCTCCACCTCGTGATTGAAGCACAAGCCCAGATGTGCACCCCCGAGAAGATAGAGTGGGTCGCCGATAGACATCCCGGATGCACTGTTGCAATCGGTTTGGAAGCCTATGACGACAAAGTACTGAGGTTCCATGTGAACAAGGGATTCACTACCAGACAATGGCACAGAGCAGTGGACATGCTGAGGGATAACGGTCTGAGGGTCAAGACATATCTCATTTTCAAACCCCCATTTATGTCCGAGGGAGACGCTCTGAAACACACAACTTCCTGGTTGGCGGATGTCACTCCATACTCCGACGAAGTTTCGGTCAATCCAATGAATATTCAGAAGAGCACTGTAGTAGACAGGCTGTTCAGGAACAAGGAGTATAGACCCCCATGGCTTTGGTCTCTCGTGGAGATGATAAAGCAAGCACACGAGAAAACCAGAGAATCTGGGTGCAGGATAATTGTACATCCCACTGCAGGCGGGAAGATTAGAGGGGCTCACAACTGTGGTTCATGCGACGTAGAGGTGGTTGCGGCAATAGAAAGGTACTCCGTTTCTGGTGACCCTGGCGAGTTTGAGGGCATTGAATGCCCTTGCAAGTCTCACTGGAAAGCTGAGTTGGATTGTGACCACTCGCTCCCGGTTCCTCTCGGTTCTGGCATATTCAGAAGAGGAGATCCTGTAGACCTAGTCCGTGCTCCTTGATGCCTCTCACACACTCTCTCCGCCCAATGCTTAAGGGCGAATCTCCGGTGGTAGTGACGTAATCCAGAGATTACGGGGTGACGGTTTGTCTGATGATAGTGGCTCACTTGTTAGCGAGTTCCTCCAAGGGGAGAGCGAGCCTCAATCCTCATGGGTCATGCTAGTCATGGGCTTCGTGTCCACCATAATCTTCCTGATTCTATATGGGATCCTTTTCCCCAACAGCGACCTTCCGGTGATATCTAGTGTTCTTCCTGTATTCGAGGGAGTATTCGACTCCGGAATCTGGTTCTTCATACTCGGAATCATGATAGGAATTTTTGGAATTCTGGGAACCATGCTGACAGAGGCGACAAGCGAGTGAGGTGTATCGATGGGCCTGATGACTACAATGCTGGCATTTTGGATTGGAATGTTAGTTGTATTCGTGATGTTAAACCGGGGAATGTGGGTATTTACTGATGTCACAAAGAGCATGAGCATGTTCATGCTCGAGAAGGCACTTGGCCCCCCAATCGATTTTGTAGAGGGGAGAAAGGGCTCAGCTGCAGCTACATGGATCATGCATGGCGCTTTGTGGATGATCCCCTCATCAGCTCTAACATTCTGCGGCCTTTGGCTCAGTCACGACCCAAATGCTCTCCACAGCCTGTCTTCATGGGGGCTGAACTTATCCTCTTCCTCCCTTATTCTTGCTGGAATACTGACTGCAAGTTACGGTGCCGGGGGTATGCTGCTGAACGGTGCAGCGATGCATATCGTACCCGAACTGGGAGGGACCAACCTAGCAAGTGAGAAGAACGCGTCACTCATGTCATTCGTATGGACTCTGGGGGTGCTTGTCTTGTTAGTGGGAGCCAACAAACCAGAGATTTTGGGAATCAAGATAATGCTAGTTTCCACCGGAATACTCTTGCTCTCGGGAATAGCAGTCATTGTCAACATGCTACTTACCGCAGCTACTCGAACTAGGAAGATGGCCCTTCCAGCTTGGATGATGATTATGGGGATGATCGCAGCCCCCCTCTCAGCTCTTGCCGTAGCACTTTCCGGTGCACTAGATACGGGAACCGGGCAATGGATTGCAACACGAATGAGCGCGGCTTCATTCTCACTCATGATGGCCGGAGCAGTCCTCTACGCAGCTTCTCGTGGGAGCGGTAACCCCCTATGGTCAAGGTCACTAGCAGCAGTAACTTTGGTCGGTACGATTTTGTCGATAAGCTCCTCAGGATTCTTCGAAGGGGGAATAGCTGCAGACTTCCTTGGAGTAGATCAGGCTACTTTCGAACCAACCAGGAACGAGGTAATAGCAGGGTCGTTCCTGCTGGCACTCTCCCTAATCCCAGTAATTGCTCTATCCGCCAATGTATTGGCCACAATGAGGGGCGATGACGTGTTTATGGAAAATCCAGACTCACCTGGAATGCCAGAGATCAACCTAGCAGCAATCATGCTAATCCCTCTGTCTATCGGGGCTCTTTTCGTCCACACCGACCACCTTACAGGGACGAACGAGCTAACAGGAGTGCAGTCCACCCTTGTTCTGCTGGGAATTTGGCTGGTGTTCGTGCCCGGTGCTCTTGGTTCCGCGCTGTGCATTTTCCCGGAGGTATCGGGAAGAAACGTTCTATCCATGAACCGTTCTAGGTGGGCTTACTGGCTCATGGCTGGAGGATCTTTCGGGCTCGTCTTCTCAATGATGTCCGACTTTTCCCACATGACACTTGTAGAAGCAGCAGTGGAAGAAGAGGTCTCTATTGCCAAACGACTGCAAGTTCTCGGCTCGGTTCTATTCTACGGAACTGTTATTGGATCAATATATCACTGCCTCAATATTATCAGCGGATCTTTCAGAGGAACACTGGTAGATACTGAATCTTCAGTGTCTTCAACTTCTATTCAGAGCCCTTACAGGCTGACCAAGGAGACGACTGTAAGGAAGATTCTGGCACAGAGAGAGGGAAAGCTAGACACGGTGGTCGTACCTGAGTCAAGTTCGGACTCCCCGGGCACACCAACTGAGCTCTGATATGACCACATAGTCCATGGGTAGGTCCGCTTTGCCAGTGTATGGTAGCATGCGAATAGGCCTCGTCGGAAAGCCCAACGTAGGCAAGTCAACGGCCTTCTCGGCCCTGACAGAGATGCCGGTCGATATTGCAAACTATCCATTCACAACTATAGAACCTAACGTAGGTGTAACATGGCTACCACTTCCTGAGAATTGCGCTTGTTCAAATCTCCGAGACCGACGAGAGTCTTCCGGTCGGCTAGTCTCAGAAAGGGAAAGCGACCCAAGATTAGGAAGCATCTGTGATCCAAACTCCGGGTCTTGCAAGGGATTCAGGAGACTGGTCCCGGTAACCCTGGTCGACGTAGCTGGATTGGTACCAGGGGCCCATGAGGGAAGGGGCAGGGGGAACCAGTTCCTTTCCGATCTTTCAAGGTGCGATGCTCTGATTCAGGTGGTAGATGTATCGGGTTCTACTGACCTAGAGGGAAATCCCGTAGGCTCCGGAGGTTCTGAGCCAATAGAAGAGCATAGATTTCTACTAAGGGAGCTTGATTCATGGATACTGGGAATAATAGCTACAGGGTGGGACAGAGCATCTAGGAGAGCACAGGCAGACGGCGAGCGCGCGATTAGGGAGCATCTCCTAGGAAGGCTAACAGGAATCGGAGCCAGCGAGTGGCAAGTATCATCAGGGCTTTCCGCAGTTAAGAGGAACCACCTTCCACATACAGAACCGGGATCTTGGGGGGATGGGGAACTCTCAACAATGGCCACGGCGATCAGGAAATCCATGTTTCCAATTTCCGTTGCAGCTAACAAGGCCGACAAGAGGGATCATTGTGGGTCCGTGCTTCAATCCGAAGTCGAGTCAGAGGGGGGTCTGGTGGTACACACGAGCTCTGAAGCAGAGTTGGCCCTGCGTAGGGCCTCCTCCTCTGGAATGATTTCGTATCAGCCAGGGGACTCAAGATTCGAGCTCACTGAGGAAGGTCAGGCGAAACTTTCGGACAAGCAGAGAGTAGCATTGGAGTCGATAGCTGAGACCATTTCCTTCTGGGACGGTGGAGGCCTTGTAGGTTTGTTAGCTCAAGTGGTCTTCGGCCAACTTTCCAGAATTGTTGCCTATCCAGTTCAGGACGAGACTCACTGGGTAGATGGTGATGGCAAGGCACTCCCAGATGCAGTCCTAGTTCCAACAGGAACTACCGCCAAGGGGCTGGCCTACCAGGTCCACTCTGATCTAGGAGACGGGTTCGTAAGAGCAATTGACGCCAGATCTGGGAGAGTAATTGGCGCTGATCACGAGCTTAGTGACGGAGATGTAGTTAGTATTCAAGCCAAGACATAGATCTATGCCGATTCTACAGTTAGATTGTAGTGCACAGCAGTCCATGTTATTTCGAAGTCTTCGTCATTGTCGATGAGCTCTCCAGCAAACGGGGCCGTCTCAATAGTTGCTGTTATTGAGGCGGCCCAGGAACCCCTTCCCTTGCCTCCGTCGCTCCACAAATCCCTAATCTCCCCCTCAGTCATGTTCTCCTCGGTATACTCGGCCCCAGTGTAGTTCTCAGTTACGTCCCATCTCATTGTGAACCCGCCATCCCCTCCTCCGGAGCAGGCACCAGATGCCGTCTGATCTTCGATTCCTTCTAGATCGCTTAGATCGCTTACCCCGTCCACGCTATCCGTGAATCCCGGACCCGGGTCATCGTTGTCGAAGCAAACCACCTGCAATTCGACGTATCCAATGTCAACATCTGCCTCTAAAATCACGTCGAAGAACGTGTCATGGCTATCTCCATCTCCAAGGGTTACAGACTCGCTTAGTGTGATTTCGCTCTCTTCGAAGCCGACCAATAGAGAACCAGTAAGACCAGACGAGCCACCTCCGGAGATTTCGCTATCAATTAGTGATGGCATTGCCGCGAAATAGACTGGGAATGCAACAAGGAAAGCAACTGTTCCGGCTAGAGTCTTCACCTTCTGAGGTGAATCTACTAGGTCTTGGAAGTCCATGGGCGCCTCGCCCATCGGTCTCCAACCTCCCTATCAAATACTCTCTTCTTCCGGTACAACTGGTAGCCAATCAATCGTCTTCTGGGCCCTGCCATCTCTTGATGTCAACCCCCTCTCTTGAGAAGATCTTTCTCGAACTCCTAAATTCTGGAAGCAGATACCCAATGACAGATCTCTCCATGAATGTCCATCTCCATGGGCACCTAGGAAGAATGTTCGACCACTCTTCTAGGAAACTCCTCCACTCATCGCCTTCGAACCACTCGGGTATCCGGAAGGAGACGAACGATAGACGACCCGCCGAACCAGGTACATAGCTCCAAGAACGAATGGAAAGACCCTCCGCCTGGCCCGCCCTCACTGCGAGACCTAGTACTCTAGCTCGCTTTGCTATCGGTACGATGATCGCCCACCTGTGGACCATAGTTGACTCTTCGAAACGACTCATTTCCCAGCCGCGGCTTTCTCCGATGATTCTCATTGCCCGGATTGCTTCAGTAGGCAATATGCTTACGGGAATCTCAAGCATCCGCTGCATTAGTCTCAGGCCTCCCTCGAGGCCCTCGCCCATAGCGGCTTCGCGTCATTATTTCCAAATCGTTGCTTCAGCCGAACAGGGAGCCCAGACCTTCGAAGCCGCCCGCCT
>CAYPWN010000050.1:0-9774 GCA_964414525.1 uncultured Candidatus Poseidoniales archaeon | reverse complement strand
TTCCAACGCATAACATATTTTATAACATTACCCTCTGCGTAAGGTATCTCATTCTCAACTATAAACTGTACAGGTTGTATCTTCCACCTAGAGTAGTGCTGTGGCTCTTTTATGTTATCTGGATTCATCGCTTGTCTCCTTAAACTCTCCTAATATGAGCAACTCAAGCTCAGTTATTTTGTCTTGTATATGTTGTAAGTCTTTTTCGCATTCTTCATTACAATAAGGTTCTCCAACATCATCTAAAACACAAGCTATACTTATAGACGCTTCTTTTAGAGCTTCCTGTATTTTATTCATCACTCTATCTCCTTTCCTAAAAAGGTAGTTTGAAATTGACAATCAACTGGTAGAGGGTTTTCTTGGTCAAGAAAGCACCACTCTCCAGTAGGGTTGTGTAAATCTTCTATTGTCCAATTATTCTGAGCAACACGTTCTTGTCTTTTTTCTTCTAGTCTAAGATTTGCGTCTATTATTCCTGTTATTATAGCAAGAGCAACAAGTATAAAAACCACTAATGTACCCCTCATTTTTTACCTCTTGGACAAACCTTGCTATTTATATCATCTAGTATTGCTTGTTCTTCGTCCATTTGCTGTTGTAGCTCAAGGTCTAGTTGATGCCACCAATCAGAGTCTTGTTGGTCTTGTATGTCTTGATAAAATTTATCTTCATCTAACATATCTTTTACCTCGCTGTTATGTTTTGTAGATTTGGGTTTCTGCATGATAATCTCCCTGTTGGAGTCTCGACATGATTAAACGTAGGGTGTAATAATCCGTCATTCCAACAAACTTTAGTTAATCCTGTTAGGTAGGTATCTCTTTCCTTCTTTAGCTGTCTATGTTCTTGGATAAGAGAAACAAAAACCTTTACGTTCGTTTTTGATAACAAGGAGTTAGGAGATATTTTTACATTGGTTGGTTTAGTAACGCTGTATAGTTCTTGTAATACCTCGTCAGATGTAAAGAACACTCCCTCTTTTTTAGATTTCCACTTATCTTTAGGAACATACATAGCTTCTAGTTCTTGTGTAAATTCTACCTTTCTATATTTGATATTCCCTTTCTTTTTACCCGACTTATATACTACTAAGTCTCCATGTTCATCTTCCTCTGCTCTTTCTTCTTTCCATTTTAATGTACCACCAAAAAGCATAGCAGATACTTGGTCATGTGAGCCAAAGTTAATACTATCCTCAAACAATTTGCTATATTTTTTTATATTATTATGTTCAAATAGAAACTCTAGTAAATTAGATTCAATTTCTTCTACTTCTCCGTCTAACATCTTATGTAACCTAAAGGCGTGAGTTTCATCAAACGCCATTCCATTATACTCTGCAAGTATAGTAGCCATTCTAGCTCTAAGTTCATCAAATACTATTGACTTCAAACCTTTTTCATCTACCTGTCTAAGTTGTTTTAAAAATACTTGCTCTGTAACTTCTACATCATGTTCTAAGTAGGGTAATAGTATGTCTTTATTTATATCTTCTGTCTTATAACCCGCTTGCCAAAGCGTTTTAACTTCATCATCTTTTACAGGTAACTCATACTTTTTACATACATCATCAAGTGAGGGGTACTTCCACGACTGACCACTAAGGATATATTCTACTAACATGGAATCCCAAACTAAAACTTTGTTGTCTATAATTCCTTGTTTTAAAGTATTTATCTGTTCGTTAGCTGTGGCGTTTCTAAGTATATAATTTATATCAAACGCTATATTATGACCTACTACTATTGGACATTTAGAAGCAGACTTTATAAATTTATCAGCCCAATCCCACTTCTTTTGGTCTTTATATCCTTTTGGTTCTTCCATACCTTTTAGTAATTTACCTGTACGTCTTAATCTTATGTACTCTATTGGTGCTTCTCTCTCATAAAATAAGATAGGTGCTATAACGTCTGGTGTTTTTATACCATACGCTACTATCCTATTGTCCTCATGGAACGGACTAGCAAGACCACATTTTTTCTTATCCTTACTAGTATTATTAACAGTAGTTTCTACATCAAGTACATAATAATTTTTATCCATTATTAAATCTCGCTTTAATAGGTTCTATTGTAACATCAAACTTACCATTAATCAATAGGGAATCTCCCCCACATATCTTATTCTTTGGTATGTATATATACCTTTTGTTCCTATCGGCAACAGTCTCCTCGTTACTCCTACCTATGGTAATGATAGCATCACACTCTCCTTGAACTCCTGTCTTACTTCCATATAACTGATTCATTTCTATCCACTTCTCTCCCTCTGCTGTTCCGTCTGCCCATATAGTAAAGATAACAGTACAATGTTCTTTTGCCCATTGTCTAGCTTGTTCTCCTAGAGCTTGTATTCTTTGAGCTTCATTATAGTTTTTACTTTTAGAACTAACTAGCTTACTGAGTTGGTCTATTATTATTAAATCTGGCGGGTACTCCTTTATAAGTTTTTCTACCTCTGCCACATTGATACTTGCAGAGTCTTTTATAATTATTCTATCCTTACCGCCAACCCTATCTTGATACTCCTCTACTGCTTTAGGTACATTTTGAAATACCTCGTCTTTGGATTTCTTCAATGCAGACTGTATCTGTCGCAATCTAACTTTCTGTCCTCTTTCTTCGTTGTTAATCCAAAGAACGTGCTTTCCCTTTGGCATCATACTCGCTCGGTATGTAGCTTCGCTTGCTAGTAACGTAGTCTTACCTGAGTCTGGTCTGCCACCAATACAGATTAAGTCTCCCGCACCTGTCTTTCCTATGGAGTCGTTTAAACACTCTAATCTCCAAGAGTAACCAGATTTTTTACTAGCGTCTAACAGATAATCTTCTAAGTTTTCATCTGTAAGTAGTGAGGTATCTTCATCAACCAACGGCATAGCAGTCTGGTGTTCTGAAACTAAATCATATACAGGAGTCATGTCGTTTGACAACCCCTCTGCTACCTTTGCTACCTCATTAAAAATTCTTGTAGCATAATCCATAGTAACAAAATGTTTTACAATCTCCTCATTTGGTAAATCTCCAGAGGATTTTTTATCTAGCTTTTTGAATATAATCTGGTAGGTTTTTAGTTTCTGCTCGTTCCAAGAGGAGTGCTTTACAGCACTAAACCAAGTTGAAAAATCTTTCCACTTGATAGTAGTATAGGTTGGGTTCTTGGTATAATAATAATCCATATCTTTTAATATAGTATTACATTCACTAGTTAAAGTATAATCTTTTATATATTTATTATACTTATAATAATTATCTTTATAAGATAATAATAATAATATATCTAATTCCATTAAGGACTCCCTATTCTATCTACATAAAATTTTATATCATAATCACTCATGTCTTTTGGTTGCTTACCCCTACATATCCAGACGTTATCATTTATTAAATTGATTTTGTTTTTAATCTTTAGTGTATTAGATAATACTTGAGAATTATCATTATCTAACCACACTACTATTGTACCATACTTTTCAAGCTGTGGCAACAAAGACTCTCTTAGAGAGCTACTTAAACATGGTAATGCTGAATACCCACATTCGGCTACTCTTATAGCAGACACAACATCTTCCACTATTACACAGGTGTCTCCACTACCTATTGGGGTATAGGTTTTGTCCTCAGATAACCACTCAACCAACCATTTAGGATTCTCTCCTCTACCTAAGACAACTTTCAAATTCTTACCAGCTTGGTCAAAAATTGGAAAATAAATCCTATCTCCTATTACCTTAATTTCATACTTATCTATAAGGTCTTGATTAATAAGGTTTTTAATCAGAAAGGGTTGTTCTTTATAAGTTGCTCTATATCTCTCGTAAGCTCTGTCTTTTTTATCCCAAGTTTTTCTGAGGTCTTGCTGTCCACTTGGATTACTTGATTCAATGCTAGGTTCACCATGTCTCCAAGTCTGTTGGTGAACTTCTTTAGCTGTTCTAATCTGTAAATTGTCAGAAAAAGAATAGCCAGATTTGCCACAATGGTGGCAATAAGCAACGACTGATTCATCTTCATTTCTCCTTATATATAATCGGTCATTATTATGACCTTGTTTACAATGGTGTATGTGTATCTGCACACCCCTATCTTTAGGTGCGTAGGGTACAAACTCACTTCTCTTTAATCTATCACTCACTCTGGAAACTCATAGGCGTAAAGTCGTGTTCTGCACAAGAGTAAACTTCCTTATCCATATCTGTTGGTCTAACATACTCTGATATTAGCTCTGTATTACCTACTCCATATCGTAAGTCGCTAGGCAGTACACTTACGAGTTCTAGTTTGACACCTGTTGCGAACAGCACATCAAAACTTTTTGTTTTAACTCCTTTATTTTCTGACAGTTTATAGTGTCTATTCCAATATGTAGGTTTATTATCCTCATCAAACTCAAAGAAATTTTCTGGTAAACTAAGACTAACTATTGCTTTAGTAACACCAGACTTGTTGTGTTTGCCCTCTGGTTCTCTATAAGCTAGTAACTTACCTATCATTCCAACTAATGAAGTATGTTTATACTCAGATTCGCTAAGATAATTACCAACAGGTCTTTTTCCCCCATATTGATAAAGTACATCATCAGTTGAAATAGCACTAATATATACTAAGTCTCCGTTTTTAATACCTCTTTTAATGCTCATCACTTTCTCCTTTATCTAAATTTAGTAATTGAGAATAATTCTCGTCATCATAATCTTCTATTAAACTATTTATAGCTTCATCATAACTGTCTTTAATGTCCTGACTATAAATTGTATCGCTATCTGGACATTGTGATGATACAATTTCTCTACATTTTCTACAAAGTTCTTCATGGTCTTTACTCTCCTCTCTCCAAATGATTTCATTAGGAGATAATATGCTATCACAACTTTTGCAACGCATTTCGTTCTCCTTATCATTATTTATTAAATCTTTCCGCAAAAACAGTTGCATACATTTCCTCTATTGCAACCCTCTCTGAATCGTTAGGTAACTTTGAGTAATAAGCAACTTTAAGAGCTTGCTGTATGCTTTTGTAATATACAGCTTTTTCTCCCCAAGATAATAGTGTTCTTGGAGACATAGTAAAAGATACATTACCTTGCGCGTAAGCTGTTCTAACTAATCCCGCAAACTGTATCATATAATCTGCTAGTTTGTCTGTAATGTTGTCAACTTTAGCTTTTACTATCTCAATTTCTTTTTTCTTAGGTAGATAGTCTAACTGTATTGACGTAGCAAACCTATCTAGTGTTGCTGTATTCCATACGTTAGTTCCCGCGAAAGAACCTGTATCATCTCCCATTCCTTTAGTATTATCACAACATACGAATCTGAAATGTTTATGAGGAGTAACTAACTTGTCTTTAGTGTCTCCCGCTTTATCCGTTAGCATTAACTTACCACCATTTTCAAGTAGCCATTGATAACCCATAGCAATCTCTGGCGGTAATACAGTAGGTTCGTCTTGACAGTAAACCATACCATTTTTTACAGCTTCGGTACATACTCCGTCTTTCCATATAGTTTTGCCGTCCTCTAAAACGTATTGTCCAAAGATAGCACCACTTTCCATATCTCCTCTACCATTTATTCTAGCAAAAGGTCTGTTAGTATAAGCACAAACTTGTTCTACAAGACTTGACTTTCCACTACCTGTTGCACCAGAAATCCAGACATTATCTTTTAACTCAAGACCTACTATTAATTCTATTAACTCTTTAACTTGGAATTGGTAGTTCTTGTCTATCTCTGGTATGTGAGACTGCATTTCTTCGTTCCAATCTTCTTTCTTGAAAACTGTAACAGGTACGTTAGGTAATCCTTTAGGAATACTAACACCGAACAATTCCCGAACATGACCATTCTTTGTGTTCTCTGGTACAGGTTTAAGGTTTTCTTGGTTAAAGAAAGGTTTGTCTCTTAAATCCTCTTTATCTGAGTTATCACTTTCATTAACTTCTTTAGTCATTTCGTCAACTACATCATTCATTATTGCGTTTTCCATTTCACTAATGCTAGTGCTTGGCATATCTCTCTCCTTATCCTATAATTTTAGTTTTGATAACTGATAGCAACGCATCTTCAAGTTGTGAACAGTTGTGTATTACTTTGTTATCTCTGTAAAAATGTTGTACGTTATCATCTTCTATTCCAATACCATATATTTCTAAGTCTCTACTTTTTTCTATTCTGTTTGTTACTGCTTTAAGTACCTCTGGTTGCGACCACCCCGATTTACCACCACAAGGACAGCCGTCTGATAAAACAATTATTATCTTTCTCTTTGTATTTTGTTCTTTAATTCTTTTAACACACCAGAGAATAGAATCAGCATCAGCATTACCAGACATAACCTGACACGAAGCTCTTATTCTATCAGCTAGAGTGGTACTGTTTACCTTGCTCACGTTGTAAGGTTTATAAAGATACATAATCTGATTGTAACTGTCTGTAAACCCTACTAATTCGTGGTTTATGTTTAAGTCTCCTAGCACTCTACCTAATAGAACCATAGACTTACCCATGTTAGAAAATTTACTGCCACCCATAGAACCAGAACAATCTCCCAATACTGTAACGCTTACGTCTAAACAGTCGTTGCGTTCACGCTGTTTAAACACTCTCTTATTAAACCCGTGTGCATCTTTCATACCCGCACGATATAAGTTTTTACTGTGTAATGTTCCTTTTTTCTTTCCATAGCTGTATTTATCTCTTGACTGTATCTGTAATAATCTTGCTACTTTCCTACTAAGTCCTGTACCCTCACATACATCATAAATATCTTTGTAACTGCTACCACCATAATTTAATAGTGTGTCATTATCATAACATATTTTGTTATTAATTATTTTTTTATTATGGTAATCTACTACTGAAATTTCATTATCTTGGTAAGGTTGGTATGTTCCGTCTGTCATATTGTCATAGTTTATATGTGTTTTGTTATAGCTTGTTTTTTGTTCTCTTGTATCTTCTTCGTGTTTGTGCATTAACAACTCACTCCAATCTATAACTCCGTCTTTTTGTTTAGACTTTTCATCTGTTTCCTTTTTTTCGTCTGAACTTGAACCTTTGCCTTCTTCAGATTTTTTCTTTTCTGATTTCTTTTTTTCATCTTCTGGATTTAATCCATAAACATTTTCTAAAATGTCATATAGTAGTTTCATTTCATCTTTGAAAGTTACAACAGCATTAAGTTTTTCTTTATACCCACCTTTCTCTAACTTTTTAACATAGTCTGCTACTTCTTTAGGACACACACTAAGAGCTTGTAAAGTGTAAGGTCTAATGTTTGGCATAAAATCATCACGGCAGTCCATATCCCAAAGGTAAAGAGAACGAAACATATCAGGCATAATATCCCCACCCTCTAATGTCCACAACTCGCTGTTCCTATGTTGTTTTGCAAATATCTCTCTACCTCTAGCCATTATCTGTTTCTTTCCTTCGTATTGGTCATAACCAAATCTCTCTTGTCTGTAATCTTCCAATACATTAAGAGCAAATCCAAATGGAGTGTTGGTGTCTAGTCCATTTTCTTTTACATAGTCCATAGCATCTTTCATTTCTGGTACGTTATGTCCTATTTCATGGTATAAAAAACTTCTCCATAAATCCCATTCATCTTTACTCCATGCTATATCTGGTGCGGGAAGATATATGGTAGTTCCGTCAGTTCTCGGTGCTACTGCATCTTCCTCGTACTCTAACACTAAACCAGAGTGTTCAGCTAAAGCTCTAGCGTGTGCCATTTCCCCATGTATATTTAAGTTAAGCATTATTAAAACCTATCTTTTTATTTAGATTATCTATCCACTCTTGCTGTCTCCAGTTCTCTATCGTATCATACTCATGTATGGTTTCATAATCTGCGTTATCCCATGCGACAGCATCATCATCATAAACAGAACGACTAGAGCCGTCAAAATTATTTCCCTCTAAAAACTCTATCATTTTATTCTCTGCATATAACTCAGGGTAGTTTGGTACTATACTCTTACTAGCACCAAATCTTTCAACTATCGCTAGTTTAGAATAAATCGACCACGCTATGATTCTATCATCATCATCTAATAATAATATTCTATCTATCACGTTATTTATTTTGTCTTGTAAATTCATTTCTTATCCTTTTGTGTTGTAACTATTCTTGTCTTAGCTCTATCTATGTTATGTTCAGCTAGATATTCTTTAATATCTTCTTCTTCTTTCTTAACAACGCTTAAATCAAAATCACCAAACTGCGGTGACCACTTACCATCTTCAGCAAATAAATTAAGAACTTCTAATGTGTAATATTTTTGCATCTTTAATTCTCCAGTAATCGCTAAGTAGCGATTATAACATTGTAAATTCTGGTTGTCAATATTTTTTTAATTACCCCTTAATAAAAGGACACCCATCTTACCATACAATTATGTCAAAATTATGACAGATTATGTCAAAGTTATGATACATTGTGATATATTATGATAGTATTGATAATGATAATCATTCTCATTTAGTGTAACTTCATCTTTTTATCTTTGTCAATTCTATAAATAGAAAATCCTAATATTTCCCTATCTACTAATTGAACTATTAATTCAGTAAATAAAACAGGAGAAAGTTCTGTTTCATAAGTTTTGCTATCTTCTCCCTCAACTGTTATCCATACCTTAGGATTATCTTCCATTATTTTTTTCCTTTCTCAATATACTATAAGTTATTGATTCTATTAAAAAAGTACAGTTACACATAGTAGCTAAGTTTCCCCATGTCCTACGTATAACTGTACAGCGTGGCGTGTTTTTGCATCAGGTAAAAACATTTTTAGTTTTCGTTCTGCTATTATGACACATTGTCTAGCGGTCTTGCTAGTGTTTAGTTTGTGCCAATATATTTTACCCGCTAAATTTTTAATTTTATTTATTTTATTTTCTGCTAGTTTAGCTTGTTTTTTATTTTCTAGTATTTCGTCAACTTTTGTCATTTTAAGCTCTCGTTTTTATCTTCTGCCATTTCTATTAAATCCTCATGGCTCAACTTCTGCAACTTTGAGCCATATTTTTCTATATATTGTAAGTAATTAATTCCTATGAACTGTAAAAGCTCCTGTCTAGTCATTTCTGCAAAGTTTTTATCCGTTGAGGTCTGCAAGTTCATATTCTCCTGTTTTTATTTTCTTTCTAGTCTCTGCGATATTCTCGCCTAAAAATAAATTTCTAAATCTTCCCGTTGTTGTTGAGTAATCCCAATATTTTTGGTCTAGTGTTATATATTTCCCTTTTCTGTCGTGTCTTAAATCCTTTTTAGCTATAATGCTGTTATAACTTTGAAAGTATATAACATCATTATCTTGTATGCAAAATTGGTTCTTTACTTTGTTTCCTCTACTGTTTGTAAAATTTTCAACTTTCATTTAAAATTTCTCCTATTTTTTCCAAGTGTGAATTATAACATATTTTAAAAGTAAAAACAATTAAAATATTAGAGCGTGTTTAAACGCTCTGATATTTCAACTCGTTTTCAATTCTTTCGTCTAGTTCCTCTTGAACTTGTTGTAAAAACTCCGCATCATTATCAAAAGAAAAGCGGTATTCATTATCATAACTCCATTCCATGCCATGATATAAAATAACGCAAGACGTTATCCCGATAAAATTATCATGTACGCCATTATTAACTATAACTGGTTTATCTTCTATATTCACAATGTTTCTCCTAATTGTTAAAGTTCGATTATATCACAACTAATTTTTAAAATATACACTTTTTTTCATTTAACGCTGTTTAAACGGCT
>CAYPWN010000049.1:0-9890 GCA_964414525.1 uncultured Candidatus Poseidoniales archaeon | reverse complement strand
TCAGGGCATCGACCAGATTCCTGACCAAGGCATCAAGCTCATGCTCCCTGTGAGGTAGCCTAGCCGGCTCGAACGCATGGTCGAAAGCTCTCCTGTCAGTGAAGAGACTGTCCTGCCCCAGGATCTTCTCGAAAATATTCCCATCCATTTATTTTCACCGCTGCAATTTTCCCACTCACGGCCAATCCTCCACCCCATTGGGTTCATTGCTAGTAGCGAGGTTCACCTAGCGAGTATGTTTGCGGTAATAAGAGTGTCTTGGAATTCCAATGGAGGACTAACTTTTAGTAACTCTAATGACAGTGTTTTTAAAAACTGAAATATTGACTCTGAATTCTAATTGTGCACCATTCAGTAACTCATTTCCACCTACAAAATTATGGAATTTGAACTTGACAATCAATATCAAATTGCAATATTTCGATACTAACTTACATGAAGCACGATCAGCCTTAACCAGATGCTCTCTAAAGCATCTATTTTGGCCCCCGAATGGGTACCAATCTGGGAAATGTAATTTATGGTTATATATATCAGTTAAGAAAACCTTTTAATTATTTACATTAAATCTGCCATCATCATGGACGGTAATGCTGTCCCCGTCATTCAGCTGGATTATTTCGGATGGTAGCTCTGGAATCTCAAACCCCCGTTCCAATCCGGGTGCTCTGGAGAAATTGTGAGTTACCAACACCTGCGCGTGAGGGTGCCTCTCAGAGAATGCCAAGACGTCGGATGGATTGTGGTGATGTGAACTACGAACAAAATCGGGAACTCCCATTTCAAGGATTACAATTTGAGACCCCCTCGCCCTCTCTTCTATCTCTTTGCACGGACCCGAGTCCCCGCAATGGAGGATGCTAAGACCACTATTGTGAACGAGCCTGTAACCGTGAGGGTCCGTCTCAGGGGTATGACTCACAGGAAACCTCTCGAAGCCCCATTCTGTTCCTTCCAGTTCCCCGGACTCCTCGTAATTCCAAAGCACCCTCTCTCGAAGCTCTTCATCCAAACTTCCGGGGAAACCGGTTTGGCATAGGCCGAAGAGCACTTCTTTTCCACCCGGTCTGCAGTGAACCTGCAAAGTCCCGCGCTTCCCATCTATTGTCCCCATCTTGTTTCTGTCTAGGATTAGGAATGGGAAACCGAAGGTGTGGTCTGCATGCCAATGGGTGAAAAGAAGATGCTCGAGATCGGTTGGGGAGACTCCCGACCTCCTTAGCTGGGGGAGGGCTGTAGGGGGGGCGTCAATCAGAATCTTGCCGTCCAATAGTGCCAATGCGTGCATCCTGCCAGGAGGTGAGAAGGCGTTACCAGTACCTAGGAAAAGCACATCCGCCACGTTCACCGAGATAGCCACCTAGACTTCATGCTTACTTCTCTCCGGAACCATATCTCACATTCGATTCATAAGAGATAAACTACTCCCAATCACCAGGTAGTGCCATGGCTGACTGGAGTGCAAAGAATCCCTTCTCGACAACCATATCCCAGAATTTCATCCTGAACGGCGAGGGTTCTCGAAAGGAGACTAGGCACATTGTGTTCGAGCTCAAGGACTCCGGACTGTCATACAAGGCGGGAGATGCACTCGGCGTGGTACCTCGGTGCCCCCCAGAACTCGTGGAGGGCCTTCTGGCTGCGACAAACTTCACCGGTGACGAGGAAGTAGAAACGCACCTCGGACCCTGCTCTCTCAGGGAGGCTCTCACTGATAGGTATGAGATACACAGGATTTCGAAGAAGTGGATCGAGGGGCTGTCCAAGAGGACGTCTGACGACTCGGGCCCATTGGAGATGAGAATCGTAAGTAGGCAGAGGTACTCATCAACGGACGGGTCCCTGATTATTGACTGGAGAGACGACACCGGGCAGGGGGACGTCCCAGACGGCTATGTCGAGATAGGGTCTTTCGGAGACAACTCAGCAATCCTCCTCAAGGAGCTAGTTTCCGACTCCAGCTCAATGGAGGAATACATTTGGTCCAGGGACTACATGGACGCGGTGTCCGACTTCTCGAGTATAGGCTTCACACCTCAGGAGTTCGTCGAGGGTATGGACAGGCTGAAACCCAGACTCTACTCAATAGCAAGCAGCCCGGAATTCGAGGACGGGACCGTCCACCTCACAGTGGCCATAGTACGTTACAATCACCACAACAGGGACAGGACGGGGCTCTGCACCGGGTACATGGCCGACAGATGCGAAACCGGCTCTACCGATGTGGGCGTATTCATGTCCCCAACGAGGTCTTTCGTCCTTCCAGAGGACGGCTCAAAGGACATTATCATGGTAGGGCCGGGAACGGGAATTGCCCCCTTCAGAGCCTTCCTACAGCAGAGAGAGATCGACCAGTCAGGGGGCAGAAATTGGCTGTTCTTCGGAGATTGGACGGCCGAGGGAGAGTACCTGTACAAGGACGAGATGGAAGATTGGAAGGAGAGAGGGATAATCACCAAGCACGATCTTGCATGGTCCAGAGAGGGGGCCGAGAAAGTATACGTCCAGCATCTTATGGCCAAGCATGGCGAGGAGATATGGAACTGGATCGAAAACGGGGCGTATTTCTATGTCTGTGGTGACAAGCAGTACATGGCAAAGGACGTCCACAGAACACTGATCGAAATATGCTCCGAATACGGGGGAATGAGCTCCGAGGAAGCCAAGGAATTCGTAGAGACCGGACTGATGAAGACTGAGAAGAGGTATCTCAGGGACGTATACTGAAACTGCCGATTCACTCAAACCAAAGTACACTTGGCATTGCTCCGTGTTCCGACGCGTCCTAGTAGCAAACAGGGGAGAGATCGCACTCAGGATTATCCGATCCCTCGGAGCACTGGGAATCGAGTCCGTTGTCATCCATGGCAGGGAGGACCGGCTTTCTCTTCCCGTCAGGCTGGCGGACGAAGGATACTCGATCCCTCGCGAAGATCCTCTAGCAACCTACCTAGATATTGAGGCAATAGTTTCCGCCGCCAAGGAGGTCGGCGCCGACGCAGTACACCCCGGATACGGGTTCCTATCCGAGAACGCCACATTTGCCCAGCGCCTGGCCGAAGAGGGAATCACCTTTATCGGTCCGTCTCCGGAGTGCCTCCGCCTACTGGGGGACAAGATCGCTGCCAGGGAGTCGATGTCCAAGGCAGGTATTCCCGTGGCAAAGGGGACCGAGGAGCCCGTCTCAGACCCAGTTGAGGCATTGGAGATTGCATCGGACATCGGCTTCCCAATCATGATCAAGGCAGCTTCCGGCGGAGGCGGAATAGGGATGCAGGTAGTAAACGAAAAATCGGAATTCGAATCCGCCCTCAGGCTCTGCCAAGGAAGGGCGGAATCGGCATTCGGAGATGGTAGGGTATTCATCGAGGAGTACGTGGACTCCGCAGAGCACATCGAATTCCAGGTTATTTCGGACGGAAGGAGGGCGATACATCTAGGGGAGAGATTCTGCTCAATCCAGAGGAGGCACCAGAAGATCCTGGAGGAGGGGCCGTGGCTAACTGAGGTGGAGAGGGCCGAGATCGGAGCCAGAGTCGTTGCAGGAGCAGAGGCGATAGGCTACCAAGGACTAGCTACATTCGAGTTCCTGAGGAGCAAGGATGGTGAGTTTTACTTCATGGAGGTGAATCCCCGAGTCCAGGTAGAACACACAGTCACCGAGATGATTACGGGACTAGACTTGGTTTCACTGGGGATAATCGTCTCATCTGGAATAGAACTTCCAATCTCACAGGACCAGGTTACTCTCAATGGCCACGCAATTCAGGCTAGGATAAACGCCGAGAATCCCTTGACACTCGAACCCTCCCCCGGAAAGCTGTGGGAGTGCCACTGGCCCGGCGGTCCTGGCGTCAGGGTTGACACTCACGGCTTCACAGGGTACGAAATGCCCGGGGCTTTCGACTCCCTACTAGCCAAGGTTATCGCATGGGCGCCTACCAGGGAGCAGGCGATATCCAAGCTAGACGCGGCTCTTGACGAGACAATATTGCTTGGTGTAGACACACTGATTCCCCTGCACAGGGCTATTCTTGGAGAGGCGGACTTCATAGAAAGAAAAATTACCACCGACTACTTGGTCGAACACCCGGATCTCCTATCTGGAGGTGCATAGTATGGATTTGGTTATCGTAGGCAGCATGGGTTATGACGACATAGAAACGCCCGAGGCAAGCGGATCGGACATACTTGGGGGCTCCGCAGTTCATGCAGGAGTCTCAGCTTCATTCCACCTGCCTGAGATTCCCGGTGGCAGCAAGAGGGTGGGCCTGGTTTCCCCCGTGGGCAGGGACTTTTCAGAGGCTCATCAGAGCCTTCTGGAGGGGTTAGGGATGGACTTCTCAGGAGTCGCCAGACTTCCGGGTAAAACCTTCAGGTGGTCAGGCAGGTACGAGGGCCCCATGGAGAGAGTTGAGACGATTTCTACAGAGGTAAACGTCCTGGGGGACTTCGACCCGGAGATTCCCGACTCCTGGACCTCCCCCAAGGTCCTCTTCTGCGCCAATACACATCCCTCATCTCAGGTCTCCGTCCTAGACCAGTGTCCAAATTCCGAGATCACTGCGGTTGACACTTTCATGTTGTGGATAGAGACCGAGTTCGAGAATCTCTCCCTTGCACTGAGGAAGTCTGACATAGCCATACTGAACGAAGAGGAGGTTTGTGCGATCTCCGGCGAGAGTATTTTCACCCAAGCAATACAGCCGATATTGTCGGGAGAAGCACTGCACGGGGGGGAATCTGCAGGTCCCGGCCCCAGGGGCCTGGTCATCAAGAGGGGCTCTTCGGGAGTATTCGCCCATCTGCCCTGTGGTATCATCGCGCTGCCAGCCTTTCCGGTGCATGAGGTAGTAGACCCCACAGGGTGCGGGGACTCATTTGCAGGGGCCCTCCTCGCAAACATGGCTGGCAAGAAGGGCGTACTGAACGACTTGGAGTCGATGAGGGCAGCGATGGTCCACGCGATCGTAACATCATCATTCACCATTGGAGGTCTGGGGTCGAACAAGCTACAGGGGCTCGAGAGGGGGGCTTACCATGCTAGGATGGATCGTTATCGCAGGATTGTCGGGCTCTAGTCAACCCAACCTCCTTAGACCGGGAAGTGGATGAGGATCTTCCTCTGAAGATGTAGGCCTTAGCTGGCTGAATCTCAGGGAATCTTCCGGTGCCTCTAGAAGCCTCGGAGAGTCCTCTTCCCCGCTAGAGAGTTTGCTTACTATCGAATCGAGCTTGTCCCTCGCTGTGCTCGAATCCATGGCTCTGCGCATTGTCCGAATCCTCGATCCGACCTCTGCCTGGTGATCCTGATCGCTCCTCAGCCTCATGTGCTGGGAGGTCTGGAACCTCTTTGTGGTAATCTCGTCATCTGGAACCTTCACTATGTTTCCAGCTCTGTTGATTGAACCCCTTGGCCTAAGCAACCTACCGAGCAATCCGGTTGAGAATGGTCGACTTTCCGATTTCACTCCAGAAATCTTGCTAGAAGTCATGGTGGATGCTAGGCGATTCAGCGCCGGGTAATCCTCCAGATTAGCTGGTTGCCTGTCCGCGCCTCTCAATTGCTGGACTCTTAGCTCCTGTCTGGCCTTTGCCCGCTTTACTATGCCTGCCCTGCACTCTTCTCTAACCGCCTCCTCAGTAGGAGGGGGCAGGAGTTGTTTGCTGAATGGCTCGGACGGGGATCCAAACTCCTCGTGTGCCCTCTTGATCATCTGTGAGCTAGATGGAACCCTCTGTGTGAATTCCGGCTCGTCGAATTGCACTTCCGAACTAAAAAGTCCGAATTCCTCGATCGAGGGTGCTTCTGTCGAGGTTCCAGCGTCGAATAGTCCCCCTGGGGCGAACATGTCCAGCCCCTCTGCCGCATCGGAGAAGGCGGAGTCCATTCTGTTTCCAGTCGAGACCTCTACCTCCTTCTCCTTGTACCACGAGGGCGCCTCCCTCCCGCCCCAAGCTCTCTCGTATGCGTTCTGCTTCGAAGCCTGCGCTGGCGCTGGCTCAGGCATTGGTTTGGAAGCAGGCTCTTGATGCCCGAATACCTCACTAGGGGGCCAATCGAACGATTTCATCTCTGCCTTACCCTTGGAACCGAGGTCCACATGAATCCCGGGGACAATCGTGGGCCCACTAAGCAGGCTAGTTTCAGAAACCGCGGGGAGTGCTGCTTGGCTAGGTGGGTTCAGTTGTCCTGTCGCGTCCCTAATGGCTGGGAATGTTGGCAGCTCTGTCTCAAGGCTCTCGAGCCCCAGTAGAGCCTCATCGATATCGCTCCCATGTCTTACTCTATCGACCATCAGGCAAAGCTTGAGCAGATTCGCCTCGCTCCCTGAGACGAGGTGCCTATCTCCAGAACCAGTCTCAATAGCCAGAATAGCGTATCTCGAGACTATATTGGCCAGCATTACCGAGGTGCCGAGGCCGATCGCAAGCCAGCTCATTGGTGCAACAAAAGTAGTGATTCCCAGGTACACCCCGACCAAGCCCAGCATTACAGTACCAGAGGGCAGCATCGGGACCTTCAGATGCCTCATCCTTTCGATAGCCGCTAGGTCCAGCCTAACCCCCTTTCCGTCAAACCTCTCGATGGTCAGCTGGCGCTCGGTAATCACCGCGCAACACTTCCCTCTTGCCCCGACCAAATAGAGGCCGCCGATTAGCTCGGCACTCCTCTTATCGGTCGGGCCTTTAGGCCCGGCTGAATGCATCCGGAGGCAGCAGCCACAAACATACGGTATAAGTTCATGGGAAACCAGTGGACTCCGAGGAACCACTTCGAGGTGTTTTCGTTTTCGCCGTCAAGGAAGCCTATCTCATGGCTTCCCTTGCTGCCTGAGCCCTTGCCCACAACTCCTTCTCCTCGTCAGTCTTAGGTTCGAACTGCGGTATCTCTACTGGTTTCATGGACTCGTCGATTGCTACCATGAAGAAGAACCCCGAACAGATTTCCTCACCCACCCACTCGGACCTTGATAGCCTGCAGGATGTTACGTGAATCCCTGTGGTTCTGGGCGATGTCCACACCACCCTTGCTGTCGTCCTTATCACGTCTCCCTGAAAAGCAGGCCTCCTGAATTTCAGGGCATCCACAGAAACTGTGACGAACTCTCGGTGGGCGAACTTGGAGGCGCACATTCCTGCAGCCGTGTCCATAATCGACATCAGCCTCCCCCCGAAGAGCGTGTCCAGTGCATTCGTGTGCCCAGGAAAAACCTCGTCCAGCAGTACTACGGGCTCAATAGAGTATGGCGCGTCGTCGCTCATAAATCAACGTCCAATGCCCATCCTCCTTGAATCCTACAGTGTTTGGGGCCTCTCAACTGCGGTTTACCGCTGACTTCAACCGAAGGGCTAGGCTCGGCCTCTCGTGGGTGTGCCGGAACTTCGATGGGAATCCTCCGTTTTCGATGACCCCAGTGGTGGCAGCATCGTGCTCTGGCCCTACCTGCCCTGCGTTAGGATGCCCTCCGAGATGAGGCCAAGGGCATGGGATGGGCTTGCCCTAATATCCTCAGGCAATGAGCTAGTTGCTCTTCGCGATGAGGAGGAGCAGGACAAGGGTAGCCCGGGAGTGCACGTCGAGTCGGCAGCCGCCTCTGGAACTACTCTGGGGATGCTGGTCAGAGACCTGCACGAACTCGACGTCGAGGGCCCATCTATTCCTGACCCAGAGAGGATTAGGCTGCTTAGACATGCCGAGAATGCAAGGGGGGGGATGCCAATCTACCCCATCGAACCAGGGATTGAGGACGAGGATTGGGCTGACTGGCAGTCAAGGTGGGCGGATGAGCAGGTCAGGTTCAGGAACCTGATGGCGACAATCGGGAGGTCTCGGAGGTGGGCCAAGGCAAGGAAGAGAGCGATCCCTCGGGTCGCGCGATCAAAGTGGGCTAGTCCAGATCTCGGAGCCGCTGCTGCCGTCTGCGCAGCATGGTGGTTAGAAGAGAGGATAGCCCTGACGGAAGAGCTCACCGTAGAGAGGGACATGAGGCTCGCATCCAGACTTAGGGGTGCGCTAGCAGATCTCAGGGGATCAACCATAAACGCCGATGCGATCCTCCTGACCCCAGTCCATCAGGCTCAACTCCCCTCACTGGAGAATAGCCTAATTGCCTGTGAGTCAGTCGAGAAGGTGGGGAGAGAGTCATGAGCGGAGGAGTTGAGGTTTCGATAGAGACCCAGTCGTTCAGGGCGACACCCATGGAACCAGTTACTCTGGAGGATGCGGTTAGCCTAGGAGGTGCCAGCAGCAACGGCGCTTTCGCAGTCATCGAGCACGAAGACCCAAGGGCGATGATCGTGATCGGCCCCGATGGCTCACTCCTAATTCACGGGATATCCAATATTGAAGCAGCGACTCTGATCGCAGAGGAGATACTTCTCCGCATGGGGATGTCGGAAAGTGGGCTCGTAATCGACAGCGGCGAGGTTCTAGCCAGCTTTTACCTGGGGAGGGCGGTGCTGATCGGCCTAGCTGCTGAGAGGTTCTCCGACATGGAGCATGACATTAGGCTGGACGCTCTAAGGATAGACGCCAAGAGGCACAAGTGCACAATCATCCTGTTCAATAACGGGAGAGGAATAGTGATGGGGCAGTCATCTAGGAAGGTTGCCGAGATGGCCGCATCCTACTGGCTATCCAGGCTCGAGGAAGAGGGTGCCCTGGCGTGAGACGATGCTTGAGAGTGGAACGTGGGTGGGTCCGATTTTGGACCATCACATGCACCTGGACAGGACAAACAGGTTCCTAGACGCAGTCTCGGAATTCTCCAGAGCCGGTGGGACCGGCATCATGCTGGTGCACAAGCCGTCGTTTTCCGGATCTCTCCCGGAGGGCATAGACGAGTACAGGGAGGCGTACGACGACACCCTTTCCATGGCCGAGGAAGTCAGGTCCTCCCACCAGATGGACGTAGGGGTGGTGCTGGGGCCCCACCCTGTCTCGTGGGAGAAACAGATCGATCAATTAGGGATTGACAGTGCCACGGAGCTCCACCTGGAGGCGGTCGGCTTGGCCCTCGAGCACATCGAGTCGGGGAACGCCCACTGCTTGGGGGAGGTCGGGCGCCCTCACTACTCGGTCGACGAGAAGACATGGGAAGCAGCGAACGACATGCTGGGAGAGGTCCTGTCCATGGCCTCGTCAGCTGGGGCCTCCGTACAGCTCCACGTGGAGGACAACGGAGATCAGACATGCCGGGAGCTCAGCCAGATTTGCAAGTCATCAGGACTCTCTCCAGATAGGGCGATCAGGCACTACGCTCCAGCGGATGTGAGCTCAGAATTCACCCACGGTCTCTCGGCAACCGTAAGCGTCGGCAGAGGCAGCGTGGAGACTCTGGCAAGGACTGTGCGGAGCTCGAGTGCCCCCTGGGGGATGGAGACCGACTTTCTAGACGACCCCAGAAGGCCCGGCGCCGTACTTGGGCCCAAGACCATCCCGAAGAGGACGAGGGAGCTCTGCTCCACACTGCTCTCAGAGGGGTGGGAGGAGGAGGAGGTAGAGATGCTAATGTACGACGTGCACGTGAACTGGCCTAGGTCACTATACGGGATCTGAATCCGACCCGAACCCCGGAGATGCCATCATCACCGCCCCTGCCACGAACATCATTACAGAAATCCCGTAGAACTGAAGCTCACCAATCGGTATCGGGCTCCCGACCCAATCCATGAACATCCTCCAGAGGGGTCCGTTGATTGGCAGGAAGAGGATCATCAGGGCCACCCCGGCCTTCTGCCTCAGAAGCATGGCCCACGGTGCAGGCTCTCTCTTTTCAACTCCCGCCGTTAACCGAATCGATTTAGAGAGCCCCTGTGCTCGTAGATACCGCGCGCCTGTAGTGAAGGGGTTATCACAAGAGGTTTCCAACCTCTTGTCCCGGGTT
>CAYPWN010000048.1:0-10114 GCA_964414525.1 uncultured Candidatus Poseidoniales archaeon | reverse complement strand
GTATAAGAAATCACACCATATATAGATTTATGAAAACAATTTTAATTTCTGGAGGGGCAGGTTACCTAGGAACAGAGTTGACTAAAAAACTTCTAAAAAAATACAACGTAATTATTTATGATATGTTTAATTTCCCCTGGATTGTAAATAATAAAAAAAAAATTAAATTTCACAAAAGACTTAAATTTATAAAGAAGGATATAAGAGATATTAATATAAAAGATTTTTATAATGTTGATTATGTTTGTGATTTAAATGGTATACCTAATGACCCAGCTTCAGAACTCAACCCTAAAAAAACTTGGGAAATAAATTATAAAGCTAGATGTAATTTTGCAAAAAAGGCCAAAGAAGCCAAAGTCAAAAGATATATATTTAATTCTACCTGCTCAGTGTTTGGCCACAATAAAAAAATTGTTTTTGAGCAAAGTCAAAAAAAACCAATCAGCACTTATGCTAAAGCAAATCTAATGGCCGAAAAGAAAATATACAAATTAAGGAATAAAAAGTTTAAAATAAATATTTTAAGAAACTCGACACTTTTTGGTTTTTCTAATTCAATGAGATTGGATTTAGTAATAAATATTTTTGTTTATAAATTAATGAATAATAAAAAAATAACTATTGATGGAGATGGAAAACAATGGAGGCCATTTATTTCAATAAATGATATTTGTGGTATATATTTATACATTTTAAAAAGAAAAAAAATTCCTTCATTTATTTGTAATTTAGTTGCATTTAATTCGACAATTAAAATATTGGCAGACAAAATCACAAATATTTTTGGGACTAACAAAAATCTAGTCGTTTATAAACAAAGCAATTATGATAAAAGAAATTACAAAGTAGGTTCCAATATTTTCAAAAAATTTTTTAAAAATTATAAATTTTCTGATTTTTCTAAGGAAGTTAAAATTTTAAGCACTAAAATGAAATTTTTTAAAATAAGACAAAATTCCAACACAGTTAGAATGCTTTATTATAAAAAATTGTTTTTAAAATCTAAATAAATTAAACAAATGTATGAGATTATATATAATAATGGTTTTTTCGAAAATTTTGCAACAACATTTATTTTTTTATTTTTTGTAACCGTATTTTGTTTTTCGAGGTTTTACATAAATAATAAAGAAATTTCTTTTTTTGATAGCTATCAGCCCATAATACTTTTTTTTATTATATTTAGTGTAATCGTACTATTTTTTAATATTTTAATTTATTTTAACTATTTTTTATATTTTAAGCATATTTTATATATTATTGTTTTTTCCATTTTTTTAATCTGGTTTTTTTTTAGTAGTAAAATAAATCTTTCTATAATTAAAAAAAAAATTCTTTACACTAAAAAAGAATATTTAATACTTTTTTTTTTCTTAATTTTTTTTTTAATTTCTTTGCTCCCAATTAGCGATGCTGATAGTATTGCGATACATCAAAATTTAGCAAATTATATTTATTTAAACGGTTTAGAATCAGTAAATTTGAGAAAAAACTTTGAATTTACCACTTTATCTAATTCAGAAATTTTGCTTATTTTGTCTCCAGTATTACAGTCTGATAATTTTGGATCACAATTAAATTTTTTTGCATTATTATTAGTTTATTTTATTTTTTATAAAAACAATAAATCATTTATTTTTTTTATTTTTTCATGTCCTTTAATAATCTTTTTTGTATCAACTCAAAAACTACAACTTTTTTTTGCTATTTTATATTTATTGTTATTTATTTTATTGCATCAAAATTTAATCAAAAAAAAAATTGAAATATTTTTATTTGTTTTGTTGTTGGCGTTTTATGCTTCTGCAAAAATTTCTTATATTTTACTTGCTTTACCGATATACTTTTATTTTCTAATTTTACACAAAAAAAAAATTAATTTAATATTAACTTATTCAACAATTATATTTTTTATTTTTTTTATTCCTATTTTTTTAATAAAATTGAAATTTTTTGGCAATCCAGTTGCCCCCTTTTTTGGTAAATATTTTAATGTAAATAATGACTTTATTGATGCTTTCTCTTTACATTTAAGAAGCTCAGAAGGGTGGTTAAATAATGCATTAGATTTTAAAATTTTTTTTAAACCTTTTATTCCTTTAACTCTTGATACTTTAACGAATAGTCTGGGTATTTTATTCTTATTTCAATTATTTAATTTTTCTTTATTGAAAGAAACAAAATTTATTCCAATAATAATTATTATTTTAGTAATCTTAACTGGCCAAATTTTACCCAGATATTACTTTGAAGCATTTTTAATACTTTCATTTTTCTATAAAGCTGAAAAAAAAGTAATAATTAATTTAATTAAGTTTTTCCAAGGGTCGGCAATACTAATATCGGCATCTATTTTTGTATTTATATCTTATTTTAAAACCAATGTAATTTTTGATAAACAAAAATTTATGAATAAATTTTCTTATAGTTTTTATAATAGCAGGCAATATAAAAATCTTGATATAAAAGAAAATATTTTAGTTATACCTCAAGATAGACAATCTATTTTTTTTAATGAAAATATATATGGTGCAAGAGGAGTTGATGTAAAAACTCTAAATTATGATAGAGATAGTGCCATTCTCTCATTTTTAAAAGAAAATTCTATAGACTATATAGTTACCGCGGATGATTATGTTTTGCCAAACTGTATTGTTTTAAATAATATAGGTGATATTTTTCAAAAAAGAGTTAGAAGAAATTTTTTTGTAAATGAACAAGAAGAAAGTTATACAATTTATTTAATTAATATAAAAGGTTGCAAACTATGAATGAAAAAGAATATTTTGATAAAGACTTGGTAGATCTTCAAAAAGGTTATGCTGACAACAGAGGTGTCATTCAGCCACTTTGTGATTTAAATATGAAAAGCGCTTCAATAATTGTTTCAAAAAAAAATACTTGGAGAGCAAATCATTACCATAAGTCTGACTGGCATTTTATATATGTTTTAGAAGGTGCTTTTGAATATTACTATAGAAAAACAGATTCAAACGAAAAAATAAAAAAAATTATTGTTAAAAAAGATCAACTATTATTTACGGGCCCCAAGGTTGACCATGCAATGTTTTACACTGAAGAAACAAAAATAATAGTTTTGAGTAAAAATCCAAGAGATCAAAAAACTTACGAAGAGGATACGGTCAGGATAGACTTTATGAACGAAGAAAAAAGATTTTAAGAAATCTAGAAAGAAAATAATAGTTCCTTTTCCAAAATTTAGAATTGTTAAATGTTGAATTTATCAAATATTATTCTTTTAATTGCATAAAATCCCACAATCCAAGTATTTTTTTTACCTTCCTTAAAAGATCTATTGCTATACTCAATCGGCAATTGTCCTATATTTTTAGTTTTTTTTGCAAGTTGGTTGATCATGCTAAAGTCATATTCAAATTTTTCACCATTAATTTTTAGATTTTTTAAGATTGAAGTTTTTATCATACGGTAACAAGTGCAAACATCTTTAAAATTACTTCCATATAAAATATTTGTTAATGTAGTTAGTATAAAAACTGCTAACTTATGAAAAACAAAATATAAACTATAAATTTTGGTTTTATTTAATTTTCTAAAACCTAATACTGCATCGTGATTGTTATTAAGCATTAATTCTAAAATAGAATTTATATTATTTATATTATACTCTAAATCGGCGTCCTGAATAATTGTAAAATCACTGTCACACAAAGGTATAGCTATTTTTTGTGAATCACCTTTTCCAGAATTTTTAACTTTAAAAATAAATTTAAAATTATTGTTTAAATTTTCTTTTTCAAAATTTTTTAGCAATTCTTTAGTACCATCTGTTGAATTGTCATCAATTACAATTATTTCTTTACTAAAATTGTTATATAGATTTAAATTTATTAATTTATTTAATACAATCAATACAGTATTAACTTCATTGTAAACGGGCACTATAATTGATAGTTTTTTTTTCATGAATGATAATCATATTATAATAGGTTATGGAAATTGGGCAAAAAAAATAATTAATTTTTTAAAAAAGAGAAATTTTTTTTCAAAAATATATATTAAAACCAGAAATAAATACTATGAACACGGTAAAAATGGAAATATATCTAAAAAAAAATTTTTAGATATAAAATATAAAATAAATTCTGTTCATATTTGTTCACCAGTCAATACACATTTTGATTATCTTAGTAGACTTACTAATTTCAAAAAAATAATTGTTGAAAAGCCATTTTTGAAAAATTTAGTTCAATTAAAAAAAATACAACGTATTTATTCAAATAGCAGTTTGATTTTTGTTAATTATACATACTTATTTAGTCCAATTTTAAGTAAATTAAAAAAATATGTTAATAAAAAATCAAATGAAAAAATAATTATAAATTTTTCAAAAAAAAATACTTTTTATAAAAAAAAATATGATTGTATATACGATTGGTTAGATCATCCTTTATCTATAATTTTATATTTATTTAATAATTTTTCAAAGTTTAAAATATTAAAAAAAGAATTTACAAAAAAAAGAGGTTTTTATGAAAAAGTTATTATCAATTATTATTATAAAAATTTAATTGTTCAAATAAAAATTAATACCTCTAAAATCAATAAAAAAAATATAACTATTATTAATAATTCAAAAAAAATAATCTGCAATTTTAATAATAACTCGATTTTTTCAAAGAATAAGAGACTATTTAAATCAAACAAATCGAGTTTCGAAATGCTTTATTACGCCTTAAAAAATAATAAAAAAATTTCTTTTCAAAACTTTAATTTTCACAAAAAAATTATAATAGAAAAAAGTAAAATAATGAAAAAAATTAAAAATGATTCAAAATTGTATTAAAAATAAATTAATTATAAAAAATAAAGTCATTCTATTAATATTTATTTTCTGCATTACTAGAATTATAATTTATAATTATTTTAAAATTCAAATAAGTCCCCCCACCTATACTTATCATTTGTTGGACATAGATTTGTTAAAGAATGATCTTTTTAACTCTCTTATTTATTTACATTCTCAACCATTGCTTTGGAATTTGTTTAATGGAATTGTAGTTAAAATTACTAATGGGAATATTGAATTAATATCAAAGTTTTTTAATGTCTATCATTATTTTTTAACTATTTTAATTGTTTATTTTTCAATAAAAATTTTAAGAGAATTTTACTTTAATAAAAAAATTGAGTTATTTATATTTTTTTTTATTACCTTAAATCCTTCAATTATTTTTTTTGAAAATATATTTTCCTACGCACATACAACTTTATTTTTTTTTACATTAGTTACATACAATTTAATTAAATTATTCAAAACTAATAACACTAAATATGAACTGTATACTTATTTGAACTTATTAATTTTGGGTTTGATATGGGTTTTATTTCAACCGATTTTACTTTTGTTAGTTTTTTTATCTATAAGATTTATAAAAAATGGTTCAAAAAAAATTTTTTTTATTTTTTCACTAATTTTTATTATTAGCTTATCTCCAATGATAAAAAATAAACTAATTTTTGGCGTATTTACAGCTTCATCAAAATCTGGCCAAGATTTTGGTACAGTTTTTCATGATTGGAGAAACTACTGTGGAGATCCAAGTAAAGATATGAATATTTATGAAAAAAAATATTTTAAAGAGTACAATAAAAATTTTAGTCACCCATCTTTGATTGGAGAAAAATCTCGATATAATAATTTAGGAATAATTGTTCTGGGTCAAAAGTGTTTTAAGCTTACATTAAAAAGAATAATTCAAGATCCATATTTATATATTGACGGTAGAGCTAAAGCTTTTTTAGCATCCCATGGAAAATTTGCTTTTGATTATGTTTATCCAAATCCTATTGGCTGGAAAAAATATTATGACAACGTAAGCAATTTATATAAAAATAAAAAAATTAAACTCTTAAGACAAGTGATTGTTTTTACCATAAAAATGTATATTTATTTTACGATTTTATATTTTTTATTATTTCGCAAAATTGATAATAAGTTAAAAAATGGGTTGTTAGTATCTTCCATACCTTATATTTACCTATTAAGCGTAGGAACATTAGCAGCAGGAACTGAGCAAGAAAGGATTTTATATACCGGCTTTGTTGTAAATATATTGTTTTTTACTATACTTTTAAAGAAAGGTCGAAATTATACTTAATCAATTTAAAAATGAATTTAATTAAAAAAAAAGAAAACTTTATTATGTTGTTAGCAATAATAATTTTTTTAACTATAAATAATTTTTTTTACAATTTCTATTTTATATTAAAAAAAGATTATTCTGAAAGAATGAATTATCATTATGGTTATTGCAATGTAAGCGGATATGGGTTTTTAGAACATATTGTAAAAAAATATAAACTTAAAAAAAATGTTAAAATATTTAATTATATCGAAAAACCAAATAGTGAATGGTTTTTTTACAAGCCTAATATTGAGTATTATTCTGATAAATTAATTTTATTGAATGCAAATAATTTGAATAAAAATGAAAAAGGAAATTTAAAAGTTTATTTTAAAAATGATTATCTAGGCAACTTTAAAATAATAGAAAGTAAGGAAAATTGTTTTTATGTGGAAAAAATAAATGATTGAAATAATTAATATTTTTTTTTTAATTCTTTCCATGTTATGGATTACTTCTTTTCCTCTTATTAAGGATAATTTTAAAAGTAATTTAATTATTTATAATATTAGTAGTTTAGAAAGAATTTCCATAAATTTATCTATTTTTTTAAATATTCTTTTAATTTTATCTTTTTATAAAATTAGCCAAGAACTTATTTTCATCACTTTTTTACTACTATCACTTTTAAATTTTTTATATTTTAAAAAAAAAATTGAATTAAATAATTTAATTATATTATTTCTTTTTGTATTTATTTTCAGTATTTCAATTAGTTCTAATTTAACATTAGAATGGGATGCTGCAGAACTTTGGATATATAAAACAATAAATTTTTTGTTTGAAAATGATTTTAAAAATTTATCAAATATTCCTGGTGTAATATCGTATCCTCATCTAGGGACATACATTTGGGCTTTTTTTTGGAAAAATAGTTTTTTTGACGCTGAATATGTTGGTCGTATTTTTTATGTTTTTACTTATTGTTTATGTATTCTACTAATTATTGATTTAAAAAAAATTTTTTTAAAAAAAATTTTATTAATTTTTGGTTTTTTTATAATTTCATTAGACTATTATTTACTTTCTGGATATCAAGAATACCTTGTTTTTTCTATTTTAATTTTCATCTTTTATTTTTACTTAAAATACTTTGAAAAAAAACAAATTTTTTTTTTAATTCCTATTGCATTTTTTATTAATACAATAATATGGACAAAAAATGAAGCTAGTTTTTTTGTATTATTTTTTTTCTTTTTTATTTTTTATCATTTTTTAATTAATAAAAATAAAATTAATAAAGAAATAATTTTTCTTTTTATATTTTTTGTTTTTGCAGTTTTTATAAAATATTTTATTTTTTATAAAAGTTTTAACGTAATTAATGCAGGTTGGCATAACTATGAATTTCATAGTTTAACAAAGATTTTTCAAGTAAGTTATTTTATTGAAAGAACATCCGCAATAATATTAAGCATATTTATAGCTTTAATTAAATGTAAAGTTTATTTGATATTTTTTTTAACAATTTTGTTTTTCATTAATAAAAAAAATTTAAAGAATTTTCTGCCTTATATATTTTTTTTGTTACTAAACTTGTTTTTAATATTTTTAATCTATTACTTTACAAATGACCCAAACTGGAAACTTTATTTGTCAACAACAGTAGATAGATTATTATTTCAAACTTCTGGAGTTTTTCTTTTACCAATATTTTTTTATTTAAAAGAAAATATTAAATTGAATTAAAAAATTAATGTTTGATATAAATAATTATTTAGAAAAATTAGATTGTCCAAATTGTAGGAAAAAAAATTATAAAATAATAAAAGAATCTAACTATACAGATATTAAAAATTTAAACGATTTGATAAAAATCTACAAATCTTCAGGAGATGAATTATTGATTGACCAATTAGTTAAGTGCTCAGATTGTAATTTTCAATATTTAAATCCCAGAATTAAATCTGAAATTATTTATAACTCTTATATTGAAAATGAAGATGAGACCCATGTTTTACAGGATAGACTTAGATATAAAACTTTTAAAAAAAGTATTAAAAAAATAATAAAATTTTTAAAAATAAGTAATATTAAAAATAAAAAATTTCTAGACATAGGGTCGGCCTCGGGCATTTGTTTAAAAGCAATAAAAGATTTGGGATTTCAGGAAGAAGGATATGAACCAAGCAATTGGATGGTGAACTATGGAAAAAAAAATTATGGAGTTAATCTAAAAAATGGATCAATAATTGATGTTAAAATTGATAACAAATATGATTTAATTTCTTTATGGGATGTTTTGGAACATGTTACGGATTTAAATGGCACTTTAGCAAAAATAAAAACTTTGTCTAAAGATAACACAATTTTAATTGTTAATGTTCCAGACATAGATAGTGCAGTTTGCAAAATAATGAAAACTAAGTGGCCATTTTATTTAAATGTTCATCTTTATTATTTTAACAAAAATACTATTGAGTCAGTTTTCAATAAATATAATTATTCTCTTGTAAAACATTTTTCTCATTGGCAATTTCTTGAACTAGGATATGTAGCAAAAAGAGCTAAAAAATATTTTAAATTTTTTTCATTTTTAGAAAAAACTATATGTTTTTTAAAACTATCTTCTTTGCCAGTTCCATATAATGTGGGCCAAACAACATTTATTTTTAAAAAAAATAATGAATAAAAAAGATTTTACTTTTATTATACCTGCTGCTGGAAAGAGCAAAAGATTTAAAAGTAAAAAAAGTAAAATTTTTTATAAATATAAAAATAAAGCTTTAATTTCATACATAATAGAAAAGTGCTTAAAATTTACAAAAAATATTATTATTGTTTCAAATAAAAAAAATTTAAACGAATTAAAAATTAATTTAAATAATTATAATAATATAAAATTTAAAATATTAATTCAAAAAGATCAAAAGGGGATGGGGCATGCTATTAGCTTAGCTTTAAACAAAGTAAAATCAAAGTATTGTTCTGTAATTTGGGCAGATCAAATTTACTTAAGCACAACAACTATGAACAAAACTGTAAATTTTTTTATACAAAAAAAATCTATCTTATGTTTTCCTGTTTATAAGAGAAAGTTACCTTATGCATATGTATTAAGAGACAAAAATAAAAACTTTAAAGATATTATGCAAACAAGAGAAACAAATAAAAGGATAGGTATAGGAGAGTCAGATTGCGGTTTTTTCGTATTTCGTTCAAAAATTTTAAGAAACAGATTAAATTTTTTGATAAAAAAAAAATTGCTTTACACAAAAAAAACTAAAGAAATAGATTTTTTAAAATCATTTAAATTTTTAAGTAAATTAGGACCTATAAACACTATTAAAGCAAATAGCCACAAAGACACAGTAGGGATAAATTATTTAAAGGATTTAATTTAATGCTTTTATCTATTATTGTGCCAGTTTTTAACGAAGAAAAAAATATAGGTCCCCTGATTGAAAAATTGTTAAATTTAAATTTTTCAGAAATTAAATTTGATAAAGAAATTATTGTTGTTAATGATGGATCAAAAGATGGAAGTCGCAAAATAATTGAAGAATTTGATGGAATTAAACTAATAAATCAGGAAAATCTAGGCAAAGGAAGAGCGGTGCAAAATGGAATAAAAATGGCAAAAGGGAGCTACATTTTAATTCAAGATGGAGATTTAGAATATAATCCGGATGATATTTTACAAATGTGTAAGGCTGTAAGTAGTTTTGACAAGATATCTGTTTATGGTTCTAGGTATAAACCTTTGCTATTAAATATAATACCTAAATTTGTCAAAAACCAAAATTTTTCATCATATTTAGCCAACATACTATTTATGTTTTTATTTATTTTTTTATATGCAAGATTTATTAGTGATTCCTTGACTGGTTATAAGTTATATTCAAGGGAATTCTTTATGAACAATACTATTAATTCCATGGGTTTTGAGGCAGACCATGAAATTACTGCAAAGTTAATTAAGCAAAAATACAAAATAATAGAAA
>CAYPWN010000047.1:0-10200 GCA_964414525.1 uncultured Candidatus Poseidoniales archaeon | reverse complement strand
CGTGATCCTGGTCGCTTGCATCCTTTGGATAGATGCCCACCCAAGCATCGTTGCTACTGGGGGGATCGTTGATTCTGAAACGCACGGGTTTGCCGGGTACTGCTTGTAAAATCTCAATGGGTTCGCTCGAGGGCATGGATGTGGACGTATGTGTAGGTGTGGTAGTTGATGCTCTGAAATCGTAGACTGCAGGTCCGCGCCAACCCTCACCTACATCGTTCCACGTTCCAGGGGCCTGTAAGCCGAGATGTACTCTATTTTCCCCGCCGCCGTGGTTGTTAGGCTCGCCAGGATTCCAGTTGGTGTAAGACCAAGGCCGACCGTCGGACCAGTACCAGTGGTCAGCACCCGGCCCATTGCCCCCGCCTTTCCTCATCCCGCCTATCCATACCGTTTTCCCGCCGGCGATCCTAGTGACCTGATCGTTCTCCTCAGCGTTCGTGATGGAAGCTAGGTGACCCCCCATCGCAACTGCACGATCATTGTGCTCGTTCCATGTCACCTCCTCTGGTGCGAATACATACTTGGTCATGAGGCCGGATAGATGTGCGATTCTTGAATAGTGAGGCAAAGGGGCCCCTGTGATTCGTATTGGATCATAGTTGGGTATCTGGTGACAATGCCGCTTCGATGGATTCACAAGTGCTAGTTAAGGCGCATCGATGTGAAAGAGGTCCCAGTTGAGGAGCCGCCTTCGGGTGTGCAGGAGGTTCTTGTTCCCGAAAGAGTCGTGAACGGCCTCCCGACCATGTACTGCTTCGAGACCTGCCCGTTCTGCTTCAAGGTCAAGGCTCTCCTAGGCTCAAGGGGGATAGAGTACTCTAAAGTGGAGGTGGACCCCACTTTCAAGACACAACTGAAGTGGTCTGACTGGGGCAAAGTACCAGTGTTCGTCGACGTCGATGGCACCCAGGTGAACGACTCGAACTACATCCTCCACTACATCGACTCCAACGACTCGAACTCATTCCCTCGAAAGGGCGAGGACCCAGAGCAGGACCGGTGGATGGATTTTTCCAACCAAGTCCTGGGGAAGTCTATCGTCGCAGTTATCTACACCTCGTACAGGACCTCTCTACGAGCCCTCGCTTACGTGACCAGGGTCGACAACTTCTCGTTTGGCAGTCGTCAAATAAACAAGTGGCTAGGGGCATTCATCATGCGTATGGTAGGCAAGAGCAGGGCGAAGATGTTCGATCTCCCCCCTCGTGAGAATCTCCAGTTCCAACTGGACGAGATGGCCAAGGGGATAGAAGGGGACTTCTTTGGAGAGGAAGAGCCTAACGGGGCGGACTACGCCAACTTCGGAATCCTTCGATCTATGCAGGGATTGAATGGGTTCGACATAGTCGAGAGTCACCATGTGGTTTCCGGTTGGTACGCAAGGATGCGAGAGCACTCCGGCGTGTACTGACCCCACCCGGACAACATGCCCCGGGGAAGTTGACTCCTAGTATTGACTAAGGTTTTTCAAGTCGCTTAACCGGCAAATCACATGCAAAGAGATGGGATCACTGTCAGACTTCTATATGATTTGGAAGATATCCGATCGAGCTGGCCGCTAATGCAACAATTGCGCCCAAATCAGTCCGATCAGGGGAGTTATGTACATCAAGTGGAGAGGCAACAACAGAACACGGGATACAATCTAGTGGGGACTTTCGATTCCAATGGACGACTTCTCGGCCTTGCAGGATTCGTGTGCTCTGAGATGCTCTCCCGTGGAAGCTACCTATATGTTGACGATCTAGTGATCGATGAAGGGCACCGTAGCAAGGGAATTGGGAGTATCCTAATTTCTTGGCTCAGTGCTCACGCACGTGACTTGGGGTGCTCCAGCCTTCACTTGGATTGCAGCAATCACCGCTTGGACTCTCACCGATTCTACCGACGTGAGGGTCTCGAAGACAGAAGTTTGCATTTCGTACTAGACCTATAGCACACTATCCGTGATCCTTGCCCCAATGACACATACGAAATAGACGGTCGCGACTTGCCCATTATGGACGATGAAGCTAGGTCTTATTGGATAATTTTCTGCATTGGCCTATGTGCACCGATAGTTTCGTCCATTGTGCTGACTGGGATTCTCTATCTCGCCACAGGATCGGGGTTTTTGTTTGCCTTCGCATCTATTTGTATTTGGCCCATAACCGGCTTCGGCTTCGCGATTTACACAAGAATCTACGAGAGTGACGAGTTGGCAGAAGGGGCGATGGCATCAGGAGTGCTAGGGACTCTGCTAGGGGTTTTCCTGGTCTTCAAGATTGTGAGTGGGTATGCAGAAGGGATGGCCTCGTTCTCTCAATAGAAGCGATGTCGACGACTACATCAAAGCCGAGTAAAGGCATATTGCGATGAGTCCCGGGAAAATTACCATCGGAGGCGTCGGGATGTGCTCCAAGTAGCCCCTGAATTTTGCCGCGAGAATCGTTGCGAATACTAGGGCCAAGCCTATTGCAGTACCAACTAGAATTGCTTCTGACGACCCAGCGTCTTCTACATTGAAGCTGCAGTAAAGGTTGATTGCCCCTATTCCCGCAAACCCCCCGCCGATAAGCATCCTCATTGACGCTGCTGGCCCCCCTTCCACACCCTCAACATCGCCGAAAATACTCTTGTTGAAACCAATTGGATCCCTATTCTTCATTATTGCAACGAGTACCAAGACGGCCCCCACGATTTGCATTGCCAGTGCGTTCTCCATATTGCCCCTTTACACTAAGGGGCCCTTCAAGATACCGACAAAACCGAAGGACTATTTCTGCTTGAAGCGCTCCACAGCGGCGAACCCAGCGAAGAAGCCAAGGCCGAAGGTCCCCATCTCTGAAATTGATACTAGAACAGATTGGCTCTGGGCTGTGGCATCGATGCCGATGTCGATCACCCCCAATGTGAGCCTCTCCCAGTCGACGACCACTATCCCTCTCGACTCAAGCCACTTTAACAGTGCGAACTCGATCAGAATGAACCACTTCAGCAAATTGGTCGCCATTTTGAAGACAAGCCCGGTTACCACCCCAACGATGAACCCCTGGAACGCGGCAACACCTACCTCGCCGAGGAAACCTTCCCATAAGTCCGAGGCAGCAGACACGCTCTACGAGCGAGGCACTGCGTTATAGCCCCCTCTGTAACGGGCAATCAATCCAGGGAATGGGATGACGGGTTCCTGACCGTGGTGATCTGCCAAGTAAGGCCAAACACTAGAGCAGCCGCCAGGTAGAGGTTCCACTCCGCCAGACGATCCATAGCAAGAACCGCTACGAAGAAGGAAGTCTGGATCGTCAGGAGCGCCATGTAGATCAGGGGGGCTCCGGATCTCCTGTAGTCCATGAAGTCGTAGATGAACACACCCTCGATGAACTTGGCATATATCGCAGCCCAAGCCACGTATGCAACCCCGAACACGATGGGGAAGGCGAAGTACCTCCAGTCAACCTCCATGCTGTTGACGAGAAGCGCGACCCCTAGGAGCCCGACGTTGGCGTTGTGCATCACTATCTCGTACCACGAGAAAAGGTGGTCCACGGAGTGGCCCTTCCGGATCTCGTTCCCGATGATGTGGTACGAAATCACGCAGGTAACCAGGATCGCGCAGGTGTAGGATGTGGAGAACAGGGCGGGGCCGGCTACCAGCATCCACTCGGGGACCTCACCGCCGGAGAGGTGTATCCACGATGCAGCACCGGAAACCCCGAAGCTGACCCCCAGAAGCGCGAAGTGCCACATGGTGTAGGCAGCCAGCCTTGTCGGGCCGAACACCCTCCTGGGACGTATCTCTCGATCCTCGAAGTAGAGGGGGAAGTCCCTGCCTCCCTTCGGGTCCAAGGCCACCCACGACAGTGTGAATACCGCCAGAGCAGCGCAAGCAACCCTGAATGCGACAAGGGCTCTATCGGGAACCACTTCGGAGGTTGCAACCTGCTCCTGTGTCTGGCGCTCATCCAATACGCCCGAGTAGGAGATGAACGCAATTGCCGCCACCAGGAAAACCAGAGTCACTAGCGCGGTGTCCGGGCCCTTGTCGCGTTCACCGTACTCCATCATCCTCTCTAGCATGTTTGCTACGGTGCAGGGGGACTTGAATATGCTTCTAGTAGGCAGCCTGGTTTGCCTCGTAGGCCTTGACCATCGCGGACCTTGCCAGCAGGACCACCAGCACGGCGGATGACAGAAGGATGCCACCCAGGACCGGCGAGGTCCTCATCAGCATGAGGCAGAACCCTGTGATGCCGCAGCCATAGCTCACCATCTCGCAAATCGAGGCTAGGCTGAGGATAGACTCGGGCACTATGAGACTCGCCGACGAGTCGTACTCCCTGATCATCCGAGAGAGTAGGATGTAGAGCCCCTGGAACGGGATCGCGAGGCAGAAAAGCCCCATAGCCACGATCAGCACCCTGTCGTCGGGATTGGAGCTTATCTCGCTGCCCTTCCAGAACAGGTTGCTTAGTCCCACGGAAAGCAGGCCTGTGTGTATCAGAGCCGATGTGGTGCTCGGGGAGCTGGTCTCGCCTGATTCGGGCACCATGCATCAGTTGCTCGTTGAAGCACTATTGAGAATTGCGCTGGCAGCGGCCACTTTACTGCTGGTTCTCTGGCAGCCTGCTCCACATCGCCCGCTTCCAAATGGGGGGCACGAGGCATGGCCACCAGGAGGCGTAGTAGCCCCACCTCAGGTGGGGAGTGCCCTCGTAAGGTCGTAGCTTCCAGAAGGGTACGCTTGCCCTGAGGTGGTGGTCAGAGTGTCTAGTCAGCTCTATCAGGCTCCACCTGGACCACCTCGCCTCGGTGTTCCATGCGTGCTCGGCCCCGAACTTGCTGTCCTCCGTCCTCCTCAGTCCCCAGTGGCGGATGTAGTTCACGTACTCCAGTGTCAGGATGCTTATGGCAGAAACAACCAGCCAGCCGACGACGAGGGGGACACCGTCGAACCAGCCCATGAGGCCCGGGACCGTTGCTATTCCGAGAATCGTCGCTAACTGGAGAGTCAGGCCCCTGTATGACGGGTTCCTCATCCCTGTGCGCCCCTTCTTGTTGTGCACCCTCACCGAGGATGCGAACTGGCCGGGTATCGTGCTGAGCCAGAAGGACCACAGCCCCTGGTCAGCAGTCGCGCTGGCGGAGTCCTTGTCGGTGCTCACCCACTTGTGGTGGACGTGGTTGTGCTCGTAGGTGAAGTGGGTGTAGTTGATCGAGAAAAGTAGGACCCTGGCCAGCCTCCATCCCGGGCTCCTCGGCTTCTTGTGCCCTAGCTCGTGGGCGGTGACGGTGGCCGACGCCGCCGCGCTAAGCCCCGTCGACAGGCCAGCGACGATCAGCCACCAGCTCAGTCCCTCGTGGTGAGCGAACCAGAAGAAGGAGGCCAGAACTACCAGATGGAGTATGCCGTGGGCCCAGAGGAGGACCTCGAACGGGGTGCCCGACTCTCTGGGCGGCCTGGGGACCTCCGACTCACCCATCACTATGTCCAGAACAGGGCCGACCCCCCAAACGAAGACTACGCCCATCGCAACGTAGATCGGCTCCTCGACGCCCATCAAATTCCCAGAGATGGCCAGAAGCGGGGTGATTAGCCCAAGAAGGTGGAACGCCCAGGGCTCCGGAGTCAGGCCGCCATCACTCATACAGTTCCGCGTGCCGGGCCCTTGCCTTAGCGATTTTCGGTGCCACAACCGCAACGCAGTACGGATTGGCGGACCCGTTCCGGGCGAAGTAGTCGTGGTGGTAATCCTCGGCCTCCCAGAACACATCCAGAGGTTCCACCTCGGTTACGACCGGATCTTCGTAGTGGGCAGAGACCTCGTCGATCGCCGCCATCGCGTCATCCCTCTGACCCTCGTCGGAATAGAGGACGATGCTCCTGTACTGCGGCCCGACGTCGTTGCCCTGCCTGTTCAGATGGGTCGGGTCGAACAGGGTGTGGAAGACCCTCAGGAGAGTGATCCTGGGGATTACCTCCGGATCGAACGTCACCTTCACCACCTCTGCGTGCCCCGTCTTCTTCCCGCACACCTGCTCGTAGGTTGGGTTCTCGACGTGCCCACCGCTGTACCCGGGAACCACCTCGCTCACGCCCCTTAGCCCCAGCAGGCCCCCCTCTATGCACCAGAAGCAACCCCCGCCAAGGTGGATAGTCTCCATCCCTTCTACCTCCTGTAGTTCGGCGCCTCTCGGGTAATTTCGACATCGTGGACGTGGCTCTCTGAGAGTCCCGCGTTTGTGATTCTGACGAACTTGCAGTTGGACTTCATTTCCCCTATGGTCAGGTTCCCAGTGTAGCCCATAGAGCTCCTGAGCCCCCCCATCAGCTGGTATAGGACGCTGTCAACGGGCCCTCGGGAGGGCACTCTGCCCTCTATCCCCTCCGGGACGTACTTCCTCGTGTCCCCCTGGGAGGACTGGAAGTACCTGTCCGAGGACCCCCGGCTCATCGCCCCAATGGAGCCCATGCCACGGTACTGCTTGTAGGACCGGCCCTGGTACAGGATAGTCTCCCCGGGCGACTCATCAGTGCCTGCGAGCAGAGACCCCACCATCACGCAGTCGGCCCCTGATGCGATTGCCTTCGCAATGTCACCGCTGTACTTTATGCCCCCGTCGGCAATCACCGGAACCCCTCTCTTGGAGCATGCCTCTACGGCGCTCATCACTGCGGTGAACTGGGGCACGCCCACTCCGGTGACGATCCTGGTGGTGCATATCGACCCCGGCCCGATTCCTACCTTGATCGAGTTCGCCCCGCAGTCGATAAGGGCGTCGGCGGCATCAGGTGTCCCAACGTTCCCCGCTATTATCTGGGCTTCCGGACCAGTGTTCTCTCTGATTTCCCGTACGGTTTCGAGGACTCCGTGGGAGTGACCGTGAGCGGTGTCCACCGCCACTGCGTCCGCCCCTGCCTCAAACATTGCCAGGGCCCTGAGAACCCCCTTGTCGCCGGTCCCGGTAGCTGCGACCACACGGAGCCTCCCTCTGCTGTCCTTGCAGGAGAGCGGGTTGTCCCTTGATCGGTTGATGTCCCTCACGGTTATGAGCCCCGAGAACCCTCCTTGGGCGTCCACCACTACCAGCTTCTCTATCCTGTGCTGGTGAAGAAGCCTCTTGGCGTCCTCGAGGTCCACCTGCTCCGGGACCGTTACCAGATCGGTTGTCATCACGTCCGAGATATGGGTACTCTCGTCCTCCACGAACCTGATGTCCCTGTTGGTGACCATCCCGACTATCTCACCGTCGCCGTTGATCACCGGGAACCCTGAGAATCCGTACTGGTCCTTCATGCTCCTTAGCTCTCCGACGGTCATCGTGGGCTCTACGGTGATCGGCTCGAGAACAAGGCCGGACTCGAACCGCTTGACCTTGTCCACCTCCTCTGCCTGCTCCTCGATCGACATGTTCCGGTGAATCACCCCGATCCCCCCGCTCTGTGCCATCGCGATGGCCATCTCCGCCTCGGTAACAGTGTCCATTGCTGCGGAGACTATCGGCGCGTTGAGGGAAATGTCGGTGGTGAGCCTCGTCGAAAGGTCGGCCTCCGCGGGAAGCACTGCGGACTCTGCAGGCAGCAGGAGAACGTCGTCGTAGCTGAGGGCAGTCTCAATCTGCGCCATTAGGGATACGCGTGGTGGCTCGTACTTCAACGATTCCATCCCATTCTGAATCCTCGGAATCGGATTCTAATTTCGACTCTCAAAATACGTTGGATTCAAGAGTCACAGTTCGGCCCTGGAGCCGGTGAGAGAGTGATGCGGCCGGCCATTATAGGATGGAGGGAGTGGGTAGGTCTCCCCGAGCTCCAGAGGGTACCGGTTCTCGCGAAGGTCGACACGGGGGCTTGGTCTAACACCCTGCACGCCTCGCAAATAGAGATCATCGAGTCCCAGCCAGAGACTAGGGTGAGGTTCCTCCTTGAGGAAGGAGGGCAGTGGACTGAGAGGCCCCTCCAAAAGTGGAGGAGGATAAGGGACACCGGGGGCCACGAGACGCTGAGGCCCGTGATCAAGACCACCATCGAGATAGCCTCTAGGGACTTCGACGTGGAGGTCTGCCTGGCTGACAGGTCCCGTCTCAAGCATAGGATGATCCTGGGGAGGAACTTCCTTCGCCTGGGGTTCATCGTCAACCCGTCCAGACAGTGCATCCACACCATAATCCGGTCAGATGAGAGGGTCAATATGGGCTCCATGGACTAATACCCCTTTTGTGCCACCTCCCCATCGGATGAGCATGGCCGACCAATTCATTGTGACGCCAGCAAAGCCAGAGGGCCCATCCCCTTGGTGGCTCAGGGGGGGAGCGATTTTCATCGGAGTACTGGGATTCGCGTCGCTCATCAATGCGCTCGTCATGGGAGTAGGAGGGTTCCTGATGGCAGCGGCGCTAGAAGGATTGGAACCAGAGGAGATCTGCGCAGATGACGAATCCGAAGACTGTGAGCCCCTGATTGAAGAGCTGCTCCTCCTTGGAGAATCACCCATATGGAGCGTCGGTGCAGCTGCCTCGGCACTGCTCTTCCTGCTATCCATACCAACCGCGATTGTGATGTGGAACGCCGAAGACAGGGACACCGCGCTAAAACTCGCATGGGGCTGGGTAGGGATACACGCCGCCTCCCAGTTGTACGTCACCCACGTCCTAGTCTCTTGGTCGAACAGGTTCTACAGCGAGATGCCATCCGAAGGGTTGAACCTAGGGTTCGTCTCGCTGTTCAACCAGATAGCCTCGTACGGGGGGGTCGTCATGTGCGAGCTAACCATGGCGGCGGGACTGGCCATGATCGCTTACCAGACCAGGCCTCCCACTAAGGTGGAGGTGCCATCAGCCTTCCACAGCAAAGACCAGTGAAGTTCAAGACCCCGCTCACTCACCAACCACCATGCAGCACGTAGTGAGTGGCATAATGATAACAAATACCGAGACTATTGCCGGGAAGGTGATTTCACAGAACCTAGGGGTAGTTGGCGGTTCGACTGTCAGGGCAAAGAACGTCGGGAGGGACATAACCCAGGGCCTGAGGAACATCATGGGCGGGGAGCTGGTGAAGTACACCGAGCTCCTCGAGGAATCAAGGACTGAGGCGATAGCGAGGATGGTCGCGGACGCTATGGGTAGGGGTGCTGACGCTATCGTAAACGTAAGGTTCGCGACGAGCGCTGTCACGGCCGGGGCGGCCGAGCTATTCGCTTACGGGACCGCAGTCAAGGTCGAGTAGACCGGTGTTCTCATGGACTACAAGACTAACAGGGCCAGGCCAGTTCTGCTAGCCCTTGCCATGCTTGTGGTCCTGGGGGCTTCGCTGGTATCCGCCCAGGAGGGCGGAGGAGAAAGAGGATGGGGGATCGCCGGGTTGTTCTTCGCGTTATGCCTAGGACCATTGGTTCTCTGGGGGATCTTCTGGACGATTTTCGGAATCACATACATGTTAGCGTACCCCCCGCTGCTACTCTATGGAGCCGTGTACAGCGGGGCGAACATCAGCAAGCGGATGGACTTGATATTCGAGAGGGAGAAAGCCACCATCTCCCACTACGGGAAGGACCCCCTTTCCACCCTGAAGGGAGCCCAGTTAGTGGGCGGGATACAGGATTCGGGGTTGGTGTATAGCAGCGTAGTGTACTCCCCTAGCCACTGGCAGCTCCTCATCGGGTGGTTCAACAACCTGTTTGGTGGGAGCATCAACGTGCTCCACGACGTGGTCGCGGTTGCCAGAGCCGAGGCCAAGCAGAGGCTGAGGGATAGAGCCATGGAAGCAGGCTGGGACGAGGTCCTTAACGTCAGGATAGACACGTCCATGATGGCACCGGCAGGGAGGAACGCCTTCGTCAAGGGAGCGGTCGAGGTCTTCGCATACGGCACTGGCGTGAAGCTCAGCTAGTCGTCGTAGATCGGGGTCTCGTCCAGCACCATCGCAGCCGAGAACATCCACCAGGAGATCAGGTCGAAGGACTCGACGAGGTTCTGCTGCCCCGTCCCGTTGTCCGTGACCATCATTTCGATCATGGTTTCCATTGTGTCGCACTCCGCGTGGTAGCAGTCCGAGCCCCCAGTGAGGCTGCCCCAGTCGACGCTCACCACCCCGAGCTGGTCCGCGAACCTCTCGTAGTCCGACCGACCCCTGTCGCTGTCGTGAACGGATATCGACTGCCTCTTCTGGTCAGAGGAGTCGACGTCCTTCATCGATGCGTAGCCCTCGGTGTTGAA
>CAYPWN010000046.1:0-10296 GCA_964414525.1 uncultured Candidatus Poseidoniales archaeon | reverse complement strand
ACGGTCGCGGGTTCGAACCCCGTCAGACCCGCCATTTTCGACAATACCAAATCAAGGATTCATAACCAATAGGCTTCGAGCATTGTTTGGGAAGCCCATGAGCAAGCAGTACTGGATTGGGGACGTTTTGTCTGGTGCGCATGACGGTGAAGACGTCGAACTGAAGGGCTGGATACACAGAGCACGTGGATCGAACAAAATCTGGTTTGTGGTAATTCGAGACTCAACCGGGAACGTTCAGTGTGTAGTAAAAAGGGAGGATGTAGGGGACGAGTGCTTCGAAACGGTAAGCAACTCTCTTATCGAGTCAAGTGTGGTCATAAGGGGCAAGGTGACTCCTACAGATAGGGAACACGGACACGAAGTCCAGGTGAGCTCAGCCACGGTTGTAGGACCAGTCAATCCAGATCGACCATTCCCAATAACCGAGTCAGCAATGTCCGAGTCAGACGGTGGGGAGACGGAGTTTCTACTCGATAACCGCCACCTGTATCTCAGGACTGGAAGGATGACGACAATGTTGAAAATCCGGAGCGAAGTTTTCGGGTCAATTCACTCATACTTCAGAGACAGGGACTTCATTGAATACCAGGCTCCAAACTTCGTAGCCGGGGCCGTTGAAGGGGGGAGCACTCTGTTCGAAGTTCCCTACTTCGGAAGAAAGGCATACCTGACTCAGTCATGGCAACTCTATGCCGAGGCTGCCATGCCGGCACTGGAGAGACTCTACACAATGGCCCCATCTTTCAGGGCCGAGAAAAGCCGCACAAGACGACACCTCACTGAGTTCTGGCACGCAGAGATGGAAGTCGCATGGGCCTCGAACGAAGATGTGATGAATCACGGTGAAGGAGTCGTCAGGCATATTGCAAGAAACCTGCTGGAAGAGAAGTCAGTGGAACTTGAGGATCTCGGTAGGGATCTTGACCTAGTGTCTCGGTACGCCGACAACCCTTACCCAAGGATGAGATATGACGAAGCTTTGGAAATCCTGCAATCCAAGGGCGTAGAGGTAGAGTGGGGCCAAGACCTGGACTACTCAAAAGAGAAGATCCTTACGGCCGACTTCGAACTCCCTCACTTCCTAACTCACTACCCTAGGGTCGCAAAGCCATTCTACCACCGTCCAGACCCTGAAGACACCAAGTACGTCCTGTGTCACGACCTACTCGCTCCAGAGGGGTATGGCGAGATTATAGGGGGCGGTGAGAGGACCTGGTCCGAGGATGAGATACTGCAGAGGATAGACGAAGAAGGGACCCCAAGAGAGCCATATGAGTTCTACATCGACATTCGAAGGTATGGGGGGGTCCCCCACGGGGGCTTCGGGCTGGGGGTGGATAGGGTTTGCACATGGCTCGCAGGAGCCGAACACATCAGAGAAGCAATCCCTTTCCCCAGAGACAGCAGAAGAGTAACTCCCTGAGGTAAAATATGGAGAAAGACGACAAGAAGCCCCTAGTGGCTATAGTGGGAATTTCCGCCATCACAGCAAGCATGTGCTGCCTGCCATCAGTCATCTGGGTAATGTTCGCAGGCTCCTCTGCAATCGTTGCTGCAGACCAGTTATCGAACGACCTTTACTACTCATGGGTCAGGTACGCGCTTTACGCCCTCTCACTTGCTATGATTTCCTTCGGCCTAGCCTCATACTTCAGGACTAGGGGGGTCTGCACCATGGATGAAGCCAGAAGGCAGAGGAACAGAATTCTGAATACCTCACTAGCGGTTTTCACAGCCGCAGTGATAACATATCTCGTTTGGAACTTCGTAATCCTGGAGGTCATCGGCATCGAACTTGGCCTCCCCTGGGAGGACTCTGCGTTCTGGAACCAATGAGCAATCGTTCTACGAATGCCTCTTACGAAGGGCACGCCTACGACCCACATGGATGAAGGCTGGCGAGCCATGGACATAGCGAACCCCACTGACGAGCACTCAATGCTAAGGGAAATGGTCAGAAACTTCGTCAAGGAAAAGGTCGAGCCTCAGGCCCTCGCTCACGATAGGGAAGAGAGGTTCAACATCGATCTCTTCAGGGAGCTTGGTGAAATGGGCCTCATCGGTCTTACAGCTCCTGTGGACAGCGGTGGAGCAGGCTTGGATGCAACATCCGTGGTAATAGTGAACGAAGAACTGTCTTACTCTGACCCGGGTTTCTGCCTGGCGTTCCTCGCGCATGATCAGCTTTTCGTGAACAATCTTGCCCATAGCGGAACAGAGGAGCAAAAGGAGCGCATGCTCCCAAAGGTGTGTAGTGGTGAGTGGGTTGGGTGCCTGGGGATGAGTGAGCCAGATTATGGCACTGACGTACTTGGAATGCAGACATCTGCCGTTCAGAATGAAGACGGTACGTGGTGCATCAATGGGAGGAAGATGTGGATCACAAACGGCATAGTAGACGAAGAAGGCACCCCTGCTGATGTCGTGTGGCTATATGCCAGGACAGGAACAGACGAGAGAGGAAGAGCCGAGCTAACCACTTTCCTAGTCGAAAAGGGAATGGGTGGATACTCATCGGGACAGAAGATCAAAGACAAGCTTGGCATGAGGTCCAGCACCACTGCCGAACTGGTCTTCGAGGACTGCATAGTCCCCCCTGAGAACGTAGTCGGGGAGCCCGGGGAGTCGATGATTCACCTGATGAGGAACCTCGAACACGAGCGTGTAGGGCTGGCAGCCATGAGTCTAGGTATCGCTAGGAGGTGCCTAGCTGAAATGAACGCTTATGCTAGTGATAGAGAGGCATTCGGAAAGCAAATCAGAGAGTTCGGACAAATTCAGAGGCACATTGGAGAATCATGGGCTGAGTACCGAGCCATGAGGGCCTACGTTTACGACACTGCCAGACAGATAGACCTCTCAGAGGCAGGCCACAGACTCGACTCTGACGGCGTCAAGCTTTTCGCAACTACATCGGCCAAGAACATCGCGGACAGAGCTATCCAGGTATTGGGGGGCTATGGGTACGTGGGGGAATATGTCGTGGAGAGGCTGTGGAGGGACGCAAAGCTTCTAGAAATTGGGGGTGGGACACTTGAGAGCCATCAGAAGAACATCACAAAGGATCTTAGCCGCGACCCTGGAGTAATTGAGACATAGCGCGAAACATCCCCTGCCAGTTTGGTAGTCCCGCCCGGATTCGAACCAGGGTCCCCGGGACCAAAACCCGAGATGATGGACCACTACACTACGGGACTCCGCTCGCCCCTTAGTGTCCCGACTCTTGTATTTGACGGGGGCTAGAGCCGTCAATATCAAGCCGAACCTCTGCTTCCTGCACACGTGCGAGGCAGACTCGTCCTGATTGTTCTTGCAATTCTAATTGCATCCCCCTACGCATCATTTGCCTCAGAAATAGGCCCACAAGAAGAAACCCATCTTTCAAATCAGGAAGACTTGGAAGTAGAAGAGACATGGAGTTCCGGGAAACCATGGATAGATGCCTCTCTTTCCGAGAGAGCACTTTCCGGTCAAGAGCGCCTCTGGGTCTCTGCTATCACTCACTCACTAGGCCACCTGGACTCATGGCAAAGGAAATCCGGAGCCATGGAGAGGCAGGCTCCAGCAGGCCCAGGAGAGGATTTGGTCTACCATGAAACCCGATCTGAAGTAATCGACCACAGGACATTTTGGGTAGACTCAAACCTCCTTCCAAAGCTATCCGACGTCCCTGGATTAATCGCACTAATTGACGCCCAGAGGTCTCCGGAGCCATATGGGATCAATCCCACGGAACCATCGCCAAGCACTGTCAGAACCGGAGAGATACATGGGGCAAACGACGCTTGGGAGATGGGTTACTCTGGAGAGGGCCTGATAGTCGCGGTTGCAGACACGGGGGTAGACTTCGGACACCCGGATCTCAACGGGACCCAAGCTAGAGTGGACTATGCGAACTCCTCTTACTCCGGATGGCCGCTAATGTTCGATCACAACAGCATGTATACCTGGATGGTAGATGGCAAGGCGTATCCCGAATCAAACACATGGTACTCAGACACTTCCCAGATAGACTTCGATAACGACAGCGACGGTATTCTAGATATTTCGGGTTACAACATCACAGGAGTCAATGCCTCACTTTCAGGGGAATACCACCTAGGCCAGCACCCGGATTCCAGATTGCGTGACAAGGTTGGAGGAGACGTGCCTATCCTAGTTGTGGATGACATCACGGAGGGGGAGTATGTTACTGTGTGGCCAGACATAGACAGAGACGGGTGGTTCGGTAACGAGACGCCAATGAGGCCAGGCGAGGAGACCTCCGGAAGAGACTCCGACGGAGACGGCCTTTGGGATATCTCCGCTGGCCTAGTATACTGGGTCTCCGATGGCGCAAACGGAGTCCCATATGGCTCCACATACTCGTCGAGGCACGGCTACTCGGACCGGATTCCAGGATCCGGAAACCTGACCCTCTTCATGCTTGAATCGGGAAGCCATGGCACCCTATGCGCTAGCGCTATCTCCGCGCAGGGGGTTATTGACGAAGGCAGGGTGCTCGGGATGGCCCCAAACGCCACAATTACATCCATAGGAAACCACTACTCAGGTGGACATTCACTGGATGCATGGAGATTCATTGCAGAGGGATACGACGGAGATCCCAAAACCCCCGACCAACCCCATATCGGATCCTTTTCGTTTGGCTACTCATCAGTTGACGACTCCGGGGCCGACGGATACTCGTTGTACCTAGACTGGCTAACACGGGTGTACAACTCCAACGCTTCTTATGCTGTTGCCATCGGTAATGGTGGACACGGATTCGGCACTACCAAGGTTCCCGGAGCGGCACATGGCGTGTTTTCGGTCGGCGCATTCAGCAGTAGGGAATCCGACTCATGGGGGCAGAGCGCACCTTGGTCGAACAGGGGTCCAAACGTTGTGGGGAGGATGGATCCAGACATCGTCTCAGTCGGGTGGTCAGCTACCGGGGACATGCCTCTGAATAACTACGATAACGCGAACCAGGCATGGACCACTTGGGGGGGCACCAGCCTAGCAACTCCGGTAGTAGCAGGACTACTAGCTCTCGTAGAGCAGGCCTGGCTGGAGAATCTAGACCACAGACCGAAGTCCCAGGAACTCAGAGACTTCGTCCTGTCAACTGCTGATGACAGGGGTTACGAGCCCTTTGTACAGGGTGGCGGGTGGATGAACGCCTCAAGGGCAGTCAGGACACTTGAGGGGTACAACGGAACGTGGTCAGCTTCTCCGGCTCAGTGGAACACCGGGTGGTTCCACGGAGAGCACAGGGATGCAAACCTGAATTCCATCCTACCTGGCCAGCAACAGACCTTCCAACTGGAACTGAGCAATCCCAGTCCATCCCAGGTTAGTCTTAATCTGACTCCCGTGACCTTCCAGCCACTAGAACACACTGTATTAGTGTGGAACAGCACGGGAAACGGGTCCAGCGGAGGAGAGAACGACTCTTGGGACGGGCACCAGGGTGACAGGCCAGATCTACTAATCCCAATTCACATCCCAAGCGACCCCGCATACCAGCTTCACCCTGACACGGCTCAATTTCGGGCAAGGGCCACAATCCAGTACGAAGCGTTCGACCACGACCTAGACAGATCATCCATGGAGAGGGTTTACCTTGAGTTATTCAGGTGGACCGACTTTGACGGAGATGGCGAATTCCACAACGATACTGACTCTGATGGAATGGTCGACGAAGGCGAGTGGAACGAGTCCGACGAGTTCGAAGAAGTAACCTACTGGCGGTCCCATGGCCCTCAGGCCGAGATTAGGGTGGGCATGCCATTCGAGGATTCTAGTGACGGACTTTTTCTCGGGGTTTGGAGGTACGAAGGCTCTCCTTCGGGAATGGAACAGGTACGTATTGAGGTGGACTGGACATCATTCGGAATAACAGATGACGAATGGCTCAATGTCCCTGAAAGCGTCCAATTGGAACCCAACTCAATCTCCCCTGTAGACGTTACGATATCCGTCCCCAATGGTGCCTCCCCGGGCCTCCACCAGCATGGGATTAGAATCCAATCGGATAATGACTCTAGCACCAACTCAACAAGGAACTGGACCCTGCCCATAGTGACAAACGTCCCATGGTCAGGACCGTTCAACCTCCTTCCAAAGCCCCTGGATGGTAACGTCTCCAATCAGACTCTGTATACTGAGTCTTGGATTAGCGGGGCTATGAGGTGGTCCTGGAGACCTGAGAGCGGTGACTGGCGGTTCCTTACTTTAGAGTGGCCAGAGGAATTGGATGATGATGGCGCCATAATTCTGGATGTTGACTGGGACGACAACCCCTACACTGACATTGACGTGCTGTGGTTATCCGAGAAGCCCCATGAGTATTACGACGATGACCCACTTTCCTACGGGCCTAGCACCTTCTACATCGAGGAGAGGTCAACCAACAACCACGCTGGTAGCGGACAGCACAACTGGGGCACTTATACGGGGACATCGAGAGAGACATTCGTAGTCCCTGCATCTCCGGGAACCCACCAGATGGTCCTCCACACCGCCCTGCACGGAGTCCAGACAAACGACAACCCCCTGAACATCTCAGTTGGGTACATCGCAGCTGAATCCTCTGGTTTCAGCAGAACCGTTACCGACTGGTCGGAGGCCGAAGGATCTGACAGCGCTGTGGTGGTATCGACGATTCCTCTACCTGTGGACTACATCGACTCTCACGGTTGGGTCCGACCTTTGAGCCTGCAGAACCAGACTGCCTACCAGGATGAGCCAAATGACAAGATGACCGCCTCTTGGTGGCACAACATCACTGTCGAGGATGCCTCAGAGCTGAGCATTTCCATGGACTCGTACGAGGATGCTGACCTCGATCTGTTCCTCTTCAGGGACGAGGACGGAGACGGGGTTTTCTCATCCGGAGAGGAAGTCTCGAGGTCATGGAGCGGAACCTCCTCCGAGTCGATATCCCAAACTGATCCGGAAGACGGCCTATATGGGATAGCAGTCCACGGTTGGTCAGTCAGCGGGGAATCAGTCGGATTCTGGATAGACATCGAGCTCATTGCTGGATCATCACTCAATGTTAGCGGCTTCCAGCAGTTGAGCGAACCAGAGATATCTAGCATGTGGCCAGCTGGTTCTGATGCTCTAAACGGAGATGTGCCAAATGGCGCATTAGAGCTTAATCTGACCTTCGACTCACCCCCAGAGGAAGGAACTTGGACGGGTTTCGTGGACATAGTTCTTCAAGGCGGTGCCACGATCAGGCTACCGTACAAGTACGACTTGGTGGAACTGGATCCTGAGATTTCATTCGTCACCCCCGAGAACCTGACCGAGTCGAATACTCAGATCCCACTAAGCCTGCATGCTCGGGACATAGGCATTGGTTTCGGCCTTCACCAACTATCTTGGGACTGGCCATCAAACAACTCAACATTCCCCGCTGACAACGTTTGGGGGATTTCTACAGACGGGAGTACTCACGACCTTACGCCATATTGGAATGGTTCTGAAACCCTGCAAAACCTCACCCTCAGGGAGGTATGGGTAAACTCAACACTCCCCAATGTCGAGCAATGGTTCAATTTCCACGCCCAAATTAGTGACGCCTCGGGAAGGAACGCGGAGACGCACCTTTCCGTCTTGTATGATGTCACTTCACCAGTTCTGGTTGTGTCCGGAGTACCTTGGATTTCCAACTCTCAGGAACTGGAAGTCTCCATACATACCGAGCCCGGTGCAACACTTACCATCGACGGAACAGAATTTCCGACTAGCGAGTCAGGAATTGCAAACTACACAATCCAGCTAGAAGAGTCCTTGATGGGGGTCGATCCAACATCCGCGGGAAGTACAATTTTCTACCACAACAACGAGTCTAACGAATTCACGATTGAATCCACAGACAGCGCAGGGAACTCTGCAAAGGCCTCATTCCATATCGTATTCGACCCAACCCCGCCTATCGACGTATCTCTACTCTCAATATCGGACCAGGCCGGATTCTACTACGGGGAACAGGAATTATTGAACCCAGTCAACATCACCTCTGGAAATGCGGTTTTCGAGATCCCTGCCGACTCAATGGAATGGTGCGTGAATATACTATTCGAATCATGGGCCCAGACTTCCGAGTGCCTAGACGATGTTCAGATTCCGACGATATTGAACGAATCCACCGGCTTACCGATACCGGGGGTTAGCGAATACTCATCGAAAGAAACCATTTCCGTACCTCTTGAACTATCCGGATCAGGCGAGGGCGAACTTACAATTGCTCTGTCCATTAAGGACTGGGCGGGCAACACATTCGAGCAAACCTGGAACGTCACAATGGATGCAATACAGCCCGTTGTTTCTTGGGCCCTCTCGCCATCTTCAGGAGGCATTCTGGATGACCAATTCCAGAACCTGTCTTGGTGGTCTTCCGAGGACGTAACAATGAGGGTAACTGTAAACGGGGATGAGCTATACTCTGAGTTGGCTAGATCAGGAGCACACGAAATCGTCCTAGCCAATACTGGCATCCATGTATTCTGCTTGCATGCTACTGACAGGACAATAGAACAGGAGAATAGCAACACATTCCATGAGTGCAGGGAAATGGAACTCCAAGAGAGCACGTACGACACCGATATATCGGACCTAAGCCTAGATCTCGTTTCCCTCGACAGCATAGATGTTGTTCTCGATAGGCATGAGTCCCAGGAGATAAGATGGTCTAGCCTAACTACGGGCGAATCGGGAGTAATTGGCCCAGGAGAAGGGTCTCTAGTTCTCTCATTGGAACTAGTCGAGGGGCAGAACGATTTCGTAATCGAGGTAGACTCACTCGACAGCACTGACACTTACTCGATATCGCTAGAGAGGGACTCGAAACCCCCCGTTCTGCGGTTCTCGGAGAACTCATACAGGGAATCCCCACTAACCACCCATAGGCAATTGACAGGTGAATGCGAGCCAGGATTACTGGTCAGTATCAGAAGCAGCCTTCAGTCCCGGGACCTCACATGCCCAGATTCGGGAACTTTCGAATTGAACATCTCAGTTCCAGATACTCCAGGTATGCACACAATCGAGGGCTTCACCATAGACCACGCAAAGAACACAAACTCGTCCGAGATAATGGTCCTTAAGCAGGACTGGTCAGAGTGGGCAATCCAGGATGCCAAGGAATCGGGCCCCATGCTTTGGTGGCTTTCTCTAATTGCTCTGTCCATCGTTTCCTTCGTTGTTCTACTTACAGTCAAGATATCGGGGCATAGGTTCAGAAGATCCGATGAATGACAAGAACCCAAACCTCATGTTCGACTCCGTAATGGGGGTGCCGTGGGAATTGCATCAGTAGGAGTGGTCGGCTCCGGCCAGATGGGGAATGGGATCGCACAGGTGGCAGCCTGCAGTGGCATGGACGTGGTAATGGTCGACATCAACCAGGAATTGCTAGAAAGGGGGATGGAAGCTATCGAACGCTCCCTTGGACGTCTCGTATCGAAGGGAATCATATCTGCAGATGAGGGAGGGGATGCCGTTTCGAGGATTAGCACCTCGGTCGGATTAGATGGCCTCTCAGAATGCGATCTCGTGGTCGAAGCGATCCCCGAGATCCCCGAACTCAAGTTCACCACATTCTCACAACTGGACTCGATCTGCAAGGAGGCCTGTATACTTGCTAGCAACACTTCTAGCATTTCGATAAATGAGATAGCAAGTCACACCAATAGGCCAGAGAGAGTAATTGGAATGCACTTCATGAATCCCGTGCCGGTAATGAAGCTGGTCGAGATAATCAAAGGAACCGAGACATCAGAGGAAGTGTCCAGAGAAGTGGTTTCAGCGGCCGAGTCTATGGGGAAGACACCCCTGTCTTGCATGGACTCGCCAGGATTCGTTAGCAACAGGATATTGATTCCCATGATTAACGAGGCAATATTGGCCCTTCAGGAGGGGGTCGCCGATCCTGATGCAATCGATGGAATCATGAAGTTGGGCATGAACCACCCAATAGGCCCCCTAGCTCTTGCAGACTTAATCGGGCTCGATACGGTCCTCCACATAATGAACGTACTTCGTGAGGGCTTGGGTGACGACAAGTACGCCCCTGCCCCGCTGCTCGAGGAAATGGTTGAGGGCGGTAGTCTAGGCAGGAAGTCAGGCTCTGGATTTTACCAATACTAAACCGATGCACTCGCGCGCGGTGCATTTTCTACACCATTTTTCACCAACCTTCAATACGTCCGAGCCATTGGCGCAGTCATGGGAAGGGCCTCAGTAAGGGCAAGGCTAGTAGTCGCCATCATGTTGCTAAGTGTTCTTTCGACACAAGTT
>CAYPWN010000045.1:0-10393 GCA_964414525.1 uncultured Candidatus Poseidoniales archaeon | reverse complement strand
CGCAAGGCCATACCTGTCTCCAGTAGCCGATCATCGAAGGGGCTGGTCTCATGAGATCCCCGCCTCTGCAAGAAGGTCCCCTTCCAGAGGCAGGGGGGGCGGGGGTAGGCAGCAGAGGGAGATGTTCCCTGCAAAGTGCACCCTATGCGGCGAACAAACGAAGGTCCCATTCAAGCCCACGCCAGGAAAGCCACTAAGATGCCGCGACTGCATGGGCAAGGTGGAGTCCGGCAAAGCTAGCAAGGAAGAACTAGCAAAGGAGAGGGAGGTCATGAAAATGGCTAGAAACAAGGCACAGAAAGAGTTCGGAGTCAAGCTTTTCGTAGGGGGGGTTTCATACGATGCCACTGAGAAAGACCTCAGGGATGCCTTCTCAGCACACGGGGAGATAAAGGACGTCCACATGGCCATGGACTCCGAGACCAAGAAACCCAGGGGCTTTGGTTTCGTCACCTTCGCGAACAAGAAGGATGCGCAGGCTGCAATCAAGGCCCTAAACAAATCAGAGATTAAGGGAAGGAGAATTTCTGTTGAGGAGTCGTCCTCTGGCGGTAGAAGCAAGAGCAAGCGAAGGCGTAGGCGCTAGAGCGAACCGTCAAGTCCCTCGCCCCATGCGCTTCCAATCAATATGGGCCGATGGCTAGTTTTCGATGGATACGAAGACGAGCCAGCAGCATTCGGGGTTCCAAATTACGTCGGCTTCCACATTAGGTACATCTGCGGAGTTCTCGAGTCAAGGGGGGTACCTTACGAATACGTGACCGTAGATCAGTGGAGGATAAGGAACAAGGACAAGCACGAGTCTACTGGAAAACATAGGGGGAAAGCGATAGATTTCTCCGAACTGGATGGAATAGTGATACTCGCCGGTGCCGTTGTTCCAGGCAAGTACGTCCGTGGGACCCCAATAAGCAGAAGGGAAATCGACCAGGTAATTTCCGGTGTCCGGAGAGGTACCCCGATCCTATGTGGCGGATGGGCCATCAGGCAATGGAGGTACTCAGGTTGGTCCCCAATTAGCGGAGACTTGTTCTGCACGGTTCAGGACGTAGACGCATCTCTCAACCATTTCCTCGAATCCGGGAGGTGGGAGAACCGAAAGAGAACCCCGGAGCAATGGGGGAACTGGGCACTAGCCGGTGCTCGATCTAAGGCTGTCTCCGAGCACCCAGACCTGTTTAACCAGGATGGATCTCCGGGACCCCTCACTTACGAAGTAGAACTATACCAGGGCTGTGTCCGTTTCAAGAGAGGTTGCAAATTCTGTATCGAGCCGAAGAAAGGCCTCCCAATTTGGAGGTCGGAGGACGATGTGATAAGAGAGGTCGGCGCAGCACTTGACTCTGGAATTCGCAATGTCAGGATTGGCGGTGCAACCGATATTTTCACCTATTTTGCAGAAGGCGTGGAAGAACTGGATTACCCAATTCCTCGCCCCGAGCCTATTGCTAGAGTCCTCCACGGACTAAGGGATGACGAACGTCTGGAGATACTGCATGTCGACAATGCAAACCCATCCATTATTGCCGAGAACATGGAGCAATCCACAGAGATTACCAAGACCTTGGTCCAAACTCTCTCCGACGGAGCAGTCCTTTCATTCGGAATTGAGTCCGCTGACCCTACTGTTCATGAGGAGAACTGGCTAAATTGCAACCCCAAGCAACTCCTGGCCGCTATTCGTCTAGTCAACGAGTTTGGGAGGGAAAAGGGGAGAAGGGGGCTTCCAAAGCTATTGCCCGGTCTAAACTTCATTGCCGGACTGAATGGGGAGACGGAATCGACGTATCACAACAATATGGAGCTCCTCAGGAGAATAAAGGAAGAACGTCTCTGGCTCAGAAGAATCAACATCAGGCAAGTCGAGGGAACTTCTTTCCAAGAGGTAAATGAGCCCCAGTTTAGGAGATTCAAGCTTAGCGTCAGGGACGAGATAGACAACCCTCTGCTCAAGGAGATGTTCCCCATCGGGAGCATTCTCCGGGACTTATGGTGGGAAGCTCACGACGACCGAATAAGGAGGCCAGAGCAAGTAACTGACCCAGTATTCCGTGATCCCGGGATAATGGGTGCCCCCGGAGTCACGTTCGGTAGGCAGATTGGGGCTTACCCGATATTGGTTGGGGTCCCGTATAAGATCCCACTTGAAAGCCGTTCAGATGTCATCATAACCGGGCATGGAAATAGGAGCATTTCTGGTGTCGAGCTCGGAATAGACATCAACGACGCCACTCAAAGACAACTCGAATCGATACCGGGAATAGGAAGAAGATCCGCTTGGTCTCTCTTGAGTACTAGGGCAAAGTTGGCCAGAGAATCATCAATAAGGCCATTCTCAACTGTTTCTGAGGCATTCCAGCAATCGGGCCTTGATATGCCAGACATAGCAGAACGAATACTAGTTGCTGCTCAGACGTAGAAGTCCGAGGAGGCCTCCTGCTCCTCCATCCCCAGATAGTCTTCCAAGGAACCGTCCACCCCAATTTCATCCATAAGCCTCGCAGCAGTCTCCTTCGTGGTGTCCAAGTCCAAGTCCAGGGGGACCTCGAAGGCTTGTTCGATCCACTTTGCCATCCTGTCTGCCGCAAGAACGTCCGAACTAGCACCCATCGTCTCAGCAACTATCCCAACAGAAGGTACCCCCAAGGTTGTGGAGAGAGACAGAACCATTCCCGCAATCCCAATCATTCCCTGATTAGGCTGATCCCTGCTAACCTCAATGTCGTCTTTCTCGAGAACCCCTCTCAATTTTCGGTCAGAGCAGATGACGTGAATCGCTCGGCAGTCTGGCTCCGAGGCTAGTCCGGCAAGTACCAGCAGACGTGTGGCTCTGGACTGACTTGCTAGGCCTAGTATGGACTCAGCAACTTCGTACTGTCCCGCTGCAGTCATGGGTTGCATGATTCCGGTTACTGCAACGATTGTTGATCCATCTTTCAGTAGAATCGTTTTGATGTCAAGCCTTGGTGGTTCAATCAGGAAATCATCCCCCAAAGTGGCATGAGGTGGGAAGTCAGGATGCAGAATCCACCCGACTGTCCTCGAGGGATGCTTTGCTACTAAAGCATCGACCACTATCTTGCCGACGTTTCCAACCCCTGGGACGGCTTCGACAATCATGCATCCCTCGGGAAGACAATCCCCCTCCAGCCAGTGAATTCTTGTCCGGTTCAAGCATCTTCCTCCGTTTTGGGGCTGGGCAGGGAATCAACCCACTCTTCGCTCCCGGCATCCTGTCGTTTTCTTCTCCTAGCACCCTGGGGATCTTCCGGCGAGAACTTCAGAGCGGCTGCAGACTCCATTTCCCCTCCACAATCTTTGCATTTTTGGCCAAGACCGAAACTCCTGCATTCTTTGCAGCGCTGAAGCTTGGTCCTAGCCATGATTAGGATTAGCCCTCCAATTAGGTTCATGAAGTATCTTCTTCATCCCGCATCTATTAGAGGCGTTCGATAGTGATGGAGCCTTCTACAGTACCAATTTGCTTCGAAGCCGCACTTTGTGCATCTTCCCAGACTGACTCTGCTGACGGGTAGTCTGGGGCCCTGATGTCAACCCTGTAATTGGGCGCCCCATCGTAGTGGCAAGTCAGGGTCACCTCTTCGTAGCTTCCAGCACAAGCCTCTGCGGACTCTAGAGCATCCCTTATTGCATTCACTCCCTCTGGCCCCCACACTTCGATTTCAAACAGCCCTCTGATTTCTACGAAAGGGGGAACGATATTCTCTATCGCCAGTTCAGTAACTACTCCTGTCCATTTCCCTCCAAATCCGGCTTCTGTGAGGGCAGTCTCGCTTATTGCGCACTCCTCTAGGGCCCCGTATAGGGATCCGAAAGCCTCTTTCATTTCGTCAGAGACCGTCAAGATTTTCTTTTCGTCCCAACCCACTCTTTCTGCTGCAACTCTCATTATTTGTGCAGCTCTTTGCTCATTCTTCCACGATTGTAGGGCGTCTCGCCTCCGTTCTTCCGAGACGGACTTGATGGATAGGGTGATGCTCTCCCTGTCTTTCTTTACACCAATTACCTTGGCTACAACTCTCTGCCCCTCTCTCACATGGGTCCTTATGTTCCTTACCCATCCAGTTGCTATTTCGCCAATGAAAACAAAGCCCTCCTTCCCCGGGTAAGTGTCGAGATCTAGGTAGGCGCCGTTTTCCTTTACGCTCTTCACAGAGCAAACGACCAATTCCCCTTCATCGGGCCAGTCGTTTGCCAAATCCGCCAAGATGCCGCCTCTCTATTCTAGTTCCTCAACAACCGTGCAACCTGTGAGATTGGCCATCCCACCGGATGGCTCAGCCAGAGTTGAACCGCAAATAGAGCAGGAAACAGTAGTCGACGCCCTGTCGAATATTGTTGCCTCGTTCCCGCAGTCCTTGCAACTGACTCTCAGGAACCTACCAGACAAGAACAAATCCACCTCAGTTATCCACTAGCTCGAACTTTCTGGCTCTTTTGCCTTTGGGGGAGTGTGCCTTACCGGTTTCAGTGCATCTGTAGACGAGGTTGACCCTCTTGGTCGGCTTCTCGCCGGAGGGCTTAGGCCTAGGGAAACCCCTGTACCCGGCAGTGACTCTTCGAAATCTCCTCTGGCCCCACTTCAGCTCGCTGGCCCTGCGCTTCTTCACCCGTTCAACGGTGTGCTCGGTGTGCTTTCCCGCATAGGGGCTGTAACGCATAACCTTCCTCGGCATTTTCACCATTATCTCACCTAGACGCAACTCGTGCGCCGCGAGCCACCGATGACCCGTATATGAAACTAGTCAAGTGTTCTGGAACATTGCAAAAACCCGTACTCAAGAAAAACACATGAACACTAGCCCCGTCGAGCAATCGTGTCGAATGATGCGATCATAGTTTGGGCGTCCATGGCATTGACCATTCTTGGATATTGCATACATAGGATGGGCCCTTCATTTGGGAGGAGCAGATTCGGCACTCCACTAGCACTTCTTGGATTGACTTGCCTTATACTTCTCCCAGAGGGAGTTGAAGGCCCAGAAAGTGTACTTCACGACTCAGTAGTTGAGCTTATTTCCTGGGTAGTGCCATTTTCATTTGGAGCGGTTTTGGTTCTAAGGGCCTCGCCGACTTACTGGAAGACACGACCTATGGAGATGGTCGTGGGTTGGGGATCAATTGTTTTCTCATGGCTCGTCATATCACAATATTACGGCCCAGATTCAGCCTCCGAGGCCTTATCGGGTCTCTGGGTATCTCTGGGTATGATATTGGGAATCTTGATATTCGTTTCCGGGGTCTTTTTGGCAGAAAAATGGTCTGGATTCTCATCCGAGTCAGACCCACTTTCACACGAGGAGGAGATGCTTGTCAGGACCATACTGAACAGGAGACTGGGGGGTGATCTAGGTGGTGACTGATTTCTCTTCTCCTCTGGAGCTGTTCGCCGGGGGGATCCTGCTGTCTTCTTTCTTCTTCGCTATTCATCTTGTTTCCACCTTCAACCCATATCACAAGGCACTAGCCCCTATGCTTCTCATATCAGTCTCAGGCATTATTGCAGCGTACATTGTGATTCATGAAACAGAAGTCAGCCCACTTATGGCAGTTAGGGGGCCAATGAGTGCGGCAATCGTGGGAATTTCTTCACTCCTACCTGTGATTGCATCAATTGTCACTCTGTCCCTTCTCAGGATAAGCCTCTTAACAAATCGATCGGTGGGCGCGTCGTCCTAGGAGGGTATGGCATGTCAAAGGGCACACCGAGCATGGGGAAGAGGCAGAAGTCAACCCACATAAGATGCAGGAGATGTGGGCGCCACTCCTACCACAAGCAGAAGGGGCAGTGCGCTAGTTGTGGCTACGGGGACACTTCCAGGATCAGGAAGTTCAGGTGGAGTAAGCGAAACCGCTCCATGTGGCAGAAGAAGTGACACTTCTCCGAAAATCCCTAAGTCCTAGTTGCTCAGGCAAGAACGGTTTCCGATGTGCGGGATCATCGGAATTGTGGGTTTTCCGGGCGCTCAAGTGGCCACTTCGATATATGACGCCCTCCTCGTTCTTCAGCACAGGGGCCAGGATGCGGCAGGAATAGTAACTAGCGACTCAGACAACATATGCCACAGGAGGGCTAACGGGCTAGTCCGCGACGTCTTCCGTCAGAGGCACATGAAGAAGCTAGAAGGCTCCATGGGGATTGGCCACGTACGGTATCCGACTGCTGGCTCAAACTCACCCTCTGAGGCCCAGCCATTCTACACAAACACACCTTTCGGGGTAAGCCTAGCCCACAACGGGAACCTAAACAACACCCCGGATATCATTTCTGGCCTTCTAGAATACGATCATAGGAGGATAAACACAAGCTCGGACTCGGAGGCTCTGCTCAACCTATTCGCTGCCGAGGTCCAGAGGTCAGTTAACGGCAGGCCAGGGGGGATGGAGGCTCTGGTCGAGGACGACATCTTCCGGGCTATTGAGAGGACACACCTCAGGGTGGAAGGCAGCTACAGTGTAGTATGTATGATTACTGGATGGGGACTGGTAGCCTTCAGAGACCCGAATGGCATCCGTCCGCTATTTATGGGGGGGAGGGAAGTGGAAGGTTTCACCGAGAGACTGTTCTCATCTGAAAGCGTAGCATGCAAGGCTCTCGGATTCGAACCGGACAGGGATGTCTCTCCAGGAGAGGCTGTGATAGTCAGGATGGATGGGAAAATCCACTCAAAGATGTGCCATCAGAAGATTCCCCACACGCCCTGTGTCTTTGAGCACGTGTACTTCGCAAGGCCAGACTCGGTTATGGATGGAATCTCCGTTCACCAGGCCAGGCTCAGTATGGGAAAGGCTCTAGCAAGGAGCATCAAGAAGGAGCTCCCTGAACATGGGATAGACGCAGTCATCCCAGTACCAGATAGCGGAAGAATCGCTGCGCTGGGTCTAGCAAGTGAATTGGGTATTCCCTACAGGGAGGGATTCGTAAAGAATCGATACATAGGGAGGACCTTCATAATGCCCGGCCAGAGAATCAGGAAGGACTCGGTTAGGAAGAAGCTCAACACAATCGATGACGAGTTCAGCGGAAAAAAAGTGCTTATTGTGGACGACAGTATAGTCAGGGGGAACACATCGAGAAGAATAGTCCGTATGGCCAGGGAGGCAGGGGCCTCCAAGGTCCTATTCGCATCATCTTCCCCGCCAATAGTTCACCCTAACGTGTACGGTATCGATATGCCAGCCAGGGAGGAGTACGTAGCCTTCGGCAAGACTAACGAGGAGATTTGCGAGGCGATTGGCGCAGACTGGCTAATTTACCAGGAATTGGAAGACCTAGTCGATGCATGCTTGGGGGCAGGGAACTCTTCCATGGCTAACTTCGACTGCTCATGCTTCAACGGGGTATACGTAACCGGGGGAGTTACCGAGGAGTATCTGAGAAGGGTTGGGAGATCTAGGGCCGACTCAAAAAAAGATCATGCCTCAGTTTGAGATGAGTGAGGCGAGTTCGTCTTTCAGAATTGGAAGCGCTTCTTCCCATGTCGCCACGATTCCATAGTCGGCCACCCCGAAGATTGGTGCCTCGGAATCCTTGTTTATTGCCACGATATACTTGCTCGTTCTCATCCCAGCAAGGTGCTGAATTGCGCCGCTGATCCCTACTGCGATGTACAGATTTGGTGTAACGGTCTTGCCAGTCTGCCCAACTTGCATGCTGTGTGGGATATCATCCCACGTGTCGACAGCAGCTCTGCTAGCCCCGACGGCTGCTCCTATGATATCGGCTACATCGTAAAGATGTGAGAAGTTCGAGGGGTCCCCCATGCCCCTTCCCCCGGAAATAATGATGTCCGCCTCCGAGACGTCCAGTCTCTCGCCGGCCCTTTCGAGTGCCTGTTTCACGGAGACTGATACGTCTTCGCTCTGGTTTACAGTGCTGACCTCAGCGCTTGAACCTCCAGCCGCAGCCTCGAATGAGTTGGCCCTGAGGGTAATCGCGAAAGGAGGGGTTATGGTACTCTTCTCAATGGCCTTTCCGGAGTAAATTGGCCTAGTTACAGAGAACCCGTCTACTAAGCCTGTCGCGTCCTGCAGAACCGGGATTCCCCTGATAGCTGCAATCGAAGAAGTCAGCTCCCTCCCAACAGATGATGCGGAGGCCACCAACAGGTCAGCCGCTGCAATTGGTGCCAGAGCCTTTGCCCAAGCGATGCAGTCGTATGTCTCAAAGCAATCTCCTTCCACTGAGACTACTTTTGCAACTCCGGAGATTGTTGATGCTTCAGCGGCACCGACCCCCCCTGGGCAGAGCACCGTAGGGTTACTCCCCATTCGGGAGATAGCACCTACCAGCTGCGCTGTGACTGGGTGGAGTGAACCTCCACTTGACTCCGAGATCACAGTTACTTGCATTTTCTCACCTATACCACGTTGGCCTCATCACGGAGCTTCTCAACAACTGCTGGAACAGAATCTGCACCATCGAATTTCTGACCAGGGGGCTTCTCTGGTGGTGACTCGTGGGATTCAACTTTGAGCGTGGAGACCGACAAATCTACACCTAGATCATCTGATGACAAAGTCTCTATTGGTTTCTTCTTGGCCATCATTATTCCTCTTACGTTGGGCCTCCTTAACTCAACCTCTCCCTTGTCGAATGTGAAAACACAGGGTGCAGAGACATTGATTTCCTCCATCCCGGAAGGCCCCAAACGAGTGGCCGAGAATCCGCCCTCTTCAACGGAAATCTCTGAAACGACCCCTACGAAAGAGTATCCTAGCAGACTTGCCACACCTGGTCCCGTTGAGCCGCTGTTCGTGTCCGCAGCTTGCTTACCGCATAGAACAATCTCGGATTCGGATTTTCTGATCGCTGCTGCAAGAAGTGACTGAACTTGCACGCTGTCCATGAAAACGTCAACATGAACGTGGACCAATGAGTCGGCGCCAACAGAGGCTGCCTCAGTTAGAGCCTTGGAAGCCCTTTCAGGACCACAAGTTATTGCAACTACTTCTCCGTACCCGGACTCCTTGAGTTGGATGGCGCACTCTAGGGCATACTCGTCATAAGGGCTGATAGACCACTTGCTGACTGATTTCTCGTCAACCATTCCGCTCGATACGCTGATTTTTGCAGTGGTGTCGGGTACCTGCTTCAGTAGAACTGCAATTCCCATTTTACCGCCCCAACCGTTCGGTATTCGAAGACTCTTTCAATATTGGGACCAGCAAATCTTGAATGCTCAGACCTCTCTTGTGAAAGACTGAATTCCAGTGATGTGCCTTCCAAGTATGAGATTGTGAATGTCATGAGTCCCTTCGTACGTCTTAACCGATTCCAGGTTTGCCATGTGCCTCATCACTGGGTATTCGTCAAGGATTCCGTTTGCACCATGGATATCCCTGGACATCCTGGCGATCTCGAGGGCCATGTCCACGTTGTTCATCTTAGCTAGAGAAATCTGCTCAGGAATCCAGCTACCGTCATCCTTCTTCTTACCCATGTGGTATGCCAGTAGCTGCCCCTTTGTGATTTCGCGGAGCATCCAAGATAGCTTGTTCTGAACCAGCTGGAAAGACGCTATAGGGTGTCCGAACTGTATCCTGCTCAGCGAGTACTCCCTAGCAGAGTTGAAGCAGGATTGCGCAGCACCAACAGCCCCCCAGGAAATGCCGTACCTAGCATTGTTCAAGCAACTGAAAGGCCCCTTGAGCCCCTTCACGTTAGGAAGGATCCTGTCCTTGGGAATTTTACAGTCCTGGAAGACGAGTTCGCTCGTCACGCTGGCCTTCAGTGAGTGTTTGCCCTTCATCTCGGGCGCGCTAAAGCCCTCATCCCCCTTCTCGACAATGAAGCCCCTAATTTCGCCGTCTAGCTTTGCCCAAACCACTGCTAAATCGGCATTAGTTCCGTTAGTGATCCACATCTTGGCCCCATTCAATAGGAAGTGACTCCCAAGGTCCTCGGCTCGGGTTATCATGTCCCCCGGGTTTGAGCCGTAGTCTGGCTCAGTTAGTCCGAAGCAACCCACCCACTCGCCGCTAGCCATCTTTGGAAGGTAGTGCTCCTTCTGCTCCTCGGTACCGAAGTCCCATATCGGGTACATGGCCAAAGAACCCTGCACGCTAGCAAATGAGCGAACACCGCTATCCCCCCTCTCCAGTTCCTGGCAGATTAGCCCATATGCGACGTAGGAGAGCCCCGGGCACCCATAGCCCTTCAGTGGAGCTCCAAGAATCCCCATCTCGCCAATCTCGGCCCTCCACTCGTCAGGGAACACTCCATCTCTGCACGCCTCCTCTATGTTCGGTATTACCCTGTCTTCGACCCAGTCCCTGACCATGTCCCTGACCATCCTCTCTTCTTCTGTAAGCAGAGAATCGATGTCGTAGAAGTCCAAGGCCTCGTATGCCATATTCCTCGACCTTTCGC
>CAYPWN010000044.1:0-10579 GCA_964414525.1 uncultured Candidatus Poseidoniales archaeon | reverse complement strand
TCGCTTTGTAAGAGCGACGTCATAACCCCTAGACCACGGACCCCGGGAGGTCCGAAGAGCAATGCATTCAAATCCCCTATGGTCGTTAACGTCAATCGGGGGGATTCCAATCACATCGATGTCTGATTTGCTTGGGAGGCTCAAAGATGCAGGAGTTCCACTGGATGAGCCAACTATGAAGGCAATGGAGGAAATCGACCCTTCGGACTTCACCGACTATAACTTAGAGGGATTTTGGCATGACAGGCCGGTCCCCTTCCTATTTACTGAATTCGGGGCAACAAGAACAATTTCTGCCCCCCACATGATCGCAACCCTTCTCCATCACCTAGAGGTCCTAGACAGCCAGCACGTCTTACTTATCGGATCCAAGGGGGGTTATCTAGCAGCAATAATTGACAGGTTGGTAGGGAAGGATGGAGCTGTAACAATCATTGAGCCCCACGATGAGGTCAGAGTCCACACAGAAGATAGGCTTGGAATGCACGATGGACTTGGTCTAATCAGAGTCTTGCAGCCCCGCGACCTCGAGAATCAAGACGAAATGAGTAGAAAAATCGACAGGGTGCTGATTACTGGATCGATCAGAAGAATTCCTGACTCTGTCGAGCAAATGGTGCTGGACGGAGGATTCGTTCTTGGCCCGTTCGGCGGACCTGTCCACCAGAGGCTCTTGAAGAAGGAAAAGCAGGGCCCGGATTGGTTCGATACGGACCTGGGGGGTGTGGTCTTTGGCCCCATGGACGTAGGGGAGTCGGAGACAAGCCCTCTCGAGCCAAATTCGCTGGCTAGCCACATCGAGGATGCTGTTGATCTAGTGGGCGGTCTGGTGGAAATTGAAGAGCAGACGCTGGTAAGAGTAAGCCACCTAGTTAGTGCACTTAGGGAGATGCCGTCTGATCTCCCCGTCTTAGATGAAGAGTCGACGGAGGACGAAATAATGGAACATCCAGTGGTTGACCTGCTAATGTCTGAGATTGAGTGGCTGGGCCCTTTGTGGCCCCTATTCAGCGACTACCTCTCGGTTGACCTAGCCAGCCCAGGGTCTCCGGAAGATGAAGCTGGGGTTTTCGGTGGGCACGAGGATCTAGTCCCCTGATCGCTATTCATGAATTGACTGCTGGGAGCAACAACCTGGTTAGAGGTATCGATATTGGGGGAAGGTGGTCCGATAGGCGATGTCTGCTAGTCTTAGGCTGAAACAATTCCCCATCTAGGCCGGCTTTGATTACCTCCTCCTTGGACACTGAGTCCCTGCCACAGTTTGGCCAAACATCGATTTCCACTGTCTTGTCTCCGATGTAGTCAACAAGAACGCATGGCAGGCACTGCAAGTTTAGCCTGAGTGCAACCTGGTGCCTGTGATGCCCATCTAGAATAACGCCTGTGTTTTTGTCCACTACAAGTGGCAGAACATATGCCTTCCAGCGGTGAGTCATTCTCTCCAGCTCATCGACCTTTTTCAGAATCGTCTGCTCGTGCGGGCGGAGTATTTCCATAGGGACCAATTCAACCTTCACGGAGCCCGCACGAGACGTGACTCAATATATCTGCTCCCCGGGCAGTGTTATCGGCGGAGCTGGGTATTGTGGTTGTGGACTTGTCTAAACTTTCAGATGGGGATCAGTTTGTCCTCGAAAGACTGAGGGAAAATGGTGAGGCGTGGATCGTCGGAGGTTGGGTAAGAGATCACTTGGCCGGATTCGACCCCAAGGAGCTCGATATAGCTACTGATTTGACGCCCAGCGAAGTGAATTCGATTTTCCCTCGTTCAATCATGGTTGGAGAGAAATATGGCACTGCAAGAGTCCGAATTGACGATTCTATCGATGGAGAATCGATTTGGGAAGTTACGACTCTCAGGGAAGATGGGGGCTATGGGGACGGGAGGAGGCCTGACAACGTGAGTTTTGGTTCGAACATCGAAATTGACCTATCCAGGAGGGATTTCACGATCAATGCTATGGCCATCGACGTTAGCGGAACTGTGATCGACCCGCATGGGGGTGAGAAGGACCTAGGGTTAGGGATCGTTAGATCGGTCGGTGATGCCGAAGAAAGAATTGCTGAAGATGGCCTCAGGTTGATTCGAGCATTCAGATTCTTGGATCAGGGGGAAAATGGTCTCAGGTCACTAGATGGGGGGCTAAGTGTTGCTATTTCTTCCAATATCGGGATGCTGGAGAAAATATCGAAGGAGCGTATCTGGTCTGAGTTGAAACTAATCCTATCTGGGCACAATTCTTCCATGATAGTACAAATGATGCATGAACACCGAGTTTTGGATGAGATTTTGGAGGGGTTATCGTTCAACAAGGAGGTTGAACTATGCAGAAATCACTGCGTTAATCTGGCCCTAATTTGCAGCGGGGATAACCAGGGCGGGAGTGATCTCTCAATGGTACTTTCGGAGAGGCTGAGGCTTTCCAGGGACGAGGTTGCGTCAGTATCATTCCTTCACGATTGTAGAAAGTTGGAGCTGGACAATTCCGAGGAAAGTGTTAGGAGGTTCAGAGCAGCTTTACCGGAATTCAGACAGATTGAAGTTCTTGAGTACCTTTCTGGGCTCGGGAGGGATGTCACACATTTCGAACTCGTCCTGAGGAATCTGGATGAGCTTCAGGTTGGAAACTCACCCCTGGTAGACGGGAATACGCTTTCCGAGAGAACCGGTCTGGAACCGGGAATAAGGCTTGGGAGGCTAAAGGGGTGGCTTCATAGGATCCAAATTGAGAATGACATCTCAGATTCGGATGAGGTCTTGTCACGATTAGGCTCGATGGAATGGGAGATTTCAGATCCGGAAACATGGCCAATACTGTCTTGGCCATAGTTAGATTTCATTCAGGTACTCGATGTACTCTTGTTCGTCAAGGTGCATGTCTTCGTCCCACTCGTGAGGCTTGACGATCATGCACCATCCGTCCCCGTAAGCTTCCTCGTTCACCAAGTCTGGGTTGTCCTCTACGTCCCCATTCAGCTCGACGATCTTACAAGGAAATGGGGCATTTATCAGAACCCGATCATTAGTAGTCCTTATTGTGATCATCAAATCGTCGGTGCCTAACTCGTCGCCCCTTGAGAGGAGGGCTGTTGATGAGTCGTCGTCGTTTTCTGATTCCCCCTCCCCTAATTCGACCTGGAATTCGCTATCATCCTCTGGCTTGGAAAGGACAACCCTCACTATGTCGCCATACTCGGCCCTGATGAACTCACTAATTCCCAACTTGACAGTCATGTCATCTTCGTCGTCGTCTAGGACCTGGACCCATAGATGATCCAGCGAATATTTCCTATCATGAGCAATGCTGAATTCGAAGAAATCCCCGCCATTCATATTGATTACCGACCGGCCGCCCGATAGTTTCCAATTTTAACTATTCGATTGAACGGGAGAAATTTTGCATTCAAGAGGGATTAACAACATCGTCTTCTTCGGCTTTGCCGAGCAATATGGAGTTTGGAGAGACAGAAGAGCAAACCATGATTCGAGAGATGGTCAGAGGTTTCGCCGAGGAGTGGCTAGCACCTACCTGCTTGGAGAGGGACAAGGAACAGAGGGCCCCAATCGAAGAGTGGGGGTTGTTCTGCGAAAAGACGGGACTGCAGGGGATTACCGTACCGGAGGAATTCGGGGGGAGCCCCATAGACGACGTTTCTGAAGCGATTATCATAGAAGAGTTAGCAAGAGTAGATCCATCATTCTCGGTAATGTTCTGCGTTCATGTGGGCCTCTGCTCGATGACCATTGCACTTCACGGGAGCGAGGAGCAGAAGGCGGAGTACCTTCCCAGACTGGCCGGGGAAGAGATTGGGGCATATTCCCTATCCGAGGCCGGCGCTGGGACTGATGCTGGTGCTCTTGGGTGCAAGGCCAAAATCAGCGATGACGGTGGCCACTACATCCTGAACGGCGAGAAGATGTGGGTCACAAACGGATCCAGCGCGGACATCTACGTGCTATTCGCCAAGGATGTTGATCACCCTGAGTTCGGACAGAAGAAGCATGGTGGGACGACCGCCTTCATTGTGGAGAAGGCTTTCGAAGGCTTTTCTGTCGGCAAGAAAGAAGACAAACTGGGAATCAGGTCTAGCGACACGTGCTCTCTAGTTTTAGAAAACTGCATAGTACCAGTGGAAAACGTCCTGAAGGAACCCGGAGAGGGTTTTCCAATAGCGATGAACGCCCTGGATAACTCAAGGATTGGGATCGCAGCACAGGCCCTTGGAATTGCCCAGGGTTCCTACGAAGCCGCACTAAGCTACGCACACGAGAGGGAGGCTTTCGGCAAGCCCATAGCCCATCACCAGAGTGTGGGCAACTACCTGGCGGACATGGCCACTAGGACAGACGCAGCTAGGATGATGGTATACAAGGCGGCGTGGGCCAAGCAGAGGCATTACGAGGAGGATGCCCCTAGGCACACTAAGGAGGCTAGCATGGCAAAACTATTCGCGGGTGACACCGCAATGTGGGTATCAGAAAGGGCCGTGCAGGTTCTTGGGGGGTTTGGTTACACAACGGACTTCCCCGTTGAGAGGTTCTTCAGAGACGCTAAGATCACGCAAATCTACGAAGGGACGCAAGAGGTGCAGAGAATAGTGATCAATCGATCGATTTCGCCCTAACGAGATGATAAATTGAGTAATTACCCAATAAACCGGATTAGGGAGGCCTTTCCCGGGCTGCAGAGAACGGTCGAGGGTTCTCGAGCCATCTTCTTAGATGGGCCTGGAGGTAGCCAAGTGCCTAGTTCGGTAGCTGAAGCTGTAAGCGAATACCTTCTTCACAAGAATGCGAATACTGGGATGTCGTTCGCCACTTCTGTTGAGACTGATCGGGTAATTTCGGAAGCTTTGCAGGCGTGTGCTGACTTCATCGGGTGCTCTGATCCCTCAGAAGTCGCATTCGGCCAGAACATGACTAGTCTGAATATCCAGCTCGCTGGAGCCCTTAGCAGGACTTGGAGTTCTAAAGACGAAGTTGTGGTAACTAGGCTAGATCATGATGGCAACGTCAGACCTTGGGTTCTGGCTGCAAAGTGGTCGGGAGCCACCATCAGAAAAATAGACGTCAATCCGTCTGACTGCACATTAGACATGGACTCGGTAATTGAGTCGATTTCCGAGAGAACGGCCCTAGTGGCAGTTGGTGCGGCTTCAAACCTATCTGGAACAATTAACGACGTAAGAAAAATTGTAGAAATAGCCCATAACTTCGGAGCAGAGGTTGTGGTTGACGCGGTTCACTATGCCCCACACTCCCTAATCGACGTGGAAGAGTGGGGGTGCGACTACATGCTCTGCTCACCGTACAAGTTCTTCGGACCGCACCAGGGGCTGTTGTGGGGCAGGGGGGAGCGAATGTCTGCACTTCCTGTTGCTAAACTTAGAGTTTCATCTGAAAAAATTCCATTCAGGTGGATGACGGGAACTCAAAGCCACGAAGGAATGGCTGGAACAATGGCAGCAATAGACCACATTGCTTGGATTGGGAAGGAGTTCGCAGGAGAGCATTCCCTATCTAGGAGAGATGCGCTAAAGCAGGCCTATTCTGCTATAGAAAATCACGAGAGGGGGCTTTGTCTCGAGATGTTGGAGGGATTAGGGAAAATAGATGGTCTGAAAGTCTGGGGAATTACTGATCCAAAGAGAGTTTCCGAGAGGTCGCCTACAGTCTCATTCACCCACCCAAAAATGAGTGCTAGAGAGATTGGAGAAAGGTTAGCAGAGAGGGGAATATTCGTGTGGGCGGGTAACTTCTATGCCCTAGAACTAACCGAAGCACTCGAATTGGAGCCAGAAGGAGTACTAAGAGCGGGAGTTCTACAATACAACACCACGGGGGAAGTTGAGGAGTTCGTTTCCTCGGTGGCGGAAATTCTCGAGTAAGGAGTCATTCTACCCACTGGTATCTTCTTTGGCCCTCGAGGTCCCCTTCTGCTCCAATCGCAACCAATGCGAACTCAGATTGAGGTCGGACGACTGACCTCTTCCTCTTGCCCTTGTGCAATGCCTCGTAGACTGTCTTATTGATTGCGTGCCGAGTGGAAAGCCTTTCGAAAAGATGGAACCTGGACGCTATTTCTCTCCATTTTGGCTGAACTATACCCTCGAAAACCTTGGCTTTAGCCCCCGAACCATACCCACAAAGCCCTATTCTCCTAGATTCCATCTCGGTATTGTCAAGGTAGTCTGACTCCATGGCCGACATCAATGCTAGGAAAATGGACCCTGTGTACTGATTTCCGATTAGGCTCGAGGCCCTCTGAGTCTTCTCTATTCTTTCTTCCACGAAGTTTCTGAACTCATCGGTCTTTGATATCAGCCTTCGGTATGAGTCGTTCGCGTTCTCGAACTCCTCCAACCCTTCCAGGGTGTCTGGGTAATCGCTAGGGAGTGGTTCTGGGCCGATCTCCCTGGTGATCTTCTCCCAAACTGGGAGGTCACGCCTATCATGGCGAAAAACGTCTGGAAACATCCTCTTTCCTTGGAATGCATAAGGAAGGTGGACAATTATTCGGCTCCATTGGTTGGTCAGGATCTCGTCATCCTCTGGTTCGTACCTGCCCTCCTGTATTGCCTTTGAACGGAAGTCTATGAAAGCCTGCTTCACAGACTCGGAATAACAACGATTGGAGAACTGCCCATCGAAGACTGGTGTGTCCTTGTGAATCATTAGCTTCTCGTTCTCGAACAGTACGTCATTCTTCTTGCTTGAACGTGGGAGTAGCTTCAGAATTTTCTCTGCAAGGTTGGATGTTATCCTCGCGCCCGACTCCTCGGCTAGTTCGAGTACATTCTCAACCACTGTTCTCGTCTCCACCTCTCTTCGTGGCTTGAAGAAGTCGTGAACAGGCATGGTGGAGACCCCCCAGATGTCTGGAATAGCCAGAAGCCTTGGGTTGTGTCGGATCAGGATAGCCCCACCCCCGGCCCCCTGGGTGTACTCCCCCGATGAGCCCAGATCGTACTTTGCGTTGTCAGCGAAAACGACAATTCCTAACCTGTTCCGAGTTTCCCCCCCTCTAGCGACCCAGTCTAGGGTGTTGTGCATCGCATCAACGGCACCTATACATGCGAACGTCATGTCCACGACATCGCAGTTCCTGAAGCAGTTATTACCGTGCTTGGATGAGTACCGCTGCTCAAGCATGTCCATGATGTATGTTGCAGTTGGCTTAGCTCCGTCGAGTGCTGATTCGGTCCCTAGGTATATCCGCCCTATTGATGATGGTTCTATTGAGTTCCTGTCTATAAGGCGGGAGACTGCGTTTGCCCCCATTGTGGCCGTGTCCTCATGAACGTCGGGAATTGCCATGGCCTCCAGACCAAGTCCCTTGCTGAGTTTACCGTAGTCAGCCCCCCTGAAATCAGCGAAGTCCTGCATGGCGAAGTACAGCCGGGGGAAATGTAAGGCTATGTCGTCGACACCTACCACGGACATTGAGTTCCCTCGCTTGCCCGGAATTGGACTACATTATCATCCCTATGCAAGCGTTAATTGGCAATTACGCATATTGTAAGGGGTCTAATTGGACCCGGTTAATTGGTTCATGGCTTCTAGGAGTTCAGGTTTTGAAGAAAGATGCAGTGAAACATGTTCCAAGACCTCGGATAAGCAGTCTGCTACGGCATTCTTAGCGTCTAGTGGATGGATCGTACCATCAGATACTGCATCGGAGAAACTCTGAAGGTCTTTCCAATCGGAGGGTTTCCCATACTTTGGGTCGGGAGTGACAGTAATCGAACCACGTTTTGGAAGGACGACATGCTGAGCTATCTCGAATACCGCGGAACTAGGGTTTCCGATCTCTAGGAACGCCTTTCTCATCTTTGACCTGATTGAGTCTGGATCGTCATCCAGCAAAATCGCGTTTCCCGGATCGGACTTGGACATCTTGTGGTCGAAAGAGTCCATCCTCTCCCCGGGCCCCTTTAGTCCGGACATCATCGGGGTGTGGATGCAGGTTGCCTTGGTCCAGTCGAACCTGTCTGCGACCTCCCTCATGTACATGTGTGCCTTTCTCTGGTCCATTCCTCCGAATGCGATGTCTACCTCTAGCTCGAAAACGTCGGCTGCTTGCAGTGCTGGGTAGAAGAACGCAGATAAGTCGTGGTCCGAGGAGTCCTCGTCTCGTCCCATGATGCTGAACGTCCTTCTGACTCTTGAGAGGCTCATGTTCTTGGAGCACCTAAGGACCCTCTCCCAATATTTCCCAGAGTCCATCAGTTCAGATGCGCTCATGAATCTGAGGTTTCCTGCCCCGTCCCCTTCGTCAGGGTTGCCAAGAAGTGCGCGGAAAATCTCAGTCAGGTACTCTCCCGAGATTCCTATCTTTTCCATGTCACGATCGAACTTGTCATTGACCCATGCATGCCAGTCGGCTAGAAGTATAATCACGTTAACGCCCTCGTCAAGCATGTTTCGGATTGTGTCGGCAAGTAGAACGTATGCCAAGTGAGCCTTCCCACTAGGTTCTAGTCCTATGTAGGCAACCAACTGACCATCGCCCGAGTGAGACTGTCCACCGGACAAGACAGAAGCGACGTGTTCGACGCCAATTACCTCTTGGCAACCGGAAAACATCCTCTCTATCTTTTCTCGGGACTTATTGTCTAGTCCAGATAGTGGATCCTCTTCGGACATTTGCACACCTAGTTGAACAGCTTGTTCAGTTTTTCTCCACGTCCAGCTGCCTTAGTGTTTTCATTGGCTTCCAAAAGTGCCTCGATCTCCACTATCAGAGCATTGGCTTGAGACTTCTGGTCCTCAGAAATAGTATCAGACATCTCCATGAAATGATTGGCTGCTGAAATTGCGGATTTAGCCTTTGAAGCCTTCTTTGCCCATTCCTTGGCCTTATCACCGCGTTGCTTGGAGTTGTATCCCGTGGCTCTGTCTAGGAAGGAAGTCCAACGCTTCCTGTCCTCCATTGCGGACTTTACCGACTCAGGATTGTCGAAGTCCGGGGTTACATTGGTTACGTCCACGATCATTGCCCCGTTCTCATAACTGGCTTCGATATCTGTCATCACCCCATGAGAGCCTTTGAACGAGCTTTCTGAAGTCGCCTCTACATTGTCAAAGAACTCCGTTGCCAGCACTGGCAACCCACCATTTGCATCAACTTCTTTGATTAGTCCCCTGCGAACGTCAAATCTCTCCATCGTCCCTCCGGATGGAGGGGCCCACTTCAATACTGCCGACCGGTTTGACCCAGATCGCCACTACAACTGCTAAACGGTCTTTGCTGGTCCGGTGGGTGTGGACAGGATACCTGCACTGGCTATTTTAGTCATCTACTCTATACTGATGTCCCCGTTAGCTATGGCTCAGTCGTCTGTCGGTTTGGCAACTGTTGTTAGGCTAGGAGAGGTTGATCTGGGGCTGGAAGGCGCGTCCATATCTCCCGATGGAGGGGTCGTTATTGCCCACGGTGCGGATTCTACAGTTTTCCTTATTGATCCAGAATCTCCTGAAAATCATAGCAAGTTGGATCACCCCGGGAACTTAACGATGCATGACTCCTCATTCCACCCCGGGTCCAATACTGCACTAGTGGTGGGGGACGGGGGAGGGGTGCTCAGATTCGTAAGGTCAAACAATTCCCTCGAGGACGTAGGAGGGGGGTTGTTGTTCGGCAGCACTGATCTCATGGCTGTTTCCTGGAATAGCGATGGTAGCTGGGCATACATCGGGGGGGAGTTAGGTTGGCTCTGGAGGGCCAGAAGTATGGAAAACGGGGGATTGGAGGCGTTTGCGCTGGAAGGGAGAGGGGATAGCGATGTCAGTGGCATATCGTGCGTTCCTGGTTCGAATGTCTGTGTGGTTTCGTCTAGCGTAGACGGAATTGGAGTTATCGATGGAGACCACGGTTTGCACTGGATAGGTGGTTTCGGACTACCCTGGGTAGGCGTTGTGTGCCCCTCCGGAAGCGAAATGAGGTGCGTTGCTGTGTCGACCGACCTGACAATCGCAATAGTCAGCATTAATCCCGGCGATCCATCGAAATCCATGATTTTCGATAACGACGTGTTCACACTTCAGGATGCCGAGGGACAGATCAACGGGATAGAGGTGCAATCTGATGGCATTTCTCTGATTTCAACCGCACCATTCGGCATTATCGAGCATGACCTACAGGCCAGGGCATCTTTCAAGTGGTTGGAGAATTCTGATGCGGTTAACTTCAGTGCCCATGTTTCTGACGAGAGGATTGTTGCGACATGGAGTACCGGATCTTTCGAAGGATGGCTGATCACTAGCGAGGGCACGATAGTCTCCTTTTCGCCTATTGAGGGCAGCAGCAATGGGGGACTTCTTGAGATATGGATTGGGATTGTGATATTAGGTGGTGCGACTTTGCTTGTTTTTAGCCTGATGGCCAGCTCCTCCCCCCGTCTCTCCAGATGGGTAGCGATGAGGATAGGGAGCGAAGAAGAGCGCAAGAGGGCAATCAGAGAAGAAAGGCTCCTTTCGAAGAAAAAATAACGAGCATAGATTCATGAGGGCGTTGCCTCGCGAAAGGTCGAGGAATATGGCATACGAGGCCTTGGACTTCTACGACATCGATTC
>CAYPWN010000043.1:0-10859 GCA_964414525.1 uncultured Candidatus Poseidoniales archaeon | reverse complement strand
ATGGGTTATCAACGAGGTGGATTTCAACTTCCACATATTCATAATGTTGGTCCAAGTACATTGGTAATCATGCTATATTTTTCAAAAAATTGGAAACAAGGAGATCCTGGAGGAACATATATGGCATCAGAACCAGATGAATCATCAATTATTTTTGAACCATATAATTTGGATAATACAATAGCACTATTTCATGATAGTCCAAATGCGGCGCATGGTGTAAGATATATTTCAAAAGACATTGAGCGACGTGGATTTCAGATTACACTAGAAGGATTTTCTGAAGATTTAGGTTGGTCAGCTAAATAGATCATATATGAAAATTCTATTTGTTTAGAATTTTGAGTAATTTAACATAGCTTACATAATTCATATACGTATTATTTACTCGCTTTGTTACTAATCTCATAATAATGAATCTTAACAAGATTGTATAATCAAATTCATAATCAAAATGACGATTCATTATTTTTTTGATTAGTTTAACCGAAGGAGAAATTTTTGAATTTTGAATCAAATTCTTATTAAAATTTTCTATACCATCTGATAACAAGATGTTTGCAAGTAATTGAAGAAAATCAATTAATGGATTACCCTTCGCAAGAAAATCTCCCCAATCAATTACGTTAATCGATAAATCATTTTTGTTTATAATGATATTTTTTATCTGAAAATCCCCATGAAGTGCAGTTTTTCTTATTTTAATATCTGAAATATGCTCATGGTATTGTTGCAACCATAATTCAAATGGTAGATCTTTCATCATCTCAACTTCTGAAAGCTCATTTTTCAAATTTGCAATTTCTTCATTAATACTATTTGAATCAAAAAATTCTGAGATGGTAGTTTTTTGGAAATTTACTAACCACTTCAATACCAACTCTATTTCATTTTCATTAAATCTATCTAATGTTTTATTTCCAAACCATTTTTCAGAAATAATATCTTTATCAGGGTTTTTCATATGTGGAAATTTTCTATTAACTTGGGTTATTTCTTCATCAAAATTAATAGCTTTTCTATTACATGAAATAATTTTTTGTGGTTTTGAAAACTCATCTATCATAATAAACTTCACATTACCTCTTCTCGAAAATTGAATTAGATGATTAAATTCTGAATTTTTTCTAATTGTATCATCAAGACATTTGTGATTTTCATTTTGTTTATAGCAATAAAAAATGAAAGATGGAGAGAGAAATTTTAAAATATTTTTTATTCCAAATATTGAAAAAATTTTTAAAAAATATTTAATGAATACAAATTTTGTGTCTATATCATGAAAAATATCAAAGTTTTGTAGATACCATTTTGTGCTTATTTTATCATTTAGATCTCCTAAATAATGTGGTTTATTGTGGGATGGAAATACCCATGATGAAGATGTAGAAAAATCTAATTTTCTAAAAAGTTTCAAATAATCTGAATGATTTTTACAAAAGACATCTTGATTGAAGTCATTATATTTTTGGGTATTATCCAATCCAATTCCCCTGTAATTCTTTGTATTAACACATAAACAACCGTCAGGTTTTAGAATTTGTTTAATTTTATTAAAATAATCTAAATTTTTTTCATCATCAAAAATCCCATACTCAACACCTTTACCATTAACAATAATTAAATCAAAATAATTATTTGGAAATGGGAAGTCAATTTTTTCTAAATGAATTAGGAAAAAATTTTTGAAATTATTTGCTTCCAGTCTAGATTTTTGAATTAGAAGTTTATTTTTTGATGCATCTATGGAATAAACTTGTCCGAATATTTTGGATAGATTCTCCGAAATATTACCTAAATCACTATTGATTATTAAACATCTATCAAAATTTTTTATTTTTGAGAATGCTACATCTCCTTCATTCATCATAAATCTATCTTGATATTGGGGATTATTTTCTAAAAAATGTCTGACACCTTTGAAATAATCTTTTTTGTTAATCTCGGATATAATTTCGGAGATTTTTTTCTCATTCACTTCATTGTTTGATTCTGCATTTCCATAACTAATTAATCCATTATTATCCATGTGTTGAATCTCACAATTCTCACAAAAATATTCAAAATTTAGGAAATTGTGACAATTTTTACAACGAAAAGGAGCTTCAGACTTAGTGTAATTAATTTTCTCTAAAAGTTGTGCATTAAGATAACCTATATCATCATCAAAATTATTCCTCATTAAAGTGACAATAAAGCCAGTATCCTCTAATTTTTGTTTTAATTCTTTGTATCCATGATGGTATTCTACAAATATATTTTTGAATTTTGATAGAATATGCTGTGGAGAAGATAATATTGCATCATATTCACAATTTTCACAATCTAGCTTCAAAACACCATTTTCTATTTTATATTTCTCAACAATTTCTTGTAAAGTCATAGTTGTTAATTTTGTTGTTCCTGAAACATCCTCTTCCATTCTAAAACTTGTATAACCATGTTCAATTGTATCGTTAATTGTTATTGTATTGGAACTGCTAGATATGCCAGATCTAATCAGAGTTATTTTATCATCAAATTCATTTATTGAAATATTTTTTTTAGCCATCTCATAATTAATAGTGAATGGCTCTACTGCAATCACATGTTTTGCGCCTTTAATTATGAAATAACTTGCCGAATCCGAGATGTTTGCTCCAATATCAACCACAATTTTATCATTTACAGGTAATGAGTTGTAAACTTCATGTAAAAATATATTTCCAATTTCACTATACCACCACCCAAAAAATTTTAGTTTTGGAAAATTTTTATCTGATAATATGAGACAATTGCCATCATCAATAATACAATCATTCCATTTTTCATTTAATGTTAATTGACCAATTTCATCTATTTTATTAAATAACATTTCTAGAATAACATGATATTTTTTTTTGATGAAATTATACATAAGAAAATATTTTAGGCTTAATTTTATATCTGCGTGAACAACAATTTTTGTTTTTTGATTAATTGTTTCTAAACTAATGTTGATAATGCTACCTTTACCAGGACCAGATAATACAATTATCTGAATTAGGTTATCATTTATTTTTTTATGGATTGTTTTTTGCAAAACTTGTTTTTTTAATATTGATATGTTTAAAGTCTCTTCTAATATTGTATTATTTTCACTGATTTCTATTATCTTGGTTTTTAATTGTGGAGGAAAAAATTTTGAGATGTTTTTATAATCAGTAAGAATATCCCAAATTTTATTTCGTTCTAGATTAGATACTCTAGAAAATTCTAAATTAAACATGAATTACACTAATTTCTTTGAATATTTAATCTTCTGAATGAAAAATAATAATATCCAGTTAAAAATGAAAATGTTCCTACATGTGTTATAGCAACTCCTATGTCTCCAAAGATTGTACCTAAGATAATCATCCCAGCTAACATAATTATGCTTGATATAACTAAACCAATAAGAGGAATTTTTCCATTTTCTTGTGACATTAATCTTGCAAAATAAAATTGGTTTATCGTTAATGGAATTATTGAAAAACTCATAATTTGTATTAACGTTACAATTTCAGTATAGTTTTCAAAGTAAATAGGAATAACAATAGGCATTATGACCACTCCAATAAATACAAATACAAATGATAGTAGTATTGTATTTCTCTGTAAATTATCAGAAATATTTCCTGAAATTAAATTAGGTAAGAAAAATTTGAAAATTACTGCTGGAAAAATAGTAAATACTGAAATTATTTGTAACGCCAATGAATAATTACCCAAAAATGTTAATCCCATGATCGGAGCTATCAATAATTTATCTGATTGTTTTGTAACACTATCTGAAATTATTAAAAAATAATTTGAAAAAATAAATTTTGAATTTATTTTAATTTCTTGAAAATCATTTTTTAGATTACAAATATTCCAATCATGATTTTTTAGATCTTGAAAAATATATCTAATATAGAAAAAATATGAAATTGCTATCCCATAAATCACTCCTTCAACATCTGCAATTTGTAATCCCAAAAAAGCGAAACAAACAGATAGTGTTTTTTGAATGACAATATTCAAGGAGTATTTTTTTGATTCTCTCTTTGCAATATCTCTTGTAGAACCATAAACAAAAATAATAACTCCAAACACTAGTAATCCAATAATAAAATTATCTAAAATAATTGAAATTATTACGGTGATTAATCCTGCAATTATAGAAAAAAGTAGTAATGAGCTTGAAACAGTTTTATTTTTTGCAAGATAAACAGTAAATGTATTTCCTGTTCCCAATAATGTAATTGTTGAAAGCAAGGTTGCCAGACTAATTATGTAATGAATCTCACCATATTCTGATGGAAGAACGATTATTGCAAGATAAAACCAAAAAGCGACTGAAATAACGCTACCTATAACATCTCCAAAACCAATAGTAATTATTTCTTTTAAAGCCTTCATAGATATTTACCAAAATTTATTGTGAAAATTCATTAGTATATGAAATAATTTTGCCTAGATCATTCTCAGTCAAATTTGGATGCGTTGGGAGTGAAACAATTTCTGAAGATACTAATTCTGTATTTGAGAGATAAGTATTTGTTTTATACATATCAAATTGTGTGATAGGTTTGTAATGAATTCCAGTTTCAATACCAACTTCTTTCATTTTTTTCATGAAATTTTTTCTATTTTTAACTCTGATCCAATAGAAATGATAGGAAGAATTCTCATCAAATGGCATTTTATTTTCAAGATTAATTTCTTTAGAAAGTTTTTTTGCGTTTAATTTTCTTTTTAAGTTATTTTTATGTAGTTTATTTAATTGAATTAAGCCAATAGATGCTTCAAATTCATTCATATAATAATTCCATCCAAGTTCCTTGACATTATAATTAACATCTTTACGATTACTTATTCCACACCAACGTCTAGATTTCAATTTTAATTCATCATTTTTCCAGTCACTATGATTTAATGTAACTGCACCACCTGATGGCATAGCTAAATTCTTAATTGGATGAAAACTGAAACAAACTGCATCACCATGTTGGCCAATAATTTTTCCATTAAATTTAGTTCCTGTAGCATGAGCTGCATCTTCAACCAAATATAACGAATTATTTTTACAAATTGATTTTAGTGATTTCATATCACAGGATATACCTCCCAAATGAACGGGTAAAATTAATTTAGTTTTTTTAGTGATTGACTTTTTTACCTCTAAAGGATCAAGACATAATGTAGAAGGATCAATATCTACAAATTTAGGAATTCCACCATTGTAAATTATTGCATGTGCAGTAGAAACAAAAGATATTGATGGGAGAATAACTTCTTTATTTTTTATATTAAACAACGATAATGCAAGATGTAATGCCGCTGTTCCACTATTTACAGCAACACATGATTTAGAATTTACAAATTTTTGGAATTTTTTTTCAAATTTTGAAACATTTCCAACACCAGAACCGGATGCCCAAAATTTATTTTTCAGTACTTTTGATAGCTGGTTAAGTTCTTTTTCATCTGATATAATATCAAATAATTTAATTTTTTTCATTATTTATTATATTTATTGAGATTTTAATTTTAATAAAACGTTCTATGCATTACAATTTTGAATAGTAGAATTTATTTGAAATATATAATTACTGCATTAATTTGATAGAGATGAATGAAAATTGCAATAACAGGAGGTTCAGGGTTAATTGGAACTGAAATATCCAATTTATTAAAAAAAGAACATGAAATTACAGTTTTAGATTTTAATCCACCAAAAGATGATAGTATTAATTTTATAAAAATCGATATTGAAAATCCCGAAGAAATTATTAATTCAACAAAAGGAATTGATGTGATTATTCATTTAGCTGCTGCATTAGGAGTAATTGAAACTGAAAAAAATCCAGTTAGAACATTAGATGTTAATGCCATTGGTACAAAAAATGTTTTAGAAGCATGTAAAATAAATAATATAAATAAAATAATTTTTTCATCATCATCAGAAATATATGGTGAACCAGAAAAAATTCCAATTAAAGAAACTGATAGAATAACACCAATCACAACTTATGGCATTAGTAAACTAATGGCAGAGGAATACATTAAATCATATTCAAGAGCCTATGGGATTAGATATACTATATTTCGATTATTCAATGTCTATGGTGAAGAACAAGCAAACAGATGGGTTGTTCCAGAATTTGTAAGAAAAATTGTAAATGACAAAGAAGTTACTATTCATGGAGATGGGAATCAAATTAGAGCATTTTGTCATGTTTCAGATATTGCAAATGCATTTAGATTTGCGTTAACAAAAGGAGATAGTGAAGTGTTTAATGTTGGAAATAATTTAGAACCAATATCTATCAAAGAATTAGCAAATAAAATAATTACACTGGCCAAATCAAATAGCCAAATAAAATTTATTACTTTTAATGATTCATTACGAAATCGAAGAGAAATAATTAACAGAGCACCAGATATTTCAAAGATTACAAAAATATTCGAGTACAAACCAAAAATATCATTAGATGATGGCTTAACAAGAGTTATTAAAAAATACAATAAGTCTTAATGTAAAAATGCAAAATCAAAAAACAGGAAAAAAAATTATTTTACTTGATTCAATTAATACAATTGATAAAATTAAGAAAGAAGTAACAAATCTAACAGACGTAAGAATAATTACATTTGATTATATTTCCCACAAAAATTTGTTGAAAAATAATATAACACATGAGATATCAGATGACTTTCTAGATGAGAAGGATATTCAATTAATACAAAATGAATCATTAAATCTAACAAAATGGTATGATAATGAATTAAAGGATGTATTAAATTATGAAGAGATTAATCTTGGGCGAACTTTCTATGTGGAATTTCATCAATATTTGTTACAAATTTTAAAAAAGATTTTGGAGCTTAAGAAAATTACAAAAGAACTATCTAATATGGAACTCATTGTTTCACCAGGATTATTTCAAATTGCAAAAGAGTTTCATTCATCATTACGTCAACTTAATATAAAAATAGAAAAAAGTGAGAGTTTTCTTAATGATTCAATAAAATTCCGTTTAACCAATACCGTAAAATTTGATATATCAAAAAAATCATATCAGAAATTAAAAAAATCATCTGAAAAAATTTTTTCTAATATTACATCAAATGAGATGAAAGATGGTGTTGAATCTATTCTTTTTATTGAATTTGATCCTATAAAATATAGAAAATTATTTGAGATATCTAAAAATTATTCATTAAATCTGATTTTATTTAATAGAAGAAGACCATCAATATGGAATTTAAAATCATATAAAATTATTAAAAATTCAAGTTATATTATTGCAGATAATATTATTGATCAAGAAACAGAAAACATTATTCAAAATGAACAAAAAAAAATAATGGTAAAAATAGAAAATCTTTGGAATAATGAAAAAATTTTTGAATCACATTTCATTTTTGATGGAATACCATTTTGGAAAATTATCAAAAATGATTTTCTAAAACTTTGTAGTAACAGAATAAAAGAAGCCATTAGTGAAATTAATATTACCAAAAGAGTTTTTGAAAAATTTAAAATTTCATCAATTGTCTGTTGGTCTGAAAATGGATTTAACGAGCAAATTGCAATAGGTCTTAGTCAGAAAATGAAAAAAAGCATATTCTTATTGCAACATGGATTGTATACAGATTCTACAGATTCTGTATATCAGAATGAATTTTCTGGTGTATTACCTAGAAATTCTGATAATTTTTTCACATGGGGCGATATAACGAAACAATATGTAAGAGATATTGGTATTCCTGAAACTAAAATAGAAATAATAGGTAGTCCATCATATGATACAATTTTTGATGAAAGTGAAATTGGAGATGATCAAAAGCATATTCTTATTGCAACTACATCTACATCTAATAAAATCGGAGATTTTCTGATAAAGGATAAAGAAAATTTTGAAAAAACAATTGTATCAATTTGTAAAACTCTAAAAAAAATGGGAAAAGAAATTGTTATTAAAATTCATCCTTTTGAAGAAGAAGAATATGTAACAGAGTTGGTAAGAAAACTTAATTCAAAAATTAGTATAATCAAAAAAGGAAATATCATTCCTTTGATTAAAAACTGTGAAGTTTTTATTGCATTAGATATGTCGACCACGATACTAGAAGCTCAATTACTAAAGAAACCTGTAATCTCAATCAATACTCAAAAAATTCCATACAATGACGGTTCTTCAGTTTTTGAATCAAATTCATGTGATAGAGTAAAAATTGAAGATTTTCAAAAGACTATGGAAAAAATTCTTTATGATGAGAATTATAGAAAAAAGTTGATTGAAAGAGGCACAAATTTTCTGAATAGATATGTTAGTAATCAAGGAAGTGCGAGTAAAAAATTACTATCATATTTTGAAGAATTTTAACAATTAAGGTTCTAATTCATATGTATGTTGAATAAGTTTAAATTTATTTTTTTTAAAGAATTGGATTGATTTTTTATTTTTTGGACTAACATTGGCAAGAAATCTATCTCTAGGATTAAGTTTCATTAATAATTCAAGAGATTTTTGACCCAAGCCTTTACCCTGTACATTTTTTTTTAAAAAAAGTCCTATTTCATTCATCTCTGTTAAGTAGATACTACCAATTTTTTTATTTTTTTGAAGAATAATATACCATTTTGTATAAGGGTGTGAGAGAACAAATTTTTCATGTTGTAAATATGTAGGCATTTTCTTATGTGAAATTTTAGTAATTGGATCACGTTCTTTCAAATGTTTGTATAGGAATTTGATATCAGATTTTTCTACTTCTTTAAATTTAATTTCATTATCAGTCATAATTTTTTAAAAAAAATCAAGTATTTCAAGATTAGGCATTAAAGAATAAATTAATGAGTTCAATAATAACACCATGCGTACTACAATAGTAGCTGAAATAGGCTCAAATTGGGAAGGTGATTTATCTAAAGCAAAAAAGCTAATTCGATTATCTAAAAAAGCAGGAGCCGATGCAGTAAAATTTCAAATTTGGCGAGCTGAAGATTTGTATTCAACAAAGCATCCTAATTGGAAAGATATCAAAAAATCAGAATTAAGTTTTGAAAAAGTTAGAAAACTAAAAAAATATGCAGATGAAATTGGAATAGAATTTTTTTGTAGTGCATTTTTTCCAGAGGCAGTAGATTTTTTAGAATCAATTAATGTAAAAAGATACAAAGTTGCATCTAGAACCTGTATTTTTAAAGATCCATACTCAAAAGAAATTTTAGAAAAAAAGGCAAATACAAAAAAATCAGTCATAATTAGTATGGGAATGGGCGGAGATGTAAAAAAAATTAAGAGAATTTTTTCAGATAATAAAATTATATTTTGTTATTGTATTTCAGATTATCCATTAGCATTTAAAAAAATTAATTGGAATGAAGCAAAAAAATATGAGGGTTTTTCTGATCATACGATTGGAATTACTGCACCATTAGTTTTTGCAGTAATGAAAAAAGAAAAAAATTCAAAGCATATTTTAATTGAAAAACATGTCAAACTAAAGGAATCAAAAGGTCCAGATGCAGCAACCTCAATAAATACTGATGAACTTGCAGAATTAGTAAAACATGTACAAATTATTTCAAAAATCTAACAGGCAACATTTCAAGAATAATTATTTAGTAAACATTAATTTCTAATCAGACATCATAATTAACATGGATATACTTTCAATTATTCCTGCAAGAGGTGGTTCAAAAGGAATTAAATCAAAAAATATGAAGATTATAAATGGGAAAACATTACTTGAATATTCTGTAGATGCATCATTGAGATCAAAATGGATTAACAAGACAGTAGTTTCAACTGATGACTCAAAAATTTTGAAACAAGCAAAAAAAGTAGGCGCAGAAGTAATTAAAAGACCAAAAAAATTATCAACAGATTCAGCATCAATTGAATCAACGATGGAACATTGTTTGGAATTTTTGAAAAAAGAAGAAGATTACATCCCAGAGATAATCATATTACTTCAAAATACATCTCCATTAAGAAATGCAAATCACATAGATGATGCAATAACATTATTTTTAAAAAATAAGAATGATTCAATGTTAAGTGGATATAATTCGCATCATTTTATTTGGAAAAGTGATGGTAAAAATATAGCACCTGTAAATTATAATCCAAAAAAAAGGCCAAATAGACAAAAATTCAATAATCAATTTATTGAAAATGGTGCGATTTACATCACCAAATACAAATCATTTAGGACAAGCAAATGTAGAGTTTCTGGAAAAATTGGATTATATGAAATGCCAAAAGAATTATCAGTGGACATAGACACTGAAAATGATCTTGATAATGTAAGACAATTTATGAAAAAGAAAAGTAAATAATTACATTATGTAGAATTAATTTTTCAGTGATTTGAAATAGTCCATATCATGTTCAACCATTGATTTGACAAGTTCTTTAAATGTCGTTTTTGGTTTCCAACCTAATTGTTTTTTTGCTTTAGAGGAATTGCCAATTAATTCATCAATTTCAGTTGGTCTCATAATAGATTTGTCAATTTCAACAATATCATGCCAATCACCCATACCAGCATATTCTGTTGCAAGATCAAGAAACTCTTCTACAGTCGGCACGATATCCAAGAGCGTAGCCGCCGTGATAAAGTCTCTCGTTAGTGGAAAAGAGGAGGCTCTGTCCTCGACTCTGTTTCCGGTGCCCACAAAGCTTACTCCGTTGGGCACGATGTAGTTGCCAATCTTACGCTCGTTAATCATTTGACGAACATTCTTGAGCATCTCAGGATTCGATGTCACTTCGTCAAAAATAATTATTCCAAACAATTCTTCCGGTGCGGGCCAACTGCTATCTGCTCCCGGCAAGTCGGTGATGGGCAGTTGAGCG
>CAYPWN010000042.1:0-11238 GCA_964414525.1 uncultured Candidatus Poseidoniales archaeon | reverse complement strand
TGGCAGGAGAGTTTGCTCCCGAGGATTATGGGTTGATTCTGGCCTTCTGCGGGATTATGACTCTCACTCCCTGTGCTGCTTACGAGGGCTCTGAGTCATAGAATGGACAGTACCTCGTCCAGGCAGGGGAGGTATTCCTTCCTCGAGGGGGCAAACAGAGAGCCCCATGCCTCTAGATGCTGTGCGGCTACCATGATGACGGCGAAGTCCTCCTTCGATGAGTTCTCATTGTAGGATATGGAAACCTGAATATGTGCATCCAGTTCCAATGATCCGCCCCCTGCTGGAGCTGCATCGAGATCTATCGAAATGTCAGCATTTCCAGACTCAATTAGGCTTGACTGCCATGGCCCTTCGACGAGTTGCCTGCGTCCTTCCTCTGGGATTATCGAGCCTCCCTCGAGTGACCATGCTTTCGCGATAGAACGAGCGGCTGAGCCTCCCCCTCTCATCCTGAGAATAGAGTCCGATGGTTCCACCCCTATGTGCCTGCAAGCCGATACAAACCCTGCCCCGTCGGTGCTCGTCCCTTCCCACCTTCCGTTCGACCTCATAAGCTGGTTGATCGCATTAACCCCCTCGGGACCCGAGACTCCGAGCCTGGATTGTGGCGAGTGCTTCAGAGGGGCAGTGCAAGAAATCCACAAATCACCTTCCAAAGCAGAAACCTGTGACTCGAACTCATCGATGCTGGTAGCCTCGATGAAGAGCGGTTCTGCCTGCTTGATTCCAACGAGCGGCGCGACTATGGAAAACAGCCTGGGTGTCAGCGAGTGAGAGATAGGGCTTCCAGCTACCCCCCAGTATGCCGGACCTCCCATGGGCATCGCCCTAGGTGGTCACCGATGAAGGTTTCAAGAGCGTGCCTTCATCGAGAGTGGCGGAGGACATAGAGATGCGTCGCGTCAAGTGGCTGGACGAGGGGGTTAGGCTGAGGGTCGAGAGCGAAGACGACCTCTGGGTGCTTTCCCAAGTCTGTGGACCCGGGTGTATGGTTGGGATGCTTTCCCACAGGAGGGACTCTACGACTGGCACAAAGGAGGACGGGCGGGCGAAGAGTGCTGAGAGGAAGCCAATGTGGATCCTTCTGGAGGCGTCGGAGACTGCCTTCCAACCATTCACCGACAACCTGAGGATTCACGGGGTGATCAAGGAGGCCAGGATAGACATTGGCAGCCACCACACACACGTCATCGGAGCCGGGGACGAGATCGAGTTGTCACGCGAGGGGGGGCTATCCAAGGCAGATTACTCGCTGATAAAAGAGGCCATCACCTCTGGTAGGAAGGCCAGGGCGGGCCTTTTGGTAGTGGAGAACGACGAGGTACTGGTCTTCGAGGTAGCTTCCCACGGGATAAGAGACGTGTCCCAGTTTAGCCTTCGTGGAGGCGGGAAAAGGACAGGGGACTCTACCCGAGTTCGGAATGAGTTCTTCGAGAAGGTCGCCAAGGAGACCAGGATGGTCTTCGATGACGAGATGCCTCTGGTGATATGCGGGCCCGGTCTGGCAAGGGAGGGTTTCGAGGAGAACTTGAGGGACCTCGGTGCCAAGAACAGTATCGTGAACGCCCCTACCACAATCGGAGGAAGGTCGGCTGCCAATGAGGTTCTAGCAGAGGGTCTGGCGGACTCCCTATTGGGGGGGCACGCTCTGGTGGAGCAGGTTAGGGCGATTGAGGAGGGCCTCAGGAGAATCTCCACAGAAGGGCCAGTTACCTACGGTTTCGAACCGGTGTCAAGCGCAGCTGGCCAGGGGGCAGTAGAGGCCCTTGTCATCGATGCGGGGCTACTACGCTCTGAGGAAGAGCCCTCGGAATGGGCCAAAGTCGCCGAAGAGGTCGAGGGTTCCGGGGGGAAGGTAATCCAGGCTTCGTCTGACCACGATGCGGGGCAGCAGCTTCTGGGAATAGGCGGAGCTATGGCCCTACTAAGGTGGAAGTTGGAGTAGGCAACATGGCTAGATCTCCTGTGAGGATGGTATGCCTAGGCAGACACGATAGGAGCGATCCGGCTTCACTAGTAACGAAGGCAGCGATAGAAATGGGTGCCGAGACTGAGTTCGCAGTAGATCATAGCTCGGAGTCGGGATTCGATCAGGGTTCGATTGACTGGAGGGGGTCACTTAGCTCGGCCAACTGGCTACTCGTGTCCTCATCCTGCCTGCTTGAAGGGGGGAGCATGAGGGGTGCATGGGGGGCTTCCCTGACCTTCTCCGAGATAGAGGGAAGCAAGACTGTGATGGTCGTCAACCTACCAGGAGATGCCGCAAGGATGAGGGAGGTCTGGGGTAGCGTGATCGAGAGAATCCGGCAGATCAGCGTCCTATTCCTCTGCCAAGACGCCATAGATGCCGTGGCGGAGATAGAAGGGGCGGAGCCGGATGCCCTGCTTGGAGAGGTAAGGAGAAGGGGGATGGTTCCGATCGTATGCTCATTCCAACCCTCCAAGGGAGTGGCCAAAGTCTCGCACTCACTGGGTGACGAAGACATCGAGGTCTCTGAGGAAATGAGCAATGAGAGGTGGCTAGCAGGTTTCCTCTGCAGCCTTCCAATCTATGGCCCTGGTGCCTCTGGGATAGAAGTTGCAGCTAGGTCAGAAATGCCATAATTGGGAGTCTTGCCGAACCTTCACCTGAAACCCCTTTTGAAGGGGCACCCTTTCGGGCGGACCCGCGAGGACCAACGGGATGCCACTCAAACTAGGGCCAGCTGGAGTTCCCCTCTCCTGCAAGGGCCGAACTATCGTTGAAGGGATGGACGACATCACCGTACTCGGTCTCGATGCAATGGAGGTCCAGACAGTCCGAACCATCCAGCCCCAACACTTCGACCAATACTGGCAAGCAGGCATCCTATCATGGAAGTCAGACTTCGAGATGAACATGCATGGCCCATACTACGCAGAGCTACTGGGTAGCAAGAGGGAGAGGAACAGGACGCTTTCCAAGATGGAGACCAGTCTGCAGGCGGGGAAGATCATCAATGCCAGGCACCTTACTTTCCATGTCGGGCCCTACGCAGAGTATGAGCCTGGCCCCGCGGCCAACGAGCAGGTCGCCAACGTCATGGCCGGAGTGGTTGACAGAGTAAGGGATGTCTGGGGGGACGCAGAAGAGGAAGAGGATTACGCGGCCTTCCCTTGGGTCCACGAGGCAGAGCCATCGCTAGTAGGGGTCGAGACCTCTGGGAGGCAGGAGCTCTGGGGGACCGTTGAGGAGGTCCTGGATGTGTGCAACCACGTGGAAGGAACCGTACCGGTACTGAACATGGGGCACATACACGCGCGTGGGCATGGCAGGCTTAGGACCAGCGAAGACTACGCGGAGTTGTTCGACCAAGCAAGGGAGACGTACGGCGGATCAACATTCTACTGCCACTTCGCCGGAGTCGAGCACAGGATGGGCAACGCACTACACTATACCCAGATCAAGAAGTCAGATCTCAAGTTCGAGCCTTTCGCAGAATACCTCGCGGAAGAGGGTGACTGGATGGACATTACCATCATCTCCGACTCACCGCTGCTGGAGCACGACGCGATGTACATGCTGCAGCACTACGACAAGGCTAGGCAGCGTCTGCTCGAGATAAGGGCCAGGGACGAGCGCAGGGCAAAGCTAGCAGCCCAGCAAGGGATAGACCCTGAGGAACTCAAGCGGAAGGAAGAGGAGGCAGCAGCGGCTAGGAAGGCACAACTATCCGGAGAGACACCGGCACCGGCCAAGAAGCCGGCCAAGAAGCCGGCCAAGAAGGCCCAGAAGAGCAAGGCGAGCAAGAAGGGAGGCATGATGGCCTTCGACGAGGGCGAGGACGAGGCCGACGTGTTCTAGCCCAAACAACTCGAATGACTAGTCTAGTTCAATAACCGGCTGGGCCGGCGATGGCCCATGGAGCAGGGAACAGTGAAGTGGTTCAACCATGTGAAAGGATACGGGTTCATAGGAAGGGAGGACGGGGAAGACCTGTTCGTCCACACAACCCAGGTAGAGGGCAGGATCAGAGACGGGGATTCTGTAGAGTTCGAGGTCGGTGAAGGTCCCAAGGGGCCCAACGCGGTCAACGTACGCAGGGTCGACGGCGAAGAAGAGTGACCTTGTCTGGCTCATTGTTCCTCTTTCTTCTCCCAGTTTAGGACTATCGAGCCGTTGTTGCTTATCCCGAGGACGGGTGACCACTTGCTGAAGTCGATCGTCTTGTCTGATTCGATCAGCACCCGCATGTTGCTCATTAGCGAAGAGTCCAGCCTAATTCCGAAGTCGGCTTGTTCCGAGGAGAACAGAGGGGGGGTCTCGCGTAGGCGGCTCTTTCCCTCTGAGGAGGCAGGGAGCGGGATATCTTCAGAGTCGTTGGCCTCTGACTCATCATCGGTGGATTGCGAGTCATCTTCTTCGGATTCTTCCTCATCCCGGCCCTGCACATCGGGAGTCTGGCCATACTCTGGTGAAGGGGTTCCGACCTCCGAGATTATCGGCGATTCACCCTCGATGGTGCTTCCTATCTCCAGGCCACCCCGAGAGGCGTAGAGCACTGCCTGACCGATCAGGGTCAAAGCTGCTAGGAATAGCATGAGCACCATAGTCAGTGATCCGTAAACGGTTCCTGTGATGATCAGCCCGGATGGCATTCCGACAAGGCTCAGCAACCTCCTCCACCCTTGGTCCCTCTGGAACCCGACTATGACATGGTGGAGGGAGAGGATCACTACTGATATCCCGAAGGATGCTTCGAAATTTATGTACTCGGAGTATGGTACCATGGATAGGAGGGCGAATGCCGATCCAAAGAGGCCCAGCTCCTTCTCCACATCGTGCTCCTGATCCTGAAACATCGAGAATCGGATTTCCCCCCCATAGGGGTCAATCTGTTTCCAAGAGAGGGCCACCATGACAATTCCGACAAATACTGGCCACAGAAGTGCTTGATCACTGTCGATATTCAAGTCAGTAAGCAATTCGGCGAGAGTAAATAATTGAATGACTACGGAGAGGTGAACCAGTGCTGGAACTCCGCTCCTAAGGGCGTCCCAACCCATTAGTAGAGCAGATACGAAAGGCAGTACCCATGTAATGCCTCCAGACAGGAGAATGAAAGCGTATCCGAATGCCCTTGAGGACCAGGCGAGGAGGCTTATCGATTGGTCATTTGCACTATCGTCTGGGAGGTTCTCCAGCAGCTTGCCGTTCTGTAAGAAGAAGTACTGAGCAAAGCTGACCATGCCAGCTACCACGAGTGAGTATTCCCAGTCTATTTGATGTGAGAAGAAATCATGATCGTTTACGTATCCGATTAGGCTGTAGGAGGCCCAGAGAGTTGCCACAGGGTTCACCAAGAACCAGTTTACAACCCCCTTCTTCCACGCGCCTGCTGTGAGGGCAATGACGATTATGATGGGGGCAGTCCTGACGTCTGGAAGGAGGAACGCGACCCCCAGTAGAGCGGCGACCGCCGGTCCGAAGAGTTGCTCGGGCCCGTACCTCGACCCATCCTCGCGGGATCGTTCGGCAGGCAAGTAGAAAGCCGCTGCCGCTGGGATCGGGAATAGCATCAGGGAGGCCCAACGCGGAGTGGGGATCGCCAAGAGATCTGTGGTCTCCCTGAGGTAGGGGACTGCTTCTAGGATGGACCAGACAACCCCTCCGCCGATTCCATCATCGAAGTAAGAGAAATGGAAGTACGAGGAGTAAATTACTGCGAACACGGGAAGAGCTAGAAGAATTGAGGTTGAAACGTGCTTCGTCGCCCTATGAACGGCGACTGCGAATACCGGAAGGGCAAGGAGGCCCCCGGAGACATCAGTCATCCCAACGAACAGGAGTATGCCGAGTGTGGCTGCCCCAACAAGCCTGGCCTCTTGAGACCGGTCGGTGATGTCCGTCGTACGGAGGTTGATGATCACAGGAGCTGAGGCGACAAGAGCGTCCCTAAGGATGAGGGAGAGCAAGGTCCCTCCCTCGTCTACAATGATGCCCGCAGAAATTATCGATGCAGGCAGGAGGTAGCCCATCCCAACGAGCTTCTCCAACGGAGTCGTGTCCCAAACTGCGCCGCCCTCGAATGAAAGAAGGGCCGAAACAAGGCCCAAGCAGAAGAGAGTGAGGATGATCGCTTGGCTTGGGTCCAGTTCCGGTTCACCGAATTCAGTATCGGCAAATAGATTAGCAAACAGGAAAATCAGGGTCAGGGAGAGGATTGCAGCGAGCTCGGGGCGCATCATCAGGCTCTTGCTAGGTCCCCTGTGTAGGTGGCATATCGCAAAGAGCGCTACTGCGGCGACAATAGGTAGCACTCTCGTGATGATTGTGAGGTTCGCAGGATCGTCGAATACCTGCACGAGGACAGAGGCCACTACTGGAGTCACCGCTAGAGTAGAGAGGCCTGCTTTCATGGCTCCGCTGTGCTCTCCTTCCCCTCCTAGCAACAGGTGCAGTTGGTATAGCGAGGCTGCTACGATCAATACGGAAATCATATCCCCAGAGGCCGAGAGCAGGGGGGCATTGATCGAGGCCAGAAGCAGTAGCATTGCGGGGCCGTCGAAGAACGCCAGCCTCCCTCTTCGCTGTGCCCAGAAGCCCAGCAACAGGAGGGTTGGCAACAGCAAGAAGGACCATGCCTGAAGTAACGTGAGCGAGAATTCGCCAGACGTTGCAAGCACTTCGTGGCGGGCATCTTTCGAGGCTAGCGAGGCTGATGAAATGAACCAGGATGCCATCATTGCACAGTATGTTAGTCGGACCACCCAGTCCCTGGCCTGAGGCCTGGTCTCTAGGTAGGTGAAGGCTGCAATCCCGACTGCCCACCCGACCAAAGCCGCTTCGTCGGCCAACAGGGCCAGGGCTAGGGCCAGTCCTATCGGCATCGCAGGCGTTCTCTGCATCGTCGTGGGGGCGAACCAACCCACCAGTAGTCCCAGCCATAGCCAGAATGTCAGCCCGAACGGGTGCCTGCTTTCCACGAGGTCCGCTAGAACGAACGGAGTCTCGTTGATGGAGGCGATGAGTTGACTGAACAGTATCGCGGATACGACTACTCCGGAGCCGTTTTCGATCATCTTCCTGGAGAGGCTCCTGTCCGTAGCCGTAATCCCAACAACTACGACTATGGGGACCAGGAGAGAGGCGAACTCGATGCTACCCCATCCCCGAAGCGCCATGAATATGGGCAGTGCCACTGCGAACCCAGCAGAGGTAAGATAGAGAAATGCCCTACCAAGCCTCAACGAGTAAAGTATGGAGGAGGTTACCATCAGAAGCACTGAGAAAGTGACGAAGACCTCCAGGTCCCCGCGGGCGTAATCAAGCCAAATCTCGATCCCGCTATAGACGAGGCTGAGCGGCGCGAGCACCACGACTGTCCTCGGGAATGTACCAAGGGAGTGTCTCTGTATCGATCTGGTGCTGATTTCCATCACCAGAAGCACGCATACCGATTGCAAAACAGGAAGCCAGACTGGCATCCACACCGGCCCCTCTTGTACCTCTATCCACCCCTTGTCGAGGCCGGCAAAGTACACGGCGTACCTAGTCAGCCATACTACGGATAGGGTCCCCATCAGAACCGCGATCGCCCCCCCGTACTCCTCGATGGGGTTCTCGGGCCTGTCAGGGCCATGCTGATGCCTGAACCACTCGTGCATGCCTATCACAGAGAGCGAGGTGGTTCCTGTTATCACCCCCAGTGTCAGGAATGATAGGTCGTCTGTAACGTTCACCGCAGTAACGTAGTAAATCGCATATGCCAGCATTAGCCCCCCTGCGATCAGAGATGCGTAAAGTCCGACTAACGATGCGTCGTAGTCAGAACGGAGGACGGTGTTTTCAGGGCTTTGACTCATATCCATCGATAGGCGCTTGGGGGCTTTGTACTTAGTCCCGGAACTGGTGCAGTTCGTGTTTCTAGCGCTAGGAAGGCTTGAAGTTGGGGCTGTGGTGGCGAGGATGCTACGGGACTGTAGCTCAGCTGGGAGAGCGCCGCACTGAAGATGCGGAGGCCGCTGGTTCAAGTCCGGCCAGTCCCACCATCAATTCGCGCCAGAGAGGATGCTCTTCTGGAACTCGTTAATCTTGGAGATACCTGCCACTGCAGCATCGACAAGGGACTCCAGTTCATCCCTAGAGTATGTCGCTTCCTCGCCGGTCCCCTGAACCTCCACGAAGTGACCTGAGCTGGTCATGACCACGTTCATGTCCACGTCTGCGTTGCTGTCAAGGACGTAGTCAAGGTCCGTCCAGACTCCTCCCTCGACCATCCCCACACTGAGTGCAGCCACGTCATCCAGCATGACTGACAGTTCGTGCTCCGCCATCTCCTCCGGGGTAAGTGGCTCCTGCTGGACACCCTTCCTTATCTCGTCCCGAGACAGCCTCTTGTCCACGGGAAGGCAATCACCGGAGGCAATAAGCCTCCTGATAGCGAGTCTGAGTGCTATGCTGGCAGCTGTGATCGAAGCGCACCTTGTCCCGCCATCGGCATTTAGGATGTCGCAGTCTACTGTGAGCGCCACTGGGCCAAGCTCCTCTAGGTCTACTGCAGCCCTTAGGGAGCGTGCTACCAGCCTCTCTATCTCCATCGTCCTTCCTTTCGCCCCGTTTCTCTCTCTGCGGAACCTAGTGTCTGTGGAGCCGGGTAGTAGGGAGTACTCAGCGTGGACCCATCCCCTGTTAGCATCCCGGGGGAACCATCTAGGAAGTGAGTCTGCCTTGGTTACGCACACGAGTACCTGGGTGTCGCCCTGACTGTAGAGGAGGGAGGCCAAGGCATTGGGTGTGAAGTCAAGCTTGACCTCAATATCTCTTAACTCGTCCATAGCACGGTCTGTTGTCCCGACACCTGACTTCACTTTCGCCATGTCATCCCGACCCCATACGTGCGGATGAATCATTCGCGTCTGGCGTGAGGCGGCCTGAACGAGTCTACCACTGCTGGGTCGGTTGTTATGTACGGGCCTCCGATTAGATCAACGCAGTATGGGACTGCTGCGAAAACGAAGTCCAGTATCTCTCGAATCGACCTCGGAGAGCCCGGGAGGTTGATGACCAGGGATGACCCCCTGATCCCAGCAGTCTGCCTAGACAGCATAGCAGTAGGGACGTAATTCATCGAGATAGCCCGCATCTGCTCTCCGAAGCCTGGGAGCATCCTATCACAGATCGACTTCGTGGCCTCGGGAGTCACGTCCCTGGTTGCTGGGCCGGTACCCCCTGTAGTGACCACTACTGAGCAACCCTGTACTTCGATAAGTTCGATTAGCGCTGCCTCGATTGATTCCTGCTCGTCGCGGACGAGGCTGCTCACTACCTCCCAATCAGAGGTTATGGCCTCTTTCAGGAATTTCTCTATGGCAGGTCCGCTGGCGTCCTCGTATTCTCCGGAGCTAGCCCTGTCGGATGCAGTCAGCACCCCGAACCTGCATAGCTCGATGTCAGTCATCGGATATCCGTATGGGGTCGCGGGGAAAACGCCGTCGGTGGACTATTATGGGCATGGACACGTTCAAAGACCGTCGATTGGAACTCGCGTCTCCGGAGGTAATGAGGTGCCTAGTCTACCCCAACATGCACTGACAATCGTTTCCCAAACAACGTCTTGTCTGGAGTTCTTTTGCCGCAGTGTATCGTTGGTTAAAGTAGTCTCAACACCCATCATCTGATTGCGGTGAGAAAATGACTGACAAGACGACTTATACAAACCAGATAGCAGTAGTGAAGCAAGAGTGCCCTGATGCCGACGAGGAAGAGGTCGGCCAGGAGTTCGCTAGGTATGAGAAAGAGTTCCTGATACCTCCAGAGGACGCGCTTAGGTCTGTGATTAGCAAGTTTCAGGCCGCAACTGGGGTCGATGCGGCCAAAGGGCCCTCTGTCCCGGTGCGTGAGGAGAAGAAGGTGCAGAGGTTCTCAGAACTCGGAGCCGATGACAGAAACGTAACTATCGAGGTTTCAGTGGTTTCGTACACTCCCAGAACTCAGATGGTAAGAGGAGAGGAGCGACAGATTGCGTTCGGTTGGATAGAGGATAACCCTTGGGAGGCAGGGTCAGAGAGAGTTCGCTGGGACTACAAGGACTGGGGTGGCAAGGGGGACACCCTTCTCCCGGGCTCCGTGGTTAGGCTAGAGGGAGCCTCAGTGAATGAGTGGAACGACAAGAGGTCGATCAACATTAACAGAACGACCAGGGTCACTGTACTCAAAGAAGGAAGCGGGGACCCTCCAGTAGGAGACGAGCCGATCAGCATCTCCAAGGCATCGGAAATAGAGGGTTTTGTCAATTTAGTTGGAAGGATTTTGTCTTCCAAGCCCGACGTTATCGTCAGGAGGGATGGCAGTGGCGAGCTTCCAGTTGTTAGGGGGAGGATTGCCGACTCAAGCGGAAGCATTGGGTTCCTTTCGTGGAAGGAATTCGAGCACGAAGAGGGGGCTCTGGTCAAGATTGTGGGGGCATCCGTCAGGAAATTCCGAGAGACCCCAGAGATCAACATCAACGACGGCACCGTTATCGAGCCGTACCACGACACAGCCTTCCCTGAATTGGAAGAGCTCTCTGCATCAACCAAGGTCTCAATCGCAGAACTGAGGAACGGTATGAGAGACGTCTCAATTACGCTACAGGTAGAGAACTGGAACCAGAGGACCTTCGATGCTAATGACGGCGGCAAGAGAGTTGTGCGCGGAGGGGACGTGATGGATCCGACTGGAAGGTGCAGACTCACCGCCTGGTGCGAGTTCGACCCCGAACCCGGTGATTTCGTCAGGATAGAAGGTGGCAGAGTACAGTTCTGGCAGGGGTCGCCCGACTTAGTGATTGACGACATTGACCAAGTCTCCAGCCTATCTGATTCTCCTTGGGATAAACTGGATCCAGAAAACCACTGGGTTGGGGTTGGTCTTTCTGACATCACAAAGGGTGGTTCACGGAGGGGGGTTTCCACCGTAGGGACAATTGTGGCGATTAACAACGGGTCAGGGATAATTGAAAGATGTCCAGAATGCCGAAGAATGTTGAGAGAGAGTTCTTGCTCAGAGCATGGACTACAGAAGGGCGAGGAGGACTTGCGTCTCCGCTTTGTGCTGGACAATGGGGCCTCAAACGCCAATCTATTCCTCGGAAAGGAGCCTGCAGAAGAGTTCCTAGAGATGAGTATGCAAGATGTGAAGGATGAGGTTTCCAGTACTAGCAGCCAAGATTTTGTTTCTCGCCTACAGAGTCTGGTTTTGGGTAGAAAAATGCTAGTTCATGGGAGGTGCTCAGT
>CAYPWN010000041.1:0-11426 GCA_964414525.1 uncultured Candidatus Poseidoniales archaeon | reverse complement strand
GAACGCTTGAAGGGCCTGATGCAGCCCTCACCGACGGTTGCAGTCCTGTCGATGACTAGTTCGGGTGAGAACGACCTCTGGACTCCTAGCCCCTGGCATGTGGGGCATGCGCCCAGAGGGTTGTTGAATGAGAACACCCTAGGGCTCATTTCGGGAAGGAATGCACCATGTTCAGGGCAGGCGAACTCCTCTGAGTACGCTATCACCTCGCCCTCTTCTGTTCTGAATCTCTGCTCATCCATGTTATCATCTCCGGGTTTGGGGGCACTGAGGCTCTCTACTGCGACCGAACCCGCACCAAGCCTGAGGCCGGCCTCTACGGCCTCAGTCAGCCTCTGTCTGTTGGTGAGGCTTAGGAGGAGTCTGTCTATCCTGACGTCGATGTCGTGCCTCAGGTTCTTCTCGAGAGAGGGAGGCTCCTCGAAGCTGGCTTCCCTTCCGTTCACCTTCCCTGCTAGATATCCCTGATCGACAAGAGCGTTGAACAGGTCCGCATGGGTCCCCTTTCTGTTTCTAATTGCTGGGCTCCAGATTGCAATCCCGTGCCCCTCAAATCTCCAGAGCACGTCGTCCACGATCTCCTGAACGGTCCTTCTGCTGACCTCGCGCCCGCAATCGGGGCAATGGGGTAGGCCAACTCTAGCCCACAGAAGGCGCAGATAGTCCATCATCTCAGTGACGGTTGCAACGGTTGATCTGGGGTTGTGGCTCCCCTGCTTCTGGTCGATGCTTATCGCGGGGGAGAGGCCTTCAATGGAGTCGCAATCAGGCTTCTTCATCTGCCCTAGGAACTGCCTGGCGTAGGAACTGAGACTCTCAACGTACCTCCTCTGCCCCTCTGCGTATAGCGTGTCGAAGGCTAGGCTGGACTTTCCTGATCCGGAGACTCCGGAGATAACCACGAACTTTCCCCTTGGGATGCTCACGTCTATGTCCTTCAGATTGTGTGTCCTAGCTCCTTTCACCTCTATCCAACCTTCTTTTGCGAAGCCGTTCTTCTTCCAGTCGGACATCTGGCCACCTCAGTATGCAGACAGCGACGGCCCGCTCCTTTGAAACCATGCTAGGACTCGTGTCTAGAACATCCACAGAGCGTCGATTGTCTCACCCTTCTTGGAGTCAGTATCTGGTGGAAGGAGGGAGAGCCCGTTGTGCGCTACCATGCTGTGGATGTTGCCGCTGCCCTGGTGTGTGCTTGTTGAGCCGACAAGAGAGTCGCCATCCTGGCGGATGAGAATCCTCCTCATGCATAGCTTCCCTGGTGCTCCCTTGAGAGGTTCTTCCATCACCACCCTCACTCTGTTACCCATCCTTGGTCCTGAATGATCGTTTGCTCCCAATGATGTAGACAACCACGGCGCCACCAAGACTGTGAAAACAACGTGGCTGCTGACTGGGTTCCCGGGCAGGCCGAACAACGGCTTTCCCATCCACGTACCGAACAATGGGGGGCCCCCAGGCCTCATCATGACTCGCCAGAATCTAATTTCGCCCTCTTGCTCCATGATGCCTCTGACCATGTCCCACTTCCCCATGCTCACCCCTCCGCTGGTGATTATGGCGTCGCATGTGTCCGCAGCGTCGTTCAGTGCTTCCCTCAGGCTTTCGATGCTGTCCTGAATGATCTCGTACCTCTTTGGGGCACCACCCATCATAGTCACCATGGAGGCTAACCCGTACGTGTTCGACTCGTATATTGCCCCCTCAGATAGTGGCTCACCCGGTGGAGTTAGCTCATCCCCAACCCCGATAACAGCAATACTCGGCATTGAGACGACTTCGACCTCGCCGTGACCCATGGTGGCGGCCAAAGAGACTGCGGCTGGAGTAAGCAAGGAGCCGGCCTCCAGGGCCACGGTGCCTTCTCTGAGGTTCTCCCCCATCCTGCGGATGTAGCCCGGCCTCGCTGGGCCGTTGATCGTGACGTGTTCCCCTTCAGAGGATGAGTCCTCGATGATCACTATTGAGTCGGCCCCTTCAGGAAGAGGGGCTCCCGTCATTATTCCACATGCCTCGCCTTTTCCTACGGAGGGTATCGCGGAAGAGCCTGCCTGGCTTGTTCCCACTATCCTGAGAACGGTCCCGGATTCCAAGCAGTCCTCCTCCCTTACGGCCCACCCGTCCATTGCAGAGTTGTCGAACCTAGGGTCGTCAACCCTCGATGCGATATCCGTTGCCAGGATCCTCCCGGAGGCATCGTCCAGGGAAACAGTCTCAGTCTCCCTCGACAAGGGGGTCGCCGTGGTAATCTCGAGCGCCCTATCAAGCGTTACACCCATCTCCATGGCATGCCAGAAGCGGTGGAGTTGAAGTGTCCTTCCCAGAGCGGCCCTCGTGGTCTCGACCGAGCTGGTAGTGATCCTCCTCGCACTCTTCGCGGTTGCCGCGCTCTACTCATCAGTAGGGCTCGGTGGGGCTTCTGGATACCTCGCAGTACTGTCAATGACCACATTCGCAGCCGCCGAGGCGATCTGGCTCAAGCAGTACGCATGGTCGCTGAATCTAGTCGTAGCCGGTCTGGCTTTCTGGCACTACAGCAGAGCCGGACACCACGTCATGGGCCTCTCTGTGCCGTTCGTCACAGCAAGCGTCCCTATGGCTGCAATCGGGGGATACCTACTCGTGGAAGGAGATCTGTACGACGGTCTCCTCTCCCTAGCATTGGCAGTAGCTGCCTGGAGGCTAATGTCAGGGGATGCCGGAGTGGGGGAGGTGGCTCGTCCCGGAATTCTCAAGGCAGCATCGGTAGGGGGGAGCATAGGCCTGGCAAGCGGCGTGATAGGGATAGGCGGGGGAGTGTTCCTTCTGCCCGCTCTGATGCTAGGAAGGTGGGCCACCGCTAAGGAGGCAGCTGCGACGACGTCCCTGTTCGTCTGGCTTAACTCTCTCGCCGGCCTGGCCGGAGCAGGGGTAGCGGGGGGGCTGGACCTAGATACTAGTCTCCTGTTTCCCTTTGCAATTGCTGTTCTGGCGGGGGGGATGATTGGGTCGAGGTACGGGTCGGAGGTCTCCTCACAGAAGGGAGTGCGGGGCATGCTTGTGGCGGTACTACTTCTTGCGGCGGCTAAGCGTGTATTGGGAATTTTGCAATTTGGTTGAGCCTCTTCTCTCTGACTCTGACGGTGACGGATACTCGGATTTGGTGGACTTCTACCCGATGGATCCAGAAAGGCATGAGGAGGAGAGCTTGCCAGGTTTCGGTACAGCTGTGGCCCTAGCCTCAATGGGTGCTGGAGCGTTTATTGGGCGTCGTTCACGAAACTGATAGCGTTGTGGAATATAGCCATCCCCTCGCCCTCGCCTTGCTCGGCGCGCTCCCTGGTCCAGGTAGCCCCTAGCCACGTGGAGTGGTTCGCCTCTGGATGAGGCATCAGGCCGAAGACGAGCCCGGAAGGGTCGCAGACGCCGGCCACATTCCTCCAGCTCTGGTTAGGTGAAACCGGGTACGGAAGGATGTCGTCGCTCGCGCCGGGGTATTCGGTGTTCGGCTCGACGTACCTAGCAACCAACTGGCCCGATTCCGCCCATTTGTCCATTAGTGACGGTTCGTCTGTGACGAACTTGCCCTCCCCATGTCGGACGGGGACCCGCATACGCTCCAAGCCTCTCGTCCAAATGCAGGGGCTGTCCGCTTCGAACTCGAGAGTTGCCCATCGGTTCTCGTACTGCCCACTGTCATTGAGAGCCAGGGAGGCAGTCTGGGTCAGGCTGACCTCTTCGTCGCCTGGCAACAGGCCCATCTTGACAAGCACCTGAAAACCGTTGCAGATTCCTATTACCGGTTTCCCAGCACGTACGAATTCCCTCACCTGCTCCCTGATTCCGAACCTCAGTCGGTTGCCTAGGAGCCTACCACTACCTAGGTGGTCTCCGAATGAGAAACCCCCTGGGATTGCTATGATCTGGTAATCCGAGAGTCGCTTGTCCCCTCTCACGAGCCGGTTCACGTGTACCCTTTCCGAGGAAGCCCCGGCCATCTCGAAGACCGCCATGGTCTCCGTCTCGCAGTTTATTCCGAAGCCGGAGAGTACGGCCACCTTGGGAGTCAGGGGCTGCCACCCCCATGCAGGGTTCCCTTCCAGGCAACCCTCAGCTCAGACATGGATGCAGACATTAGCTCAATTTCTCCCCTCGTTACTGAAATTTGGTCGCCCTCGGTTACCTGTCCGAGTTGGTAGCAGGATATGCCGGCCATAGCGATCTCGAATGCTGCCCTATTTTTCGGGGAAACGCTGACCAGTATTCTGCCAAGGCTCTCACCGAACAGGGCACCCCATGAGTCGAGGTGCTCACAGTCAGACCAGAGGGAGGAGATGTCCAGAGAGGCCCCGGAGTCAGATCCGAAGCAGCACTCTGCTAGTGCGACAGCCAACCCCCCGTCACTGCAGTCATGAGCACTTGACACCAGCCCTTCGCCCATCGCGGATGTGAGTGCCCGGTAGGCAGCGATGTTCCTCTGCGGGTCTATCTCGGGGACGGACCCGCCGATGCCTCCGGACCCCTCGTCGCGCAGCATGAACGAGACCTCGCTGGCACCGAGCTCTTGATGGGTCTGGCCGATGATGAATACCGAGTCTCCCGGGCTCTTGAAGTCGGAGGAGACTGCCTTGCGTACGTCCGCATGGTTGCCGATGAGGCTGAACAGAAGTGTTGGTGGGACGCTGATCTTCTCACCACCGATCATCGCGTCGTTCTTCATTGAGTCCTTGCCGCTTATGCATGGTAGCCGATATGCCCTGCAGACGTCGTCCAGAGCTCGGTTGGCCCTGACCAGCTGAGCTAGCTTGTACCTGCCATCGGGAGTCTTTGCGGACTCGATCGGGTCGGGCCAGCAGAAGTTGTCGAGCCCTGCTATCATGTCCAGGTCCACTCCGACGCAGACGGCATTGCGCAGTGCCTCGTCGACGGATGCTGCGGCCATCGCGTAGGCGTCGATATCGGAGTAACGGGGCGCGATCCCGTTGGAAACAACGAGTCCCTGGGTCCCCCCATGAACGGGCGCTATTACGGCTGCATCACTAGGGGCATCGTGATTTGCGCCGCAGAAAGGCTTGATCACACTCTGAGCGATGACCTCGTGGTCGTAAGATCTGACCCACCACTCCTTGCTGGCCACGTTGGGCCTGGCGATGAGCCGGCGCAGAACTCCCCCCATGCCCTCGGCGTCGAGCTGGGGGGTCTCCACCGGCATGTGAACAGGAGGGGTCCACTCTGACTCAAGTTTGAGCTGGGGGCAGCCATCGTGTAGGAAGGCAATTGGGATGTGAGCAACGGGGGTGTCGCAGTGCCTCACGACGAACGCCCCGGAGTCTGTGAAGGTGCCTACGGCTGTGGCCTCTACCTCGTGGAGAGAGGCGATGGCCTCGAACTCCTCACAGTCCTTGGGGCTAACACCTACGGTCATTCTCTCCTGCGACTCGGATACGAGTATCTCCCAGGAGGAGAGGCCTGCCTGTTTGAGAGGGACAGCACCGAGGTCTAGGTCTGCCCCTCCGGTCAGCTCAGCCATCTCGCCCACGCTGCTTGAGAGGCCGCCTGCTCCGTTGTCAGTAATCACCTGAATTAGCCCCGAGTCTCTGGCCTCTAGTATCATGTCGAGCATCTTCTTCTGGGTAATCGGGTCGCCTATCTGAACCGCTGAGCTGGGGCTCTCCTCGGTCAGCTCGAGGCTGGAGAACGTTGCTCCGTGGATGCCGTCGCTGCCGACCCTACCCCCCACCATGTACACTATGTCCCCAGGGGACGGGGTCTTGATGTGGGACTCGCGTCCGTCCTCCAGCTTCCGGGGCATTATTCCTAGGGTGCCGCAGAAAACCAGCGGCTTTCCGATGTACCTCTCATCGAAAACTATGGCCCCGTTTACCGTGGGAATCCCAGACTCGTTGCCTCCTGACCTCACCCCGGAGTGGACCCCACGAAAGACTCTGGAGGGGTGGAATAGTCCCTCCGGGATTCTGCCGGAATAGTCAGGGGGCCCAAAGCAGAACACGTCCGTGTTTGCGATCGGTCTGGCACCTAAACCGGTGCCTAGGATATCACGGTTGACTCCGACAATACCAGTGATGGCCCCGCCGAATGGGTCCAGGGCGCTGGGGCTGTTGTGGGTCTCCGCCTTTATACAGACGCTCCAATCTTCGTTCCATGAAATGACTCCAGAGTTGTCGTGAAAGATGCTCAGTAGCCAGTCAACCTGCTCCTGGATGTCCAGTGTTGGCTGCATGATATGCGTCCTGAACAGAGAGTTGACCACTGAATCCTCGCCCGTCTGTGTGTCTACGTGCCTTATTCTGGCTGCGAATATTTTGTGCGAACAGTGCTCGGACCAAGTCTGGGCTAGGCACTCTAGTTCCGCGTCAGTTGGCCTTTCTGGAGGGAGGCCGATCTCTAGCCTAGCAGATCTCGTTGATGGGTCCCTGTAGTGAGACTGTATTGCCCTCATCTCGTCGAGATTGAGCGCCAAGAGTCCCTTCTCGCTTATGTCAATCAGATCTTGGTCACTCACCTCCAGATCCACTGTCGCAGGACCATGGAAAGTGGCAGGTGGAATCTCTGGGAAGCTAAGATCGGGCCAGGAGCCGTGGTAGCACTGGTCCTTGCCGGCTACAGAGGCCCTCTCGATCATCGGGTTGTGGAGTGTTGCTGCTAGGTCTTCTGGGCTCACTCCATCTGGCACACCCCAGAACGCGAATGTCCTGAACGTGGAGACGCTGGCAGAGGATTTTTCGGGGAACAGGGTGATCAGGCCGTCCAATCCTGCCTGACCGGGATTATCCGTTACTCCTGGCTTGTAGCCCACCTGAACCGCTGCCTCAGGTGCAGACGGGAAGTGATCCAAGAGCCGGGTAGATGCTGACCCAGTCTCGATTACTGGGTCAGCGAACAGGTCGTATACCAGGGACTCTGATTCTAATTCCGAGATGTCGGCCCTGACTTGGTAGCCTAGGATTACCCGGACAGATTGCACTTCAATTCCGTGGTCGGCCGAGAGCATCGATCTGACGCTCTCTCCTCTGGAATCCGATAGTCCATCGAGGTCCTTTGTGGTGACTTCGAATAGCCTTGTCTGCTGACCTGATGGCATTCTGTCACCCCTACGCCAGCAAGGCCTCGCTCAAATGCCACCCCATCCACGCTGTAACCGGGGCGAGTAGGTTCAGGGCCACGTAGATGGAAGCTGCAGTTGTGCTGTCAGCCTGCAGAAGCCTAACTGTCTCGAGCCCGAATGCGGACATAGTGGTAAACCCTCCAAGCAGGCCGGTAGCAACGAACAGTATTGTGTCCGTCTGCACTGAAGAGGCCATCACAGCCCCTAGGAGAAATGCCCCGAGGAGGTTGACTGCTATTGTGGCCCAGGGGACGGTTGTGTCACTGGTAGCAGGCATCGCCTCAGAGACCCCCCAACGGGCTATCGACCCTATAGCACCGCCGAAACCCACCAGCAGCGCTGGATGCATGGTACGTGCGGGAACTGACGGGGCTTCATGTTTCTGAGAAAGGGAAAGGCTTGACATAGAGGCGAGCACAGGGATGTCTGATGAAACACGAGGACGCTTGGGGGGCCAGATGGGCCAACTGCGCGCACCCCCTATCTCACGAATTCATGCGGATAGCTTGCGAGAAGGAGTCTCTGGTGGTGCTTGCAGCTGACCTACCGACGATTGACGGAATCGTGGAAATGATCGAGTTGGTGGGAAGCAGGGTGTGTGCCCTGAAGACCCATGTGGACATGGTCGATGGTTTCTCGATTGGGGGATGGTCGAAAGTCATAGATGCGGCCCACAGGCACGGAATGCTACTGTTCGAGGACAGGAAGTTCGCAGACATAGGAAAGGTAGTGCAGACCCAGATGGGGGGGTTGTACGACATCCGCTCATGGTCAGACATGGTCACCTCCCACAGTGTAAGCGGGCCCGATGTGGTGGATGGTATTGCTGCAGCCTGGGACGAAGTGGAAAGAGTAGGTGGTGTGCTTCTTCTTGCCCAGATGTCCAGCTCCGGGAACCTGCTAGACAGCGGATACAGCGAAAGAACACTAGAGATAGGTACAGCCTCCCCTCACGTGATGGGTTACATCGGCAACGGTAGCTCTCCTTCTGACTTGGAAGCCCTACGGGCTAAGGTCGGTGAAGGGAGGATGATTTGGACGCCGGGTGTGAACATCGATGCCGTTGAAGGAGTCCTAGGGCAGCGTTACGGACACCCGGCTGATGCGGTGAGATCCGGGTCGGACGCCATCATAGTAGGTTCTGGAATTCACGGATCTAGTAATCCTTCTGCTGCAGCGCAAGACTACGCTGATGCATCTTGGGGAGCCTTGATGGAGAGGTAGTATGGCGACTCAGGAAGTCGTCTCCTGGGCCTGTTCGGCACTGGTAATGTTAGGAATCGGTTATTACGTCGCGTTGGAGATACTGAAGAGGTGGAGGGTCGGACTGAGGCTAGCCGCACTAGACGAGAGCTTGCTTGAAGATCACGGAGTGATGGTGGAGGAGATTATGGAGGCTCCTCTCGGAAGCGTTGTCGTAGACGGTGCAGTTGCAGAATTCTTGGGTGACGACTACCGGGGCTAGATCTCGATAGCGCCTAGGTAGATAGCGGCGCCAGCGGCTGCTCCTGCGAGCAGCAACAGAAGAATGAGCGTGGGAATGAGCCTTCGCTTTTTCTTCGGGAGGTCGTCTGGTTCAGGCACGGGTGGCATTTCATCCACCGGAGGGGTTTCGGGGAGTTGTGGTAGAGCAGGCTCTTCGTCCTCCAGTTCGGGGTAGAGCTCGTCCAAGTCTGCCAGCCCCGGTGCGTTGGGTATGGGTCCGTTCATCATGACCCAGTGCTGGTCGAAGTCTGCTCTAGTCAGGGGTGTGGTGAGTACTGCGACGGCTCCGGCGGAGAATGCTGCGTCATTGGCCTTCTCCAGGCGAGCCTTGCTAACGACGAATACCACTCTGGCCTCTGGGTCACTCTCTCTCATCTCAAGTGCCGCCACGTGACCGTCCATCGTTGGCAGGTTCAAGCCCATGAATACCATCCTAGGATTGAGCCTGACGAATTCGTCAACAGCCTTGTCTCCGTCATCGCAAATCTCTGAGGACCAGCCACGCTGGCTCAAAATAGACTTGACTCTGTTCGCAGTAATCCGATTCTCGTGGACGATGAGCGCAGTGGGCTTTCCTTCTGTAGTCATCTAGGGGTACCACAAAGGCACTGACTCATGAATGAGGTGGTCGGTGGCTCACGAGAGCAAGGTGTCCACTAGCCAATTAGGGTCGAACAGATCAAGATCGTCGTATCCCTGACCGGTTCCTGCCAAAACAATTGGACGGCCAGTTGCATGAGAAATCGAAAGAGCCGCTCCGCCCCTAGCATCCGTATCCAGCTTGCACAGGGCAGCTCCGTCGAAGGTTAGCTTTCTCTGGAACTCGATCGCCTGAGAGACGGCATCGTTCCCCGCTAGCGCGTCGGCAACGAAGATGACCAAGTGAGGACTAGTGACACGGTGAACCTTGCTGAGCTCCTCCATGAGGTTCGACTTGTTCTGCATCCTCCCCGACGTGTCGATAACCACGACATCTTCGCCCTTAGCCCTGGCGCTTTCTATGGCGTCCCTCGCTACAGCCGCGGAATCCCCACCCCTCTGGCTCTTGATGCACCTAATTCCCAGCCTGTCCGCGTGAGCCGCAAGTTGGTCTATCGCTCCTGCGCGAAAGGTGTCAGCGGCAGCGAGTACGACGCCGAACCCCTGATCGTCGAGCCTCTTTGCAATCTTCGCGGAAGTGGTCGTCTTGCCCGTTCCATTGACCCCGACCATCATCACGACGACGGGTGCATCTTCTGCTACTAGCTCCCTCACCGTCCTGTCGAAATCCCAGTATCCGGCACTAAGGAGAGAGAGCAAAGCTCCCCTCAGAGCTTTCTCTACAACGTCTCCCAACTGAGCCTTCCTGTTCACTCGGGCGCCAATGAGGTGGCCGCTCAGAGCTGTCATTAGGTCCGATACCGCCGAGTGGCCCATATCCGAGGACAATAGATCGTCCTCTAGTTCTTCCAGAATCTCTTCCAGGGCTGCTCCGCCCTTGATTACCCTGCCCCCTCTGATTCTAGAGTCGTCTCCGAGGTCTATCTCGAAGGCTTGCGTCTCCGATCTTACCAGCCTCCTACCAGTAGTCGAGTCCATAGGATTCTTAACAGCCATTGGTTGGCTATTCTTCTCGGAGTCCTTTGTGATCTTCTTCCGGGTTGCCCTCTTTCTTTCCTTGGAGCTGGTAGGTTTGGAAAACGGGTCTACTACCTCATCATCGATTTCATCCCACTCGCTGACTGGCTGGTCCGGAGCTGTCTCCTTTTCCTCGGTAGGCGGGGCTTCTCTGAGGGTCTGTTCCCTCTCTGCGAGAGCCTCCTCTGCCTGCTCCGTACCTTCTTCGGCAGTAATGCCCGTTTCATAGTCTGCCTCCTCTACTCTCTTCCTGAAGCGGTCGAAAAGCCCCATAGTAAGTCCTCAGTCGTCTAAAGTGAGCTCTGTGCCCCTCTTTCTGCGGGATCTGCGCTTCGATGGTGCTCCATCGGATTTCCCTGATGTCGACTCGGGGGGTTCTTCTGGAGCCTGGATACCTTCGACAGACTCGTTGAACATGTTTGCTAGCTCGACCACGTGATTCTCTAGCTCGTCGTACTCCTTCTTCACATTGTCCACGATGGTCCTTAGCTCAGCGTTCCTCTTGCTTAGGATATGCATGGCCTCCTCCCTTGTTTTCTCAGCCTGAATCCGGCTTCCTACGTCCACCACTGCACCGGCGTCGGCGGGGATGTCGGCCACTACCTGCACTCCCGCGCCAAGAGGTACCATTACCCCCTTCGCCCCTTCTTCCGATATGGCTCCAAGCGCGTCGATTGCGTGCTCCTGCTCGATCTTTATACCTTCCAGATTCCGAATTTGATGCTCAAGGGCTTGAAGCCTCTCCCTGTTCACCTCTACGAGTTGTGCCAATCGTTGTAGCTCTGCTCTGTCGGGCTCAGACATGGGCCATGGGGGCGACAGGGGTGCAATGAAGGCGTCGCTGGGCAAGGGAGCCTAATTTTCCTCGGGCGTTAGCAGCGTTGCTAGACCGACTAGACTAGTCACCAGAAACAACGACAGTGCTGCTAGAAATTGAAGAGTCCTCGTAGACTTGGCTTCCAATAGGAGGTCGCAATTGACTTGTTCCGGCGCAGTGAAGTTGCCTATTATTGATCGGTACTCCACGTCGCACTCCCTCTCATATTCCTTGTTTACATCGTCTAGTCTCTCGATGCACTCAACCGATACAAAAAGAAGAGCCACGGAAAGGACAACCAGAGATGCTCCTCTTATTGTCTCCTTTCGTTTTTCGGGTAGGCTAGGCATCTACTCTCCGTCCCAAATACCCTCTCTTATCATAAACTCCATGACCTTCTCT
>CAYPWN010000040.1:0-11665 GCA_964414525.1 uncultured Candidatus Poseidoniales archaeon | reverse complement strand
TTCAGATGGGGCGGGTTTCCGACGAATTCGAGTCTAGCGTCCAATCCAAGTGTCTCGTTTCTTCCTTCGGCTGTATTGATTCCATTATCGTTTGATAGCGTCCAATTATTTGTCCAATAGAATGGGTCACTATCGAAGAACTCATCGCAGAGGGACCCCTCATCTTCCTGATCGTCTTCTGGGGGTCCTCCATCCTCGTCCCCCTGGTCTCCCGGGAATGGGTTCACGTACTGATAGGCCTCATCCCTCGCATAGTACCAAGACCCCGATCCAGGGCTACCAATCCGGTAGTTTATCCCATCGGGACCCTGCACGGTAGTTTGCTCCATCGAAATGTCCCCCATGAATCTAATGACCATGCTCTGGTACACGATCTCGTTGCTGGGGTCGTGCCCCATGATGACCTCAACTGCTGTCGTATTAGCATTGGAATCGCCATCCAGTCCTTCTTCTTCGGTACTTTCCGAGACATCAATTATTCTCATGAAGGCAGTCACGTTTCCGAGGCCAACCAGAATCATTTCCAACCCAACGTCTGGGTTATCTAAGAAGGACTCCAACTCCCCTAAAGTAATCACGAAGGGGTATTCGCACATCGTATGGTTGTTTTCGGTTGCGCTCTCATCGTAGTTGGTCGCATTCACATCAATGCACCCCTCCGACTCGGCCCAGTCGAACACCCCGTCGTCGTCCTGGTCGTAGTCACAGGAGCCGTCGTCGTCGGTCGACGATGAGTTGTGGTTGTTCGCATTCGTGTCGGTGCAACCCCCCTCCTCGAAGTCATCGATTATCCCGTCCCCGTCACTGTCATAGACACAGGACCCGTCGTCCTCGGTGGCGTTCTGTTCGTAGTTGTAAGCATCTGAGTACGTGCATCCTGGTTCCGGATCTTCAACTACCGGGTACCTACAGGACCCGTCGTCCTCTGTCGCAGCAGGGTTGTGGTTCAGGGCATCTGTGTACGTGCATCCCAGTATAGGCTCGGGAGGGTCTGGGTATATGCATGATCCATCGTCGACGATTGATGAGGAGTTGTAGTTTACCGCATCCGAGTAGGTACAACCAAGTGTCCCATCTGCAGCTTCTATTTCTGAGTCCGTACATCCTGAAATCAGGCTAGGAACAAGCAATATTGTGACTATCAGCCAGGTTCGCATGGTGCTTGGCAAGAAAATAGGCAAATCAATGCTTGGTCCAAACAGAGTATGTATAACCGAACTCATTATCCTCGTCCGGGTGAGAAGAATCAATTACATTCTGGGTCCATCCGGTCCTGTCCCATTCGGGGAAACGGACGTCACCGCTACCTTTGGTGTGGACCTCAGTGACATGGATTTCATCAACCCTGTCCAGGAACATCTCGTATATCTGGGCGCCACCGATTATCCAGCACTCGTCACTGCCCTCCGCGAATGCGATCTCGATTGCACGCCCTACGTACAGAGCCGTGATCGCACCGCCCCCACTCCAGTCTGTATCTCTGGACATAACGATGTTAACCCTATCCGGGAGGGGCCTGAAAGAATCTGGGAGCGATTCCCATGTTCTCCTACCCATGATGACCGAGTTGAATCCATCGGCCTCCGTCAGCCTCTTGAATCGAGCCATGTCGCTAGCGAGTTTCCATGGCAGACCGTTGCCCCTACCGATAAAGCCGTCTTCGTCCATAGCAACGATCATCGCCATCTTCATTTTATCACTACACCGAGATGGGAGCTGAAATGTGAGGGTGGTGGTTGTAGTCATCGATCGAGATGTGCTCGTATCTGAATTCGTCTATCGACTTCACAGAGGGGTCGAGTCGGAGCAGTGGGAGTTCAAGCGGGGCCCTAGTGATCTGAAGCCTGGCCTGATCTAGGTGATTTTGGTATAGGTGACAATCGCCTCCGGTCCATACGAACTCCCCGGGTTCTAGGTCGCAAACCTGTGCCATCATGCAAGTCAGTAGGCTGTATGACGAGATGTTGAATGGGACTCCAAGGAAAGCATCCGCGCTCCTCTGGTAAAGTTGGCATGAAAGCCTACCTCCATTGACGTAGAATTGGAAGAATGCATGGCAGGGCATCAGTGCCATGTCATCGAGCTCTCCCACGTTCCATGCTGAGACGATTATCCGCCTACTCTGTGGGTTGTTCACTATCATCTCGATTGCGGAGTCGATCTGGTCAATAACGCGTCCGTCCGATGATTCCCACTTCCTCCATTGTTTCCCATATACGGGGCCAAGGTTCCCTTCATCATCGGCCCACTCGTTCCAAATCCTTACATTGTTCTCCTGGAGGTAACCAACGTTAGTATCACCAGAGAGGAACCAAAGCAACTCGTGGACCACACTAGGCCAGTGCACCTTCTTCGTAGTTACCGCGGGGAATCCCTCTGAGATATCGAACCTCATCTGGTGACCGAAAACAGAGATGGTACCGGTACCCGTCCTATCCCCTTTCTCCTCGCCTTCGACAAGGATTCGCCTTAGGAAATCGAGATATTGCTGCATGGGCCCTCTATGCTGTGAGAAGGTAGTCCATCAAGGATGCGTTCCTAGGGTGCCCCCCTGTGTCGCAGCGTATCGATGAGTTGATCGGAAAAACGACGGTAAAGCTTACGCAACTCGACTCCGATTCTATCATCGTCCATTTCAATCAGGGAACTCACGAAATCATCGTCAATCGCACCCCCATCTACGTGAGACGCCCACTCGGCGAATGTTATCGGATCGTCGATAATTGCATGGATCTTCTTCCATGGCCTAGGAAGCTTTGATCCAGGCGGCATGAAATCCCTTGCACCGAGGCTTAGGGTGATGGGAACCACGGGAACAGTTGGGAATCTTGCTGAGAGCCTCGCGAAGCCAGTCTTTCCCGGTTGGAGGAATGGGGCTTCAGGCCTTCTTGATCTAGTACCCTCGGGAAAAATCCCTAGGCATCCCCCTTGGAGAATTACATCTACGGCCCTCGCAAGGGCGTCCTTTCCTCCAGTTTCCCTGAATGTCTCGATCTGACCCGTGGATATCATCACGAATTTGTTGGGCTGTTTCTGGAAATGCCCCTCCTTTGCCATGAAGTGAATTGGCCTCTGGGCAGCTAGGATCTTGATGAAAGGATCAAGGTTCGAAAGGTGATTCCCGCAGAATATCGCTGGCCCGCTTATGGGGACCTTGTGTGCCCCGATAATATGCACGTTCGTAACGCTCCTCAATAATGTAGGAACGTATCTTTCTAGGAAACGGTATAGTGGGGGCGTCTTGAAACGCTCCCCAGTTCCTTGCAGGCCAACCGAGGAGGAAATGAACTCGAGTGAGCTAGCGGACAGAGCCACAAACAATCGTGGCTAGCTCTGTGTTTCATACTTTCCAGTTGAAATGTTGAATAGACATAGCCATTATTGAACGTCATGGCAGGCAGATGGTTTGCCCTAGCTATGGCCACTCTGATCGGAATCCCGATGATGGCGCCACCTGTAATCGGCGAGTGGGAGACAGACACATGGCTGTCAAATGTAATTGGCCCAGAGCGTCTGGACAACGGTGACGAATTCGGCTGTCATGGTTTCGAAGGCGTAAGCACAATCGATGAAAACTGGGTTATCGAGGCATGCAGGGAGTACCTCATGGGGCTTACAGATGCTTCAAGGTGGGGTGAGGAACCCCTCACATTCGGGTTAACTGGAGGCTTTTTAGATCAGGGCACGGCCGACTCAATGATCGACTCCGGATTCCTGGTTGTGGGGGACAATCTTGAGGACGTTCCTGATGGTCTCGTGTCCTTCATCAGAAATGGCGCCAGCCTGGAGAAGGGAGTTGCAGATAAGGGGCTGCTCGAGTCTGCAGAGGAGCACACACTCGTCAGCATTCACTGGAGGGCGAGGATAGACGATCTCAGGGTGAGGGAGGATAAGGATGTCATTGCATGGTTGGAGGCCCAGGACGTTTGGTTCACTACGTTGGCGGAGTGGCACCTTCACCAGGTCGCAGGATACTCGACTCACCTAACAGTAGAAGGATCTACATTGACATCTGTTTCTAGCCCTGCTGAAATTTGGTCTGTTCCTGGTACAATCAGGATAGACTTCAACGAAACAGTACTCTCGGTGGCTGGATCCTCCGGTGAGGAGTACCCCGAATTAGAGTCGGATGTAAGAAAATTGACACATGGGTGGAGGAAGACGTCCGAGGGGATTATTCTAACACAGCCCCCGGGGACATCTGTTACAATTGAGCTGAATAGTATCACCGACTCAGCCTTATCCTACCCGCTTGCTACGTTCAACGGGCTACATCATGCGGTAACGGTAGTAGGGCACCATACTTCCAATCTATTCAGATGGACATCGGATTTTCAGGATTCTGAACTCGTATTCACATGGCTGGTTGAGAGGCCATTGAAAGAGGGGGTAGGATGGGTTATTCCAACGGTCGCCGTATCCGTATTAGTCGCTGTTCCAGTATCAATTTCGTACCTATTAAGGAAGGACCAGGCCTCTTAATTCATTGATCAGGAGGAGTGACGACGGGCCCTTCGATATGCACCCCCTCGTCAGCCATCCTATCCAATATTCTTGATACAACAGCTGAGGAGAGTGACTCGGGGGCATGCACCCCGGGAGGCAGCATTTCCGGGTCTTTAAGCCACTCTTCTATACAGCAAACTGTGACCAGTCCTGTGCATCTAGCCATCGAGTGACCGTCGTCACCACCGTGATCCTCTACAGTCCAAGACATTTGGGTGCCATCTCTGCCCTCTGCAACTACTTCCATCCACGTGAACTCGGGAATTTTCTGATCGTACTGCCACTCGATAGCCAGCATTTCCTCGTCGATCATACCGGAATCTCGCTCATCTATGAATCTCTGAATGTGACCGGGCCACCTCACGGTATACTCGGATAGTTCAATCGCGGGAATTGAATTCAGCACGCTCCTGAGCCCGTCTGTTAGGAAGGCCTCCATTTCGCCCTTCTCATCAACGTGAATCATGTGCCTCTCTGATAGAGCTGGCAGGGTTACGAGCTCGGAATCCCTCACTACCCTCGCCGGCCTAGTGTATTCGGCAATTACATCGATTGGAGAGAATGGGGCCATGTAGTTCCAACCTGATGTTGGCCCGGTAGGGTTTCCACCCACGCGGACATGACCGAAATTGAGGGGACCCATTACCCTGTACGACTCCGAAAGGAGCATATTGGACAGTCCTGGAGCGATTCCAGTGTCCCATAGTATTGATGCCCCATATTCTAGGGCCTTCTCAGTGTCTCTGTCTGGAGTGAACTTGCTGAAACTAAGGTCTACAGTCCTCCATGGATATTCTGCTAGAATTGTAGTGCTGGCATGACCAATGTCCCCGGGTAGCATATTCACTATGATGTCCTTGTTCATATCGAACTCGAATCCGTCTTCATGAGTTACTTTCTCCGACAAAACGTCAATTGGGTCTTCGCCGGGCTGCAAGTGGTGCACCTGAATGCCAGGGATACCGAACACTCTGTGTGGCTGTGGATCGTATGCATGAACCTCATGACCGGATTCTGCCATCTTCTTGGCAACGTAGGACCCAACAAGCCCAACACCAAAACAGTGTATGGCAGACATGACGCTCCGAATGCGGCCCCCTTAATCGGACTGACGGTCCGGCAATATTCCGACTAAATCTATCGATGGTTTGATTGGGTGCATTAATGGCGGCAAATCATGGCAAATGACGGTAGGATAGACCCATGGTCCTCAGACCAGTCAACTGACTATGCTAGGATAGTGGACCAGTTCGGCCTATCATCGGTAGATCCGACCTCCCTTCCTAAACCTGGAATGCTCCATCGGAGGGGCATTGTATTCGCACATAGGGACCTAGATGTCGTTGTTGGGTGCATGAATAGATCCGACCCGTTCGGCGTACTTACCGGTTTGATGCCAAGCGGTCGGATGCATCTGGGACACAGCATGGTAATTGACCAAGTTAGGTGGTTCCAGCAGCAAGGTGGTGATATCACAGTCACCGTTGCGGACCTAGAGGCCCTTGCCACAAGAGGCACCTCACTAGCCGAAGGCAGGAAGACGGCGATCAACGAGTATGTCCACAATTACGCTGCGCTCGGATTGGATCCAGATACCACCAATGTATACTTCCAGAGCTCACGCCCTGCTGTTCAGCGACTAGCCTTCACATTGGGTCGTAGGACCAATCTTTCAGAGTTCGAATCCATATACGGGTTCCATGGCGAGACCAACCTAGCTCACGTTCAGGCACCCCTAGTTCAGGTGGGGGACATTATTCACCCTCAGTTGGACGATTATGGGGGGCTTCGACCCATAGTTGTCCCCGTGGGTGTTGACCAAGACCCCCACTTGAGGCTAACAAGAGACATTGCCCAGAAGACGAACTGGTTCAATGTCAAGCCAAGAAATGACGGAGGTCTCACCGTTGCAATTTCTCTTCAGGATAGTAACATGTCTCAGTTCGGAGTATCCGATGGTGGAAATGTGGATATGGGCACTAGGATGGCCGTATTTACTGAGATCGAAAAAGCAGTAAGCGATCTTGGCTTCTCGGATATTAAGGCCAATCCGAAACACGGTACATTGGAAATTCCTGCCGCCACGGGGGATGACAGGTCGCGAATTAGAATGGCCATGCTCGCTATCGAGAGAAAAATGGGCGGTATGGGACTTATGCCCCCATGCTCCACATATCATAGATTTGCAGTTGGTATGACCGGAGACAAAATGTCCTCTTCAAAACCCGAAACCACTATTTTCATGGATGACAGTGTAGAAGATATGAGTAGGAAGGTGAAGAGGGCGTTCAGCGGTGGACAGCCTACGGTCGAGGAGCACAGAAGGCTAGGCGGCGATGTATCGAGAGACGTGGCCTTCCAGTACCTCCAGTTCTTCTTTGAGAAGGACGACAATGCGCTTGAAGAGGTCAAGACTGAGTACGAGAGTGGCAGGCTACTAGCAGGTGAAGTGAAGCAGATATGCATAGACCGTGCATCTGAGTGGCTGAACGATCTAAAGGAAAAGAGGGACCAGTGGGAAGACAGGTTGGGTGAGTTCCTCGCAGAGGACGCAATCTAGATGCTGAAAACAGGCAAATCGGGACCAGTTTCTAGCTCAGCCACTTCCTCTATCGTTAATTCTCTAGACTCGGCTTCATTGTGGATAATCTGGCTCCGTCCTCTTGGGTCAAGGAGGATAATCTCGATTTTCTTCTCTCCAGACTTTGCGATGTTGAGATCATCCAGGATATTGTTTGCCTTCTGAATCAGTTCCCTTGAGTCGGAACTGCCCCTAATTACTGTCCCGACTACTTTTTCGAACCGATTTATTACCCCCTCGATATTTGAAACAAAGCCGCTAGATGAACCACTGGGGGTAACTTCCAGATCCAATTGCGGAATTCGAATTGTGCAAGATGAAGATCTCACAATTCTAGAAGTGAGCTTATCGATTGAGTCAAGTGCAATAGACCAGAAACCCGGCTTCTTCCCTTCCGACGGGATGAAGTCAGTGTGCTTCCATCCACAGTGCTCGCAGAGTATCGTAATCTGAGTGTGCTCCCCGAAATATGGTATCTCTGAAGACAGAGAGAGCATCGTGAGGGAATCTTCGGTGCCACACTGAGCACAGGGGATTTCTATCCGGCTCTGCATATATTCTCACTGAACTCTAACACTCTCAAAACTGGGGGGAAGAAGGAGGAGCCTAGAATTTCCAAGCCTGACTAGTTGACCGCTCATGTCCCCCTCTACGAAATCCTGAATTTTTCCGACTGCAAGTCGCAATTCCATGTCACGGGACATCAGGCCGGTCATTTCTACGATTACAATGTCTCCATCTGATACCCAATCCATCAACTGAGGGATTCCAGTCACGTCCTCAAGAACGCCCCTGTGGACGATCACGTCCGATTTGTTTCTCGGGACGGGTGCATCGGGATACTTCATTCCGAGGTCATGATATGACTCGCCGGCCTCTAGAACGCCAATACCGTGTTTGGATACACTTGGCATGTCGACCCACTTGGGCCCCTCATCTGAGTTACTCACGATAGGTGGACACACTTTAGCCCCTTGATATCTTCTACAAGTCGTAGGTCAATCTGCTATTATCAATCTATATTGATGCAGGCCTATTCCCCGTCGCATTGATAAAGGGTCGATTTTGACAATTAGTTACTCGGCCACTCCGCCGGTGATTTCTATGGACGCTTCAACAGACGCGGTAAAGACTGGAACCAGCACTGTCGGTATTACCTACAAGGGCGGAGTCGTGGTGGGGGCCGACCATAGGGCTACAATGGGTCACTTCATCGCAAACAAGTCTGTCCAGAAGCTGTTCCGAATTTCGGACAATATCGCACTTACTACAGCAGGTCTAGTTGGCCATGCTCAGTCTCTATCACGAGTCCTTGCTGCCGAGTTGAAGCTTTTCGAGCTAAAGCGTGACCAGCCAATGACAGTGAAGGGAGCAGCTACACTAACCGCAAATATCCTCTCTGGAAGGCCCCATTACGTCCAACTCTTGATAGTTGGAGTCGATGATTCCGGGCCAAACGTCTACAGTATTGACTCCGCGGGAGGCTCCATCCCTGACGTTTATTGCGCGACTGGCTCTGGTAGCCCATTCATGTATGGGGTCCTTGAGGATCAATTCAAGCATGGTATGAGCAAAGATCAGGCCCTGACATTAGCAGCGAAATCCCTTCTCGCATCTGCTCAAAGGGATGCTGCAAGCGGAAATGGTATGGATCTGGCATTCATCACTCCTGAATCAGGATATTCTCAACTCACTGACGACGAAGTCACCGAACTTCTCGCTTCATTCTGAACGCATTCCCGGCCTAGAGCCTCATAACGGCCCTTCCGCGGATGCTGGAGGTATAACATGAGATTGACGCTACCCGAGATAAAGAAGAAGCTCTCGACATTGGTACCTTCTGGGATAGATTACGAGGTATCTCTAGAGGCAGGATCAATTTCGATTATCACAAATCAACCGGCGGAGTTCTCGGGTGGCGGGGAAAATCTTACCGTCAAGATTGCAAAGGCAATCAAAAGAAGAATCGTAGTAAGGCCGCATAATGACATACTCGCAGACGATAATGAAGTCCACGACGCCGTAAATCGAATTATCCCCCCGGAAGCCGAAGTCAGAAACGTTTGGCTAGATCCTGCATTGAGCGAGGTGATTCTGGAGTGCGACGACCCAGCATCTGCGGTGGGGCCAAAGGGCTCCCACGTCAACTCCCTCAGAGATGAGATCGGCTGGCTCGTTAAGGTCGAAAGGGCCCCTGCCCGGGAGAGTAGGACTCAGCACGACATTAGGAGATACAGGAAGGAGCTTGCAGATGAAAGAAGCACTCTTCTGAGGAAGTTCGGTACACGTATATATCGTCATCAGAGGCCTGGAGAGCCTTGGGTAAGGGTCTCGGCACTTGGATCATACAGGGAGGTTGGAAGAGCTATGCACCTAGTGACAACCAACGAGTCAAAGATCCTGGTAGATGTCGGTGCCAAACCCACGAACAACCAGAGTGAGGTACAGCCATTCTTTGCCGCACCAGAGCTACTTCCTCTAGACAATCTAGATGCTGTTGTAATCACCCACGCTCACGTAGACCACATAGGCATGCTTCCTGTGTTGTTCAGATATGGCTACAAGGGCCCAGTATACTGTACCCCGCCGACTAGGGATTTGATGACGCTGCTTCAAATCGACTACATCAAGGTCTCCCAGGCGGAGGGAAACGAGCCTCCGTATTCCAAGGCAGACATACAGGAGTGCATCAAGCATGTTGTCGACGTGAACTGGGGGGAGAAGACTGACATAGCTCCAGATGTCAAGATGACTATGGAAAATGCAGGCCATATTCTAGGCTCCTCCAGCGTGTACATGCAAATTGGAGAAGGAAAGACTGAGCACAAGCTACTGTTTTCTGGAGACATAAAGTACGAGAAGTCCTGGCTATTCGACGCTGCTACGGTTAGATTTCCAAAAGTGGATACTCTTGTCATAGAGTCCACGTACGGTGGACCCCAGAGCATCCAGCCAACCCGCCAACAGGCTAGCCAAGAGCTACAGGACTTAGTATCGGATACATTAGGCAGGAAAGGTAAGCTATTCTGTCCCGTATTCGCAGTTGGCCGTTCTCAGGAGGTCATGTTAGCAATAGACGAACTGTTCAAGTCCGGCCGAGTCCCACCAGTTACAGTATGGCTCGACGGAATGATCAGTGAAGCTACAGCAATTCACTCTAGTCACCCGAACTTTCTCAACAGGGAGCTCAAGAAGAGGATGCTCAAGGGTGGTGACGAGAACCCATTCAACTCCCCATGGTTCAAACAAGTTGACTCTAGGGAGCTCAGGGAGTCTATCCTACTTGACCCCAGTCCATGCATCGTGCTTGCAACCAGTGGAATGATGACTGGGGGGCCAATAATTGAGTATCTCAAGCATTGGGCCCCTGAGTCAGGAAACACTCTCTGCTTTGTTGGCTACCAAGCCTCAGGTACACTGGGACGACGTCTACAAGAGGGCCACTCCCACGTGCCACTAATGGATAAGGGGCAGACACTGATGCTAGATGTGAGTTGCAATATGGCAATCATTGACGGGTTCAGCGGTCATTCAGACAGGAACCAGCTAATGGACTACGTATCAGCCCTGAACCCCACTCCAAGGAAGATTATCTGCCACCACGGAGACCCCCAGACGTGTAACGCTTTCAGGATCGGTCTTCGTGATAGGTTCAAGGTCCAGACCTATGCACCAGCTAACCTAGAGACTCTCCGTCTATCATGATCAAAGGACAGGCAAGTCAAATCCCGCTTCGACCGGGTCGCCGACACCTTCAGTCACTACATCCATTTCAGAATCCGCCCACTCATTCTCTTCCAGGATGACAATATTTTCGACACCGGAATCTTTGGAAAGAGAGAAGACCATCGGGAATGGGGTAAGGAGTAGCAGGCCCCATGCCTCTGCAGTAATCGCTTTCTCAACAACCATGATTACAACAGAAACACTAGCTAGTGCCGATGAAACCATCACACCTATTCTCCGTGGAATCATGTTGGTCCGATACAGTGCCAGATGGTAAAAGTTCACATTCTCCAGACAAAATCATGTACCTACGATATATTTCTGTTTCGTGGGAGATATTTGGCACCACATGCAGTGCTCTTGTGGGCGTTCATTCGGGATTAGGAAAGGAAGTGCCCAGAGTTGCCCCAGATGTGGATCAAAAATATCGAGAAAGATCAGTGTGTTTGAGGATTCTATAAAATTGTCAGAAGCAGTATCAAGGGCCAATCTTCCTAACGAATTGTTCGGAGATATATCCAAACGCTCTTCGAAGAAGGGTTTAGGCCTGACATCTTCCATGGGCGATAGTAAATCTCCATCAGCGATAATGAGGGCAATGAATCAGGCAACTAATGATCAGGGATTCCTCACCATCCAATCCCTAACTTCAGAACTGTCTCGTCTACAAATTGAAGAAACATCCGCAGAGCACCTAATTGGACAGGCTGAGCTAGAGGGAATCCTAGTCAGAACTACTGCGGAGTCTTGGACATGGCTCCAGCAAAGTTCTTGACGGCCATCTATTCGGTTTTACTAGGGCCTGTGGGTTAGTCTGGTCTATGCTTGTTGCTTTGGGAGCAATAGACCCTG
>CAYPWN010000039.1:0-12258 GCA_964414525.1 uncultured Candidatus Poseidoniales archaeon | reverse complement strand
ACACCTGCAATTTTATCGTGAAAGCGAATTAGGTACAACTTGGAACAATTGGCAGACCCCCAGACCTTCTCCGACTCGTTTCGAATAAGTGCTACTTCGTCGTCTAAAGATGTGACGTCGTCCAACCACGGTAGCCACTCCCTGAGGTGCCCCCTGTTCTCGTCCACCCTGATGAACAGCTCCTCGGCATCTGCCTGGTTAGGTGCGATGAGCTCCAGCCCGTCCTCGACTAGTAGCTTCAACGCCGGGTCTGGACGAGGGGCATCCGGGTCATTTGGCCACGCACCTGTGTCAGCCATGCCTTCTCGGAACGATTGGAGCATTTGAGAAGTTCTGGATTGCGACAACCCTTCAAGTGTGCCCCCCATGGATGGGTCATGGTTGGCAACGGGGAGCCGGGCAACTGGACCTACGGGGATTATCTGAGGCTTCACGATTTACTGAAATTGCAAGGGGCCGAGGGTGAAGTCACAGCCGACGAGATGCACTTCATTATCGTGCACCAGACCTTCGAGCTTTGGTTCAAACAGATCATCAGGGAGCTTTCGGAGGCCAGGGACATTCTCGCACAGGTCCCAGTCCCGGAGGATGATGTCCCTCGAACAGTGGATCACCTAGCTAGGACCACTGAGATTTTCCGCCTTATGGCAAACCAATGGACAGTTCTAGAGACACTTACCCCACAGGGCTTCCTTGCATTCAGAGACGGACTAGGAACTGCCTCGGGCTTCGAGTCATTCCAGATGAGAGAGTTCGAGGCACTCCTTGGTCTCCAGGCTGAGGACAGGATGTTCGGAGTAGACCCCCTAACCGCGTTCAGAAAGCTCGCAGAGAGAGGGGGGGAGGACGAGGAGGTGCTGTCTAGACTAGAGGGCAGACTCGAAGAGGACACCCTTTACGACTCTCTGATGAGGTGGATAGAGAGGACCCCAATCATGGGATCGGCCTTCGATAGTGATGGTGACGATGAGACTGTCAGCGAATACGTAAACTCCCACCTAGAGTCTCACAGAAGGATGGGGGAGGAGGCCGTAGAGAGGATGCAATCGGTGGGAGGAAGAGACCCAGGTTCTGTTAAGGAGAGAATGGACTCCGCTCACGAGTCAGCTGTCTCATTCCTGATTCCGGATGGAGAGGTCAGTCGTGCAAGGGCAGGACTGCTGTTCATAGAATCGTACCGAGAACTACCTCTTCTTACTTGGCCGCGAAGGCTGATAGACGCATTCGTAGAACTGGAGGAATCCATGGCCAAGTGGAGGCACGATCATGCTCGCATGGTGGAGAGGATCATTGGAAAGAGGACTGGAACCGGGGGGACCAGTGGGGTCGACTACCTAGACGCCACGGCCAGATACAGGATCTTCAAGGACCTCTGGGAGGTCAGGACCATACTGGTTAAGCCACAAAGGAGACCCGAGTTGCAGAACGCCTCTTTCTACGGATACACTGCAGATTCATAGGATTGAAGGCTTAGCCCTAGGTCGGCCGATTATGCCAGTTCCAGTTATTTGCGCATACGCACGTACTCCGGTCGGCAAATACAGGGGAGCTTTGTCTGAGTTCAGCGCCGTCGAACTAGGCACATTGGCCGTGAAGGAGCTGCTTAACCGCTCTGGAATTGATCCCTCGAGCGGTATGGTAGACCAGGTGTACATGGGGCATGTTCTACAGGCGGGATGCGGGCAAGCACCTGCAAGACAGGTAGCCATGGGAGCTGGTTTGCCGGTGACTACTCCATGCACCACAATCAACAAGGTCTGCGGATCCAGTCTCAAGGCGGCAATGATCGCAGCGACTGAGATCAAAGCAGGGGTCTCCAGGATAGTAGTAGCTGGGGGGATGGAGTCAATGAGCAACGCCCCTCACATAGCAAGGGATGTCAGAAAGGGAGAGGACGTCTCGTTCTCTTCTCTGGAGCATGTGTTGATGCAAGACGGTCTGAATGACGCATTCACAGGGGAGTCCATGGGCAACACCGGTGAGACGGTGGCAAACGAGTGCGGGATAACAAGGGGGCAATCGGATGCTTTCGCGGCTAGATCGCACTCTCTAGCGAACATTGCATGGAATGAGGGATGGCTGGATAGCGAGGTCTTTCCTGTAGGTTCCCTGGAAAGGGACGAGGGGATCAGGCCGGAAACAAGCGAGGAGGCCCTATCCGGGCTGAGGCCCGTATTCACTGAACACGGGCAAGTGACGGCTGGAAACGCTAGCCAGGTCTCGGACGGAGGGTCAGCGGTTCTAATCGCCTCGGAGGAAGCTGCAGCGGAGCTCGGTCTTCCCGTACTAGCCAGGATAGTGGGGTTCGCAACCTCCGGGGTAGAGTCTCACAGGGTGATGTCAGCCCCCATTCCAACCGTAAACAAGCTCCTAGAGAAAACTGGGTTGAGGATAGGTGAAGTTGACATCCTAGAGCACAACGAGGCGTTTGCCTCTGCTTCGTGCGCGATAAGAGAGTCACTAGGTGTCCCAGAGGACTCGTTCAACCTACACGGGGGTTCCATTGCAATCGGCCATCCTCTTGGGGCCACGGGGGCTAGATGCCTGATGACCTTGGTCAATGCGTTGATGCGTACAGGGGGAAAAAGAGGCGTTGTTACGGTTTGCCTCGGCGGGGGCAATGCGGTAGCGATGATGGTGGAGACAAACCAGCGCTGAGCGCGCGCCAACTTGAGTCATAGACCTTATTTGGGGGTCTCCGGTCGCCCGCCCGATGGTTAAGCCCGCACGAGCCCACACACGATTCGAAAAAGCTAGGATAATCGGAGCAAGAGCCCTCCAGATTAGCATGGGGGCACCCCTATTCGTATCTGAGGACGAGCTCAGGGAGAAGTTCAGCGAAGAGTTGGTCCAGCTCTACGGTGTTGATGACGCAAAGGAGAAGGTGGTTCTCGACCCGATGAAGATTGCCACCCTTGAGTACGAGCAGAACCGTATCCCGATCGACATTGACCCTCACATCAGGGAAGAGTGAAGCGTCACTGCCCCTTACAGGGAGCGATAGCAGTTGACTCCTTGGACTGAAGCGAAAAGCCTCACAGCCTGGCTCTTGGGACTGACATTGGTCGTTGTCGCCATTGGCGGGTTAATCAGGATATACGATGCAGGAGAGTCGTGCCCAGATTGGCCCACCTGCTTCGGGACATGGGGCTTTGATGTCTCCGAAGAAGACCAGGGGGCATGGTACAACGCTAATCCCGGCGAGATAGACTCTCGAGGCTCGGGCCATCGATACACGACGTTTCAGATCTTCACCGAGTGGGCCCACAGGATATTAGCAGGGGCGGTACTAGGGCCCCTGGTGCTGGTGAACTGGTATTCGGTCAGGAAAAACCAGAATCTCAGCAAGGAGGCTAGATTTGCTTCTTCTGTTACAGTAGCGTTGATTCTCTGGCAGGGTGCAGTGGGGTGGTTGACCGTTGAGCTGGATAATTTGCATTGGAGCGTAGCGCTGCACCTCAGCTCCGCTCTAGCATTCATCATGAGCATGGTTTGGCTATGGCTGGCTATCTCCAGGAGCCAAGGAGGTGTTCCTTCCTGGATAGACTTCGAAAGGGGTGTTTCCAGGAAGTGGGGGCTTTGGGTCTCCTGGTTGACCATCGGGGCGTTCCTGTCTATCTTCTCGGGGACCTTCGTCTCAACAACTCCCGGGGCGAACACGGGTTGCGGGGTTGACGGTCTGCCCAACTCATGGCCTCTCTGCAGTGGGAATTTAGTAGACTCTATTGACGATCTAGTTGCCCAGTCACAGATGATCCACAGATGGTTCGTAGGAGCCATTTGGATTGCCTTGCTCGCGGCGTCCTACTGGTTTTGGAGGGACTCAGAGGAGGTTGGGGCTCTCAGGAGTTGGATCTGGCTTGCTACTGGGCTATACACGGTTAACGCTGGAATAGGAGCGACTTACATTCTATCCTGGGATTTAGAGGGAGGGTTCTTGGAATTCCTCTCACTGGTTCACCTGATGCTGGCTTCACTCACTTTCCTCGCTCTGGCAACTGCTTGGATAGGCTGCGCTATCTCGACGGAGGGTGATTGATGGCTGTGTCCGTATCCGACTACTTCTCTCTGACAAAACCAAGGGTTGTCGTTCTTCTGCAGATCACAGCAATTTGCTCAGTAGTGGTTCATGACGTTCTGGGACCGGGGCTCGAATCTGGATCTGTGCGCACTATTGCTGTGGTTCTAGTTGGAGGCTACTTGACAGCAGGGGGCGCGAATGCAATCAACATGTGGTACGATAGGGACATAGACCCGAAGATGAGCCGTACCGCGAACAGGGCCATTCCAACAGGGAAGGTTGGCCCAAAGTCGGCGTTGGCATTCGGAACGGGCATTTCTGCGCTGGGTGTATCCTGGTTCTACTACCTGTCAAACTCCGTGGCGGCATTCTGGTCAGCCTTCAGCGTCCTCTTCTACGTCTTTGTATACAGTATGTGGCTGAAGCGCAGTACTCCTCAGAACATCGTAATCGGTGGGATAGCCGGTTCGACGCCTCCGGTGATCGGTTGGGCTGCAAGCGAAGATAGCCTTGCGATCTCCACTGATTCAGTTCAATCGGCCATAGAGTCCGTGATTGATTTGGGTAGCCTGATGCCCTGGTTCATGTTTGTCCTCATATTCCTCTGGACCCCGCCTCACTTCTGGGCCCTAGCACTTTACCGCTCAGAGGAGTACGCCGAAGTGGGGGTTCCCATGATGCCTAACGTGAAAGGTGCAGAGAGGACGATATCGGAGATGAAGATATATTGCGTCCTGCTAGTGGTACTTTCACTAGCAGCACCGATGTCAATGGGATCAGTAGACACCGGAGACTGGATGTACTACCTGTTGGGATTGACGGCAGCATCCCTAAGCGTATGGTACGGGTCCACGGTTTGGAGGATCGACGTCTCTGAGCAGCCCGATGAGTCGGGTAGAATCGCTAGCGCAGCTAGCTCATTCTTCGTGTCGATGCTGTATCTGGCCCTGATGTTCGTCGTGCTCGTCTCAGCAAGCTTCGGCATGACTGGAGCGATCGCAGGAGCGGTGATTGCCATGGCCTCAATCGGCAGAACCGAGCTATCGTCTCGCTCATAGTCGTCCCGATGGTTTCAAACACCGAGCGAACCATGGGATGACACGGGTGAGCCGGTGGAGGAGCGCGACCTAATTTATGACTGGAACCAGATCGACTACTCGATCGATCGCGACGAGTCTGATCACCCTCACGAGTTGTGGTTCGACGACGAGACTCTGAGGGACGGCCTCCAGAGCCCCAGCGCGAGGAACCCCCCAATAGAACAGAAGATCGAATTGGTCGACTACATGGAGCGGCTTGGTATCCAGAAGGTGGATCTCGGTCTTCCCGGTGCGGGCCCCTTCCACATAGATCACATTGATGCCATGCTAGGGCACATGGGCGAGAACGACTACCAGATTAGGCCTGGCTGCGCTGTAAGAACTGTCGTGTCCGACATTGAACCACTAGTGGACCTTCAGGCCAAGCACGAGCGGCAGATTCAGGCTAGTGCATTCCTTGGTACTAGCCCGATCAGACAGTTCGCAGAGAACTGGACGATGGATAGGATTCTGTCTACGGCAGAATCTGCTGTGACCTTCGCTGTGGACAACGATATCCCTGTAATGTTCGTTACAGAGGACACCACAAGGAGCAAGCCGGAAGAGATCAAGGAGGTCTACACAAGAGCAATTGAGCTCGGGGCAGACAGGATATGCGTTTGCGATACATGCGGCCATGTGACTCCAAATGGGGTCAGGAAGCTACTGGGGTTCATCCAAGACGAAGTTATTCGCGACTCTGGAGCTAAGAGGAGGGACATAGAAGTCAACTGGCATGGGCATCAGGACAGAGGGCTAGGTGTAGCGAACAACCTAGCTGCATACGAGGCCGGCGCAGACGTGATTCACGGGACGGCCCTCGGTATCGGAGAGAGGGCCGGAAACGCACCTCTAGACCAGACCCTGGTCAACATGAGCCTCATGGGGGTGATCAAGAACGACCTGACCGCGCTCAACGAGTACATGAGGAAGGCTCACGAGTACGTCGAGGTGGCCCTACCCCACAACTATCCCGTCTTCGGTGAAGATGCGTTCGAGACGGGGACGGGAGTCCACGCATCAGCGGTTATCAAGGCCATGAAGAAGGGGGACAACTGGCTTGCTGACAGAGTTTACTCGGGAGTGCCTGCTGGTGACTTCGGCCTCCAACAGGTAATCAGAATAGGCCATATGAGCGGACGGTCCAACGTGATTCACTGGTTGGAGAGGAACGGTTACGAAGCAGAAGACGACGTGGTGGCCCACATGTTCGAGGTTGCTAAGAGCCAGAGGCGGATGATGTCGGACGAGGAAGTGCACTCGGCAATCTCGGAGTTCAGAAGTTCGTAGATAGGGGCGCACAGGTTATACGGCGTCAATTTCCTCGACGGTCATGAGACACGGTGTAGTAGCCATTACAGCGCTGGTCGTGCTAGTCATACTAGCAGCACCAGCTCAGGCCCAAGAAGAATCTGAAGAAGATGGGAATGTGATCATTGACGTGGTGCTGCCGTTATCGCTGGCATTCATCATGTTCTCGTTGGGACTGGGGTTGACTGTTGAGGACTTCTCCCTAGTTTTCAGAGAGCCCAAGGCATTCGGGGTAGGGGTTGCGAACCAGATGGTTGTGCTTCCAATAATGGGGTTCGCAATAGCCACCCTAGCAGGTCTCGAGGGAGAGCTAGCCGTGGGTGTGATGATCCTGGCATGCTGCCCGGGTGGGGTTACCTCGAACATACTGACAAAGCTCGCAAAGGGAGACACTGCGCTGTCTATTTCCTACACAGCGGTCGTGTCGGTGGTGACAGTAGTCACTTTGCCCCTGATTGTGGGTTTCTCAATGGACCACTTCATGGGAGAGGATGCTCCTGAGATAGACATCATCACTCTGGGAATAACCATGTTCCTGCTTACCACCATCCCCGTCTTGATAGGCATGGGGGTTCGGTCAAAATTTCCCGATGCTGCTGACGGCATGGAGAAGGGGGTAAATACCGCTGCAGCCGTTCTTTTCGTGATTATCGTCCTTGCTGCAATTGCTAGTGAGTGGGACACTCTGATGGATAATATCGGGACACTGGGGCCTGCTGTAGTGGCATTGAACGTACTGATGCTGACAATTGGCTTCCAGAGCGCAAAGTTGCTCGATCTAGAGGCAGTAAGGGCCACCACCGTGTCTATTGAGAGCGGGATTCAGAACGCCACGGTGGGAATAACGGTTGGAGGGCTTATCCTAGCTGCACCGGACGGAGGGCTGTCCACACTCAGCCTTCCCTCGGGAGTCTATGGGGTTCTGATGTACCTCGTCATAGCACCATTCATGTACTGGAGAGTTTCTTCTCACGACGAATCGGGCATTACTCCCTGACAGAATCAAAACTTGTTGCATAAGGCTATATTCTTGAGTTCCCTCAATGTTGCATGAGATTCGTCTCGATTATCCTGGTTCTTATCCTAGTTTCACCACAAGTCTGGGGCTCGCCAACTGAGAGTTCGCAGCACGATGACCACGCGTCGCTAGAAGGTAGCAAGGGGATCCTGGAGTCGTACTCGATGGAGGTAAGGATCGCCTTTGCTCGTGCATCGGACATAGGCTCGTATGAGGAAAACGTAATCTCGCAAACGGAATATTGGGGGGTGGTGACTGGGATTCCGATAGAAGAGCATTACCGAACGATTGCAAGGCCTGATTCGAGCGAGCCAGTAAGATTTCTGAAGGGGTCATACATCTGGACTTTCACTGACCCTTCTGGTGCTCTGGAAAGACTCTCTAGGTCACTGGAGTCCGGTGAGATTGAGATCTTCGTCCCCCAAGTAAAGATGCATGCCACCCCCCAACTAGTTCCAAACGACCCTGAATTCGGTGAGCAGTGGCACCTGAACAACTCGGGACAGACCACCAGCGGGTTGTATATGGAGGATGCGAACGTATCAGGAGTTTGGAACACCTACAATGGTTCGGGCGTGGTTATTGGAATCTACGATGATGCTGTTGAATACGACCATCCCGACCTCTATCCGAACTACCTATCACAATACTCATACGACTGGTGCAGCAATGACGCAGATCCCAGCCCAAATAACTCTGGCGAGGCCCATGGAACGGCGGTTGCAGGAGTCGCCGCAGCAGCTGGAAACAACTCTATCGACGTTACAGGTGCAGCTTTCGGTGCGAGTATCGCCGGACATCGGTTTATCGCTTGTGGCCATTATGACTGGGAATATGCGGAAGCACTTAGCCATGAAAACGACATCATTGACATCTACCACAATTCTTGGGGACCTGGTGGTTGCGGCGGTTCCTGTGATTTAGTTGGCTTGGGCGGATATACCGCTGCAGCAATAGAAGACTCGGTTTACAATGGAAGATCTGGGCTCGGGAACATCTACGTTTGGTCCAATGGAAACGATCTGGAATATGGTAGCAACGGCAACTACAACGGATGGACGAACTCGAGGTATACAATTGCTGTCACGGCCATTACCCACTTCGGGGTGCAGACTTGGTACTCCGAACCCGGAGCCAACGTACTAGTCACTTCTCACTCAAACGGAAATCCGGATAGTCTCGGCTATGAGGGGATTACCACAACGGATATCACAGGGAGCTGGGGTTATGAGTCGGGGGATGTCACTCACGGATTCGGTGGCACTTCGAGTTCTGGACCTCTAGTCTCAGGGGTCATCGCACTGGTTTTGGAGGCGAATCAAAATCTGACTTGGAGAGACGTGCAGCATATTCTGGTTCACAGCTCAAGGAAGAATGATGCAAGCGACTCATCATGGAACGTTAACGGGGCTGGGCTCTTGGTCTCTCACAAGTTCGGATTCGGCGCCGTTGACGCGGGGGCGGCAGTCTCTCTAGCCGAGAACTGGACTGGGTCTGGGGAGGAGACGAATGTCACATACGAGAACTTAACCGCGGAAGTAGACATCCCCAATGGAGGTTCAAGTTGGACAGAAGTCGGTTTTTCGGTGACGGAAGATATTATCCTGGAATCGGTGGACATAGTTGTTGACATTGATCATACGGACTGGGAGGATCTAGAAATCGTCTTGGAATCCCCTTCCGGTCATGAGTCGTGGCTAGCCCAGGAGGGCGGGGTAGGAGGAGGAAGTTACAATTACTGGAAATTCGGAACAGTTCAGCACTGGGGCGAGTCTTCTTTTGGAAATTGGACCCTGAAGGTAAGGGACCCGGGGTCATCGAATTCAGGAGACGGGTCCTTGACTTGGGCTTCAGTTTACTTTCACGGAGTTGATGCTGAGGACTACGATAATGATGGCTATTCGAATGGTTTAGACTCTGACGACGACGACGACTCGCTAAACGACGCTGATGACGACTGCAGCACCGGAGACTTGGGGTGGACCAGCAACAGCTCGACGGATTACGACACGGACGGGTGCCAGGACTCTGGCGAGGACCTGGACGACGACAACGATGGCTATGGAGACCAAAACGAAATTGATTGCAACTCTGATTCGCTCGACTCAAACTCAACTCCAATAGACACTGATGCCGATTCCGTATGCGACTACGTTGACGAGGATGATGACAATGATGGGCTGACCGATGTAAACGAAAATGACGTGTACAACACAGACCCCCTTGACAACGACACAGACGATGATGGCCTAAGCGACTACGAGGAAGTGATCCAGTACATGACCAACCCCCTAAGCAATGACACGGACGGCGATTTGCTGGATGACTATGAGGAAGTGATCACATACGGGACCAACCCCCTAAGCAATGACACGGACGGCGATTTGCTGGATGACTATGAGGAAGTGATCACATACGGGACCAACCCGCATTCGGTCGATACTGATATTGACGGTCTTACCGACTACCAGGAGGTGACCCAGTACTTTACCGACCCCCTAAGCAATGACACGGACGGCGATTTGCTGGATGACTATGAGGAAGTGATCACATACGGGACCAACCCGCATTCGGTCGATACTGATATTGACGGTCTTGACGACTATGCTGAAGTGAGTATTGTAGGGAGCGACCCGCTCAACAATGATACCGACGGGGACGGGCTATTTGATGGAGAAGAGTCTAACTTCTGGTTTAGTGACCCACTTGTATTCGATCCTGATGCAGATGGCGATCAATTCTATCACTTCAATGACTGTGATGACTCAGACCCTCTTGTGAATCCCAACGGGACGGAGATTCTTAATGCGATAGATGACGATTGCGACGAATTAATTGATGAGGGATTCAACCAAACGGACCAGGATGGGGATGGGTTGTCAGACTGGTTAGAGTACCATCAGCATGGAACCAATGTGACAAATCCTGATACCGACGGGGACGGTATGAGTGATCTCGAGGAAGTGGAGGTATATTTCAGCGACCCATTGTTCACGGACCCTGATTCGGATAGTGACGGCTACTATTGGTTCGACGACTGTGATGACAATGACAGTAGCCTTTCTCCAAGCGTTCCCGAATCCCTGGACGGAGTGGACAACGACTGCGACAGTCAGATCGATGAAGACTTCTTCTGGTCAGATTCGGATAACGACGGGTTGACCGACTACATCGAGTATTACGATTACAATACAAATCCAAACAACAACGACTCGGACGGGGACGGCCTATTGGATGGCACAGAGCTATTTGGGACCATGTCAGACCCTTTGACCTTTGATCCCGATCAGGATTTGGACGGTTGGTACCACTTCCAGGACTGCGATGAAGGTGATGCAAGTGTAAATCCCGGCATGGAAGAGATTCTGAATGGTGAAGATGACGACTGCGACGGCGGGATTGACGAGATTTTCTTCGACAAAGATTCCGATGGAGACGGAATTACCGACTATTCAGAGTATCACAACTACAGCACAGACCCTAATTCTGACGATACTGATGGAGACGGCTTAAGGGACAAGGACGAGATCATGAGTAACGATTCCGATCCCCTGATTCCGGACTTCGACATTGATGGGGACGGCTTCTATGAGTTCGAGGAGTGCGACGACGAGGATGCCCTAATCTATCCAGGATCGCCAGAAAGGTGGAATGGCAAAGATGACGACTGTGACGGGTCGATTGACGAATGGGTGGATAGGCTAGGTGTTATCGTGCCTAGTCTGGATGAATACAGAATGACGACATTTTACACTAATGGGGAAGTATACGACGGTCAAAGCAATTCTAATTTGCCACCTCACAGTTGGGATTCAGCTAACGAAAGTCTCAGTATTTCGCTGTCGGGGATTCAGACGGACGTTGGAGCCGAAATCTCATGGTCAATGGGAAGTTACAAGCTGGAGCCGAATGCGAGCCAAGAGTCCGCTGTGGTCTCACTTCTTACGATAGACTGCAGAAACACGAGAAGTGAACTTGAGGCTTATCTCTGCGAAGAGGGAAGTTCTAATCAAACCATAAAGGCGATTATCTCTGAGGATGAATTCTACACCGAGATTGAGTGGAAGATATCTGTCTCAATTTGGGTTGAAGAGGAGGCAAAATCGGAGTTCTCAATTGTAGGTTATTCCGTTACAATCGAAACTTTGGTTATATCTGTCTTAGTCACGTTACTTGTGGTTATTGGCGCATTTATGGGGTTGAGGTTCTTGAAGAAGGACACTAGATACTAATGGGTTGAGTTCAATCTGAAGTCAGAGAGATAGAAGAAATAGAATATCACCAAAGACGAATGCCTATATTCTAATGTTGGCCGAGATAATCTGTGAGAGTAGCCTCATTGGTTCTATTGATGATGTTAATTGCCCCCATAGGGCAATCTATCGCTGAAGAAAATGAGGGTGCCCTGCTTATCACTGGGGAAGAAGGAGTCTTGGAAAGTTACTCTAGGGCAGTACAGCATGCATTCTCCCGTGCAGCGGATCTAGGGAACTACGAAGGGACGGATCTCCAAGGGGTGGATTCGTGGCTTGTGGTTACTGGGGTTCCAATTCAATACCACCACATGACGATGGCTGAACCTGATGACTCGCGCCCAGTTAAGTTCCTCAAGGGATCGTTTATCTGGGAGTTCGAAGATTCTTCCGCCCTTGAGGGACTGAGAAAGTCATTCGAAGCTCGGGAAATCGAGTCATTCTCCCCCCTCATCGAGCGAACTCAGTCTGCTAAGTTCTTCCCCAACGACCCTTACTTCGATGACCAATGGCACCTCAACAACTCTGGACAAAGCAGTGGCTCGGCTGGAGAGGACGCAAACGTAACCGGAGTTT
>CAYPWN010000038.1:0-12802 GCA_964414525.1 uncultured Candidatus Poseidoniales archaeon | reverse complement strand
ACCAGGTCTCAGCTTCTCTGATGTCCTTCTGTAGCTCTCCCATCCAGTACTTCCGGCAGTTCTCCTTGGTCAGGAACTGGTCTTTGCTAGAGAATCCGTGGTTGTAGTGGCCCTTGTCCGCATTCGCCCACTGGTCCTTCCGGCGCTTGTGGAACTTCTGAAGCACGTGGTTCCTCATGTATTGCCTGAACTTCAGAGCCTTGATACGATTCTCACCTTTTGGCGTGACGCCGTTCCACAGGTTCTCGAAACGAGCTAACTTCTCATCGAATTCGTCGCTCATTTGCTTTCCTCGCTGGGCGGGCGACCTGACCGGTGTTTATCATCCTCTCGCAAGCTAGATGGGGCATGCTGGACCACTTCCTCTCCTTCTGGAGCCACGTATTCGACGGGGGCTAGCTTCAGGTTTTTCTGCTCCTCAGTACCCTCGAAATCTAGATCCATCGCTAGGGATTTCAATCTCTTCCTGAGGCCAGGATCCTTTTCCTTCTTGAGCAAGTCTCCAGCAGCCTCTCTGAGCTCCTGCCCCGAGAGTATTATCGATATCTGGCCGATACAAGCCCTCCTCATCTCCAGGTCCTTGTCTGCGGCTCCACGCAATATCATCTGAACGACTCTTGGGCTCTGGATATCCAGCTTCTTTAGGGCCTTTATCACAGACTGCCTGATAGTTCTGTCATCCTCCCCTATGCTCGACTCCACTAGTATGGCCGCCACTCTTGGCTCGACGTCCGCAAGTATTGTCAGAGTCTTCGAGGCATTCCTCCGGACTCTGACCTCTTGGTCAAGAAGTGACCAGCTAATCAGGTCCCATGCCTCTGCGCCCCCCTTTGAGGCGATTGTCCTAAGAACCTTAGAGCCCCTAACCCTTAGATCATCATCGTCTTCTCTGATGATCTCATCAAGGTGCAGGCAACCCACTTCAGGCCACTCTTTGGCGGCCAGATTTAGGGTCGCGAACGCATTGTCTCTATGCTCCTTCCTATCGTCCCTGAGCTCTCTCCGCAGAAGCTCTTCGCAACCAGAAGGAAACATTGGGGCGACCTTTCTCAGGCATGCCATGGCCTCCTCACGCACGGATTTTTCATCGTCTAATAGCCTATCCGAAAGGCAGTGGAACAGTATTCCTTGTCTCCTGAGTGCAAATGGCGGCAGGGATTTTAGAGCAGCAATTCTCACGTCGGGGTAATCGTCTTCCAAAGCGTCAACAAGTGCCTCGTAAGCCCTCTCAGAGTCTCTATCGGCTGCCCTGTGGAGCGCCTTTATTGCATCAATCCTCCCTAGGGTCAATTTTCGACCATCGACACTTATCTCCAACTTAGGCGACTCCCCGGTTGCTAGGGTCACAATTTCTCTCTGTGGAAGCTTCTGCCAAGGTCCACGTTCCGGTGAAAGGGCTGCCAGTCCCTCACTTTTCTTTCTAGGACTTTTTCTTCGACTGATCCTCCTTCCCGTTTTCGGGTCCCGGGCAACGTACTCCCTAGGCATGAAATCGGACGTGGATGCCCCCATCATTTTTCAACCAAGCGCGTCGTTGTTCAGAGGCAAATATCAAGCGCGGCGATACTATGTGGCATTCTGGTAAAGATGCTCAGCGAAACAGAGAAGGAGATATCTATGCTCCTCTATGCATCATTTGAAGGCCAATCAAATCTGGAAATAAGTAAGGATGACCTGGCTCGAATGTGGTCGCTCGAGATGCAATGGTTCTCTCCGGAAGACGCGTCTAAAATAGCTCAATTGCTCCATGAATCAGGGTGGCTAGTCGGGTCCGGAAACGCCCTTTCGCCCTGCCGAGGCTCACTCCGAGAAGTCCCAGAGCTTGGCTGGCAACCATTTCTAAAGGGCTCTGGAATCCCACTCGCCCCTATAGTCGATGAAGAGCAGAAAGTACTCAATCCAGTTCCAGAATCCCCGAAAACCGAGGACCCCGGGAATACGCTTGATTCGGATGATGCCTTGGGAAAGTTGCTCATCGACGTTTCATCGATGTCCGGATTGGAGAGGAGGGAGGTGGTCAGAAGAGCCAAGAGAAAGAGACTTGCCCTTGGCCCTGTGTCTCTGTCGATGGCGGTATTGCTACTGGCCCGAGAGCAGAACCTGGAGATGGATGGGTTAGTCGAATTGATAGAAAATTAGCCACCGTTCCTACCCGTCCTGACCTCTGCAGCCAGTAGTCCCGGCAGAACTAGTAGTGCAAGAACAAGGGAGAAAGCAACTGAGATTGAACTAACCACCCCGAAGTCCCTAATTACGGGAATAGGAGAGAGCAGGAGGACCATGAAACCACAAATCGTGGTTCCTGCGGACATTAGTAGGGCCGATCCGGTATTGGCATACATGTCCCTCATTGCTGGCCAAATTGCCATTCCGGAGGATCTGTTTGCCTCGAACCGCCTCCAAACATGGATTGAGTAGTCTATCCCCAACCCGATTGTCAGTGCTGTGATCATGATAGTTAGGACGTTCCAATTAATTCCTAGAACCGCCATGGACCCAACAACCCATGATCCAGCCAGGCCAACTGGGAGAATGACGAGTAGCGATTGCCCGACCCTCCTCGTCAGCGTAGCCAGTACCATTAGTGACACTGCAAGGCTAACTCCAGTCGAGCTTATGATGGATGAGATTAGCCCGGAGAGTACGTTTGAGAGGGTCATTAGGTCCCCAACAACGTAACTCCTTCCACCTGTGTCCCTCGAAACGATAGAAGCCTCAGCACCCATTTCCTGAGAGATCTGATCAACCATGGCGCTGCTATCTGCCTCGACGTCTATCCTGATTCTGAGGTACTCGATGGCCGAATCATCTTCTGTCAGGCTTACGTGTTGAGCAGTCCTTTCAGACCAGGTAATCCCTCTGAGATGGTCTCCTACCGAGTCGTTAGAGAGTAACGATGTTACTGCGTCGGCCAAGTCGCCCTCAACGAAATCCTCGGCAGGAGCCAAGTCCTCTCCGAAAACTTCGAGGTTGTGCTGGATCCCAAATGACTGGTCCTGCTCTATCGCATCCCCCAATATGCGGTAAATGCTGTCGTAAGATGCCCATTCATTACTGGTGCCAGGGGCCTCGGTCACCACAACTCCGGGCATCCTTGGCAATGAGTCCTCGAGATCTCCTAGGGCCTCGATAAGGTCCTCCTCACTCCCGAAAGATAGCTGATTTTCAGCCGGTTCCACTAGGATGTATACGGACTTGAGGGCATTAACTTCGTATGAGTCGTAGAGGTCGTCTCTAACTTCCATAATCTCCATCTCGTCTTCGGAGAGGAAGTCAGTAAGCTCGAAGCTTGTATCCAAGCCCTGCATGGCGACGACCACGGATCCTGTGGTTATTATCGCAACGAATAGTAGCACCAAAGGGGCATTCGCCCTCTGGAATTCTGTAGCCCTCTCGGCTGCATGGTCCAATTCGAGGCCACGGCTCCTAGAGGCCCCCATTGTTCGCTCAACGTAGACATGCATTGCTCCTACTGTCACCGTGCTTGCTAGGAAAGCAGAAACAACCCCTAGTGCCAGCGTAACCCCAAAGGTTCTGAGAGGCGGGAGTGGGGATAGTGAATTCGCTAGGAAAGCGAAAACTGTTGTTATGACGGCTAGGGACAGGGCGACTCTGAGTTCCATGAATGCCTTGGCCCATGCCTCCGCAGAACTGCTAGAGCCTTCCTTGGCCCTCTCATAGCCTCTTTGAAGGTGAATGGAGTAGTCTATCCCCAGGCCCAGAACCACAGGTGCGACAGCGATCTCGAGAATGGAGAATCGCATCCCTGCGAGGTCAATTAGTCCATAGGTCCACACTAGGGAAGCAAGCAGAGCTGTCAGTGGTGCAGCCACCATTGTGATTGACCTGAAGGCCAGCGCCAGCAGAATCACGACCACTATCACCGCCAGAAGGATTAGCCAGACAAGATTGTCAAGAGTTGACTCGTTGATGTCGTTGCTGATTAGGTCGTCAGAGATTACGCCGTATTCGAGTATCGAATCCCCCTCAAGAAGCTCTCTGATTTTCTTGGCGTGCTTCTGCCTATCCTCGTTACTAAGCCCGCCATCCATTTCAATCAGCCATAGAGTGCTGCTAGCCGATGGCGTGGGGTTTCCCTCGCCGGTTTCTAGCCAATCGCAAATCGGCGAGTATTCAAGATCCTTGTGCAGCATTGCAGATGATGCGAAGGCGGCAGTAGCAATCGTCCTCTCATCACTGCCCACTGCATCGCCGCAATCCTCCTCCTCCCCCAAAACACTGCTCAGCATCTCCTTCCAGTCATCGAAGTCAGACAGGTCACCAGTGTAGTTTCTCTGCTCTAGAAACCTCTGTAGTACCTCTGCAGAGTTGATTTGCGAGGCGACGACTCCACCTTGTTCCTCGGAATAGGACTCAATTCTTCTATGGTCTTCTGCCAGTTGGTGGAGTGCTTTCATCTCCATCACATTTGGGAGCTGGTCTCCGCTAGCGTTAGCTGCAACGTTGACGTATACAAGGTTAGGAGATGGCCCCATTGCTTGCTCAATCCTCTCTCTAGCCTCGTCTGCGTCTGTCTCAGGGGCGAACGACTCAAGGTCAGTGGTGAATGCAGGCAATGGGACCAATGAGTAAGCTAGGAAAACCGTTAGAAATAGGCTGACAACTAGTATCGGCCCAGACAATCTTTCGAATGAGTCGGCTATACGACTAGTCATGGCATCCATGCCTGACATCGGCCCCCCCAAAACCTCCCGATGTAAAACTTAGGGTAGGTTTGCTGACCTCCACGCTTCTCTTTGGCATGCAAGGCCTCAAAAGGACCCCTCAAGTGGACCGTTCGTTCCATGCCAGTAAAAGTATTGAAGAACGAGGGCCGAGAGCTTAGGGTCAGAGTCATCGACGGGAATCATACCGCACTCCAAATGTTCCGGTCCCGTCTAAATGACAGGGACGATGTTGAGTATGCGAACTACTTCCAGAACCACCCCGATCTCGACGATCCCGAACTTTATGTCAGGGCAGCTAAGGGTAAGAAGGCTGGCAAGATCCTCAAGGACATATGCTCAGAGATTACTAAGGAATTCTCAAGCATCAAGCTCTGAGGTGGTGATTCCCTGAACGGGGGCAATATTGAGGAGCATCTTGGGCTCAGTAATTGGGCGGCTCCCGGAGAGGGGATAGGTGGGCTGCTAAAGACCAGAGTAGAGGATTTCCGAGTCGAGGAGACATCCAAAGTCCCAGCTTTAGACAACAAGGGGAGATTCACCGTAGCTAGAGTCACGATGATTAATTGGGAGACAAACCGATACTTCCGGCGACTCGCTAGAGCATGCGGCATCAACAGAAACAGAATTTTTAGCTCCGGAATAAAAGACAAGAGGGCTATCACTACACAGGTTCTGGTTATTGACGCTCCATCGAAGAAGGTTGATCAGGTCGAGATCCCTGACAGCTCAATAGAGGTCCTCGGAAGGACCCACCACAAGGTCACAATGGGGGATCACGATGGAAACAGGTTCACAATCACGGTAAGGGGGTGCTGTGACGAATCAGGTAGCCCAATAGATGCCAAGGAGGCAATGAGCAGGGTAAACAAAATCAGAGACGGGCTCTCAAACTCAATTGGTGCAGACGCTTTTCCAAATTGGATAGGGCCACAGAGGTTTGGATCTACAAGGCCAGTAACACCAGAAGTAGGGAGAGCCGTGATAGAGGCTGATTTCGAACGAGCGGTGGACTTGTACGTCGGCATGGAGGGGCAAAGGGAGGATCCCGAATCCGAGGCATTCAGAAGATCATGGAGGGAAAATAGGGCCCCCTCTTCTTCGCTAGAAATAGCTCCAGACAGGCTGGGGTACGAGAAAGCAATGCTCGAACACCTGCTAGAAAATCCAGATGACTACTTGGGCTCCTTCGGAACCCTCCCCAGATCTCTTCAGCTACTTATGATTCATTCAGTCCAGTCACTAGCCTTCAACCACTCACTTTCAGCTAGGATGTCATCTGGATTATCACTGATCGAGCCAACTCTGGGGGACCTAGTGGCACCAATTCAGGCCAGCGGCAGGATCGATGTGGGAAAGATGTCCCACGTCAGTGACTCCAATCTCCAGAGGTGCAGGAGAAACTGTAAACTGGGGAGACTAGTTGTTACAGGGCCGCTCCCTGGCAGGGATGCAATTTTCGCCGAAGGAGATCCAGGAGATCATGAGAAGGCAGGCATCCAGAAGGCAGGCCTTGAAGGCGCCTCATGGGTCGTTTCGGAGATACCCCGCCTTACTACATCCGGTACTAGAAGACCCCTATCGGTGCCATTCAGGGATTTTAGTGTAGAGCAAGCTCCAGAGTCCAACTCGCTTTCGAAAAGATGGGAGGCAGGTACGATGGAAGGGGACAGATGGCACCCCGAGGGAGCCTGTATGAGGCTACGATTCACATTGCCAGCGGGAACATATGCAACTGTGCTAATGCGCGAACTGATGCGATCTCCCTTGGATCACTACTAATCAAAGACGACCCATCTCTAGGGCTTCGATTTGCCCTACAAGATCGTCCGAGGCCCTGACCCTGTCCTCGAATCCATCAACGATGCCCTCGCCTTCCCCTAGAACTGCTTGGACTTCTATGTACATCATCCCGAAGGCCAGTGGTTTGATCTCCACTTCCTGGACTTCTTCAAAACCCGAGATTACCTCTGCTATGGACTGGTAGTCCGGACTCCCGTCCTCCGGCTGGTCTAAAGTTACCTTGTACTTCACTACCACGTGACCCATTTCCTCACCTCAAGGGCCCTCGAATCTGCATTCCGGACAGATGTATTTTACCGCCTGGAGTCTGCACCTCTCACTCCTCCCGATTGGGGACGAACATCCCGGGCAGGGGAACGATGTGCTCTCGCTACCCACTAGTGGCGTCCCAGAAGACGCGCAAACAACAGCCCTCACCTTATCACCGGTCATCGACTTCGTGGCGTAATAGGGTCCCTTTTTAGCGTTGATTGTGGAATCGGGAGCAATTCAACGAGCCACGCACCAATTTTCCGAAATAATTTGAAAAGCACTCACGGATTAAACGCGTCATGGGAGAAGAGGAAGTTACGTTGTCGGGAAGCCACCTTGACTTGGGCGAGTTCGTTACAGACGAAGGAGGCATTTGGAGCCTTAGGGATGTGGAAAAAGTAAGGGGTTGGAACAACATCGAATATGGTGCTGGGCTCTCAGGAAAGAATACTCCTTCCACCGGCCTATCTATGAACAGGGCCTACATCCCTCCCGGAGGGGTCGCAAAGGCACACATTCATGTCGACTTTGATGTGATGATATACCTCCTGAAGGGAAGCGTTAGGCACGAGTATGGCCCAGGATGTAGAAAGTCGGTAGTTCACAGCGCTGGAGACATGTTCTACATAGAGCCCGGACTGCCTCACGAGGTTTTCAACTGTTCAGATGAGGAATGGGTCCATGCCGTAGTCTCACGTTCAGACTCATCAGAATGGCAAAATATCGTCCCATACGATAGAAACTCTGAGTAGCTATTCTCGCTTCTCCAGCTTCCTGAATCCAACCTTGGTATCTTCTTCGTTCTTCGAATCGTTTTCTACCACAACTCCTATTGATCCAAGATGACTCTGCACGTAATCCATCGCAGTTTGCTCTTCATCTTTGGTCCGAGAAAATCTATTCAGGCATACGAGGTATGTTTCGGATGAGGCACTCCTGCTAGCAGTTGGTGAGAACCTGCCCACGGATGAGAAACGTATCTTTGCTGCATCCACAAGCCCTTCTATTCCAGCACCTTGGAACGCCTTCGTAACGAAACAACCCCCGGGGGCCAATAGATCTGAAGCTACGTCAAGGGCCATTGTCGAGAGCTCCAGTGAGATGGCCTGGTCCGTGTCGTACCTACCTGTGAGGCGAGGAGATATGTCGCTGATTACTGAATTCAGGGACCTACCGCTCAGCTCAGCGGAAATCTCCCCAATCGTCGCCTCATCGGAAATGTCTCCAACGAGAATTACAGCCCCATCTACTGGCGATGTTGCTAGAAGGTCAACCCCAATGACTAGCCCCTGGTCTCCTACTTCCTCGACAGCCACTTGTGTCCAACCACCAGGGTGGCAACCGATGTCAAGAACCGCATCTCCGGGCCTGAGAAGCCTAAACCTCTCCTGAAGCTGCTTTAGTTTGTAGGCCGAGCGAGCCCTGTAGCCCTTTGACTTTGCATCACGCCTCCAGGGGTCACGCTTATTTTCCTGGTACCAGCGCTTGCTCATGCGCCTTCCTCAGGACGGCCGGTTATGAATGAGGAAGATGCAGCTTTGTTGTGAGTGAGGATTTCTAGCCCCTAATCACAGGCCGATCTCACCGATCAGAGCTATTGCGGTATCTCTGATTGCCTCTTCGGACATTGAGGTGGGTGTGAAACCGGAATCTAGCAATTTGTTGACATCTAGGTATGTCTTAGGAACGTCGCCAGCCCAGCCCCTCTTACCTCCGGTGTACTCTATCTTCACCTCATTTAGCCCGCTCTCTTCTACCACTATCTCTGCTATTCTGGATACGGAGCAGGTATCTCCGGTTCCAAGATTGAATAGATTAGAATCACCGTCCTCTCTGTCAATGACGTGGAGCATAGAATTTACGCAATCTCGGGCCGACATGTATGACTTCTCCTGCTTACCATCTCCAAGTACTTCCAGTCTCGTGGGTTCTCTCTTCAGCTTGTGTATAAAGTCAAAAATTACTCCATGAGTTCCTCTGGGCCCGACTATGTTCGCAAACCTGTGGATGTACCCCTTGGCACCAAAGGTACCGATCCAAGCTGTAATTAGTGCCTCGCTTGCTAGTTTGGAAGCGCCGTAAAGGGAGATAGGGATCATTGGTCCGTAATTCTCTGGCGTCGGCATAATTCCCGCCTCACCGTAGACAGCAGATGATGATGCGAACGAAATCTTACCTACTCCGTTGACTCTCATTGCTTCGAGAACGTTGTATGTTGCCACCGTTCCCTGCTTGAGGTCTGTATCTGTTACTTCGGTACCTAGCCTGATATCCGGATTTGCAGCCATGTGGTGAACAGTCTCGACCCCGTCCATCGATGCCGAAACTGCTTCACTATCAAGCAGGTCCGCTCGAACAACCTCAACAGAACCACTATCGGAATGATGTGAGAGGAACTCTTCCCTGCCACTGCTGAAGTTGTCTAGGACTCTGACTTCATGCCCTCTTTCAACAAGAGCATCTACAAGGTGCGAACCAATGAAACCGGCCCCGCCCGTCACTAGTTGCACGGATCTTCGAATCAATCAACTCCTTTGAGCCCATCGGAGTCGTTTTTCCGGTAATTGTATCTTAACAGCGTTCTACGAAGTCAGTTATGCGAACGCTTCATTTGGCTTCTGTCTGGGAAAGTGAATGTGAGCTCCCCTGATGGGCATAAACAGCAGGACGAGGAACTGGCCTTTTGGGCTTGGTTTTTCGAACGAATTCGTCCCCTTTCGAACAAGATATCTGATGCTGGAGGCAAGATAAAGAAGGGCCCCTTGGGCGGGTTTCTTGATACGACGGGACAATTGGTGAATGACGTTTCTGACAGTACCCACATCTTCGCCCAAAGGACGGCAGAGCTGACATATGGTGCGATTCTGAGGAGTCCGGCCTACCTCATTGTCATTGTTCTATTGGCATCAACAATGATCGGTTGGAGGGCCAACGATTTCCAGCACCAGATTAACGGTGATGTTGAGATATATCTCCCTGACGGTGCAAACTCGACGGAGCTTCTAAACGAAGTTAGAACACAATGGTCTACAGATATCGTAATTCTTTATGTTCAGACAAATAATGCAGCTACAGGTGCAGAAAAGGGAACAGAAAACATAACTGACGCCAATATACTGAGCCAGGTTTCTTGGATTGAGGGGGACGACAACAACGTCAACCAAGGCGGTTATGGGAAGGGCCTGGATTACAACAAAAACGACAGGGGCTCACTTACCTGCAGCAGCCCGAACTCAGGTTGTGACGGAGTAGTCTGGATACTGTCTCCGGCCCAGATTGTAAAGGAGGCCAACTCGTCAGACTACCGTTTTTCATGCGCAGTGGAGAAGTACGGCCTTCCCGGTTCTGGAGGAAATTGCCCAATTGCAAGCCAGAACCCGTACGAGGGCTATTCTATCCCCCAGGGAGATGGGGCGCAGGAGCAGATTGACAATTACGTTGAGAACGCCGGGGAACTGATGTCCAATTTCGTTAGGGACACTAACGACGACCTGATTTGGGATACCGGCGTAATCATCATGGGGATTTCATTTGACATGACAAACACTGATATCACGTCCCGGCAGAACTACAAGGAAGGCGAAGCTGACATCAGGGACCACAAGGCATTCATTTCCCATGCAAAGGCCCTTCTTTCATCAGATGCCGCCGTGAAGAACTGCGAGATATGCACTAGGACCTATGAGAACCCTGTCTCCACAATGGACAAAGAGAGGCTCGATGTTATCCCACAAAGAAAAGCAGTCACTGTAACAGGGCTGACTCCCGTTCTTCACGATGTTTCAGACTCCATTTACGTCGAGCTCAGGGACACGATGCTGCCACTAAGCCTGGTCCTCGTCGGACTCACGATGTTCATTCTTCATCGAAGCTGGAAGATTATCGTGATTTGTGGGACGCCGATTTTGCTTAGTCTAGCCATCACTTTCGGATCTACTGTACTCTTCGACATCATGCTGACGCCAATGATCATCTCAGCCGGCCCAATATTGGTCGGGCTCGGTGTTGACTACTCGCTGCATCTAACTAACAGAATCGAAGAGAACCGAAAAGAGTTGCTGGAAAAGAGGAAAGAGGAAGCCTGGGAATCAAAGAGGGATGGCTTGGAGGTGGCCGAACTCGACCCATTCGATCCACATATCAGCCTAACTGCTACAGTGAGAGCCGCCATGACCACTGGAAACGCAATCTTCCTTTCCGCCCTAACCACGATAATCGGATTCAGCGTTTTGACGTGGGACTCCCTTGTTCCAATTCGCCCCATGAGGACCGTCGGAACTACACTTCTAATTGGGATTTCAATAACATTCCTGATTTCGATGATTCTCGTGCCAGCATGGATAGAGTTGCTGAAGTACCAAAAAGGGGACTCAAGCGGTATTTTCCGTTCGGGAATCGTCGACTCCTCTAGGAGAAGAAGAATTGACTCAGAGAGGGCCAATGAGAAAAAGGAAATGAGATCAAGAAAAGCCGAAGAGTCTGTGATTGACACATCAGACGTTTTCGGAACAATACTAGGGGTCAACAGCCTATTCTTCTACCTGACAACCACTGTATTGTTCACTGGATTGCTGTACATTTTCACTGATCTCACTAACGATGGCTGCGTTATTCTCGGCTTCACTCTTTCCACTACCACGACATTCTCCCTTTTGGATGAGTTCTGGGAATCAGTCGGCAAGGTCCCCCTGAAGGCCACACTTCTTGTCATCCTTGTCTCATTGGCTGCAACAATTTGGGGTGGCATGATGTTCAAGGAGCAACTAGGAAAGGACATCACAGGTTCTTCCGACGAGGTTCCTCCGGGCCTTGAGTCCTACGAATCACTAAGGGAGTACAGCATAGAATTTCAAGGGGGCCAAACAAACATGTTCATTGTAGACGCGACGGCTAGGGGCCCCCAGAACGAAACCGCCCCTATCCGCGACCTGCCAATTCTCGACGCAATCGAAATTATGCAGACAATGAAGATAGACAACGTCGCCAACACTACAACGATTAGTTTGGTCGACATCCTAAAGGCCGTTCATGTGGATATAGAGATAGAGGGGCTGGAAATCTATGACCAGAGCCTATGGGAGCTTATTCACGACGAGTGCTGGGAAGAATCTACCAATCCCCTAAGGCCAGACTGCTGGCCATATTCGGTGAGCAGTAGGGAAGATATGGTTAACATTGCCTTCGACACACTAAGCCCTGAAGTCAGGTCAATGCTGATGAATGCCGATCAGGGACAGGGCGAGACAAAGACCCTAGTCTACGTTAACCAGCCTTACATCAATCTTGCAGTTGCAGGGGGGCTTAGGGACACGATTGACGGACATCTGGACGAAGGCGGTTGCACTGGTCCACTGCAGTGCAATGCCTTGGGGATGCTTGGAGTGTCCAACTCATTGCTGACGGGCGGGCTCCCGGTTTCACTAGACATCAACGACGGGATCCATGAGGCCCAGTCAGAGACTACTATCGCAACTATGGGGATTCTGCTTCTGGTAATGTCTCTGCTGTTCAGGTCACCCAGGCTGGCATTGTTCACCATGGTAGCGGTTGGAGTGGTGGTCCTTTGGCAGCCAATTCTGATGTTCATCTACAAGGTCAACGTAAATGCCTTTACTGCTATGATCGGCACCCTTGTTTTCGGGATAGGGGTGGATGACTCGATACACATCATTGACCGAATTAAAGACGAACGAGAGACTCCCGCAGGAATACAAAAATCAGTTTCAAGGACTGGGAGGACGATATTCGAGACTACTGCTACTACATGCACCGGTCTTGCAGCAGGGCTATTTGTTGCAATCCCGGGACTCCAGAACTTCTTCGTCTTGATGATGCTTCTACTTGTTCTCGCCCTCCTAACTAGCTCAATACTGCTGCCTAGCCTGATAGTTGCATACCACGAGTTATCGCATGCCCTTAAGGGTAAAATCGGCACTTGGCAGGATTTCGACGAGAGTGGGAGCCTCGCAGACTCCTCTGCCCTTGACGCAGTAGTCCTAGACTAGTTATTGGCGAGGGTGCAGGGAGTAAGCCCCTTTCTGTTCACCTTTCGGCTGGTCGCA
>CAYPWN010000037.1:0-14461 GCA_964414525.1 uncultured Candidatus Poseidoniales archaeon | reverse complement strand
CGTGCGACCCGGCGACCGACCCCTCCGGTATAAGCACAACGGAATCTATTGTATTGCTGGCGTAATGGGTTGAGGGTCAGACCGTAGGTCTGAACGAGGGTTTGGTGCGAATGTTCAAGTGGACTCGGAATCGCATCTGTGATTCTGATGGTAGCGGCTGCCTTGATGGATGATTCTCGTCGGAAGGCGATTTGCGTCATTTCGATCTTGATGGTACTGACAATGCCGCTAGCAACATTTGCTCCGAATTACGAATCGGAAGGAGTGCAAGGAGAGCTGCAGAATAGGCAGATGGGCACACAGGGGGACTCTACAGAAGTTTGGATCGATGGGGGTCAGCCATGGCCGCAGTTTGGCAGGACGGCATCGAGGATTGCTGATGTCCCCGAACATTCTCCGGGAGGAGGTGCCGGTTTCGAGGATCCGGCAAATGCAAGTTCAATGATGTCGATTGTGGAGCCTTCTCTAAACTGGGTCTACGGTTCTTACTCCATAGGCACTGACTCGCTAGCCACACCAGTTGCTGACTTGGGAGGGTCGGTGGAAGTGGGTTTAGGTGCGGAAGAAAGGTGCGGGAAAAGCTCATTGTTCTCGATTCTGATCCAAACACAGGAAGTTGCGGGATCGGCTCACAGTATGCTAAGGCTGATCGAGGGTGAAGACTCCGAGCTTGCCTGGCAGGTCGACCTTGGGGCGACTGAGAAAGTCAAGGCAGCCCCCGTGGTAGTTGACATAGACGAAGATGGAAGGCCCGAGATCGTGGTGGCGTATGATGCGGGCGGTTCTCTGAATGTTGACGTTTGGTCGCCTAGACTAGCCTGCTCAGTCACAGGGTGGTCCTACTCGGGGCACTCCGAAGAGTTGCTTTGGTCATGGAATGACGAGAGCCTGATGATAAGTAGCGAAGAGGGGCCTTACACCAGTGGAATTTTCGGAGGTCACAAGCCTACAACGCAACCCCTTCTTGCTGATCTAGACCTAGACGGGGATGCAGAGCTAGTTATTGCCGCACTGGACGAGGTTTCGGAGAACCCGGTTGTCCTAGCATTGCCCCTCCAGACGAATGGGACGCCCGAAGAAATGTGGCAGGTTTCTCTGAACAAGGGGAGTCACCCTTCTGACCCTGCATTCGCCCAGATTGACGAGGACACTGGTTACATCATACTCACTACAATCGAAGCGAACAATGGGGCAATGTGGGTCTGGAAGATCGATTCCTCCACTGGAAGCTCTGTCTGGCAAGGTGGTCTGTCACTAAACAACCTAGACGGAGACACTAATGCCCCGCACATTAGACTTCCAGGCCCAGTGATAGCGAACCTGGATTCAGACTCCGATCCAGAATTCATTGTAACTATTCCCAGTGATGCGGATGGTTCCTCTGCGGTAGACGGAGCTGAGTTCAGGGGGCTGGAGATTTCCGATGGATCAGAAATCTGGAATTTTGAGGCTTCAAATGGTTTTGCTGATGCCCCGCCGACGGCCATAGACACAGACGGTGACGGAGATCACGACAGGGTATGCTGGGTAACTTGGTGGCAGACAACCACTGACAGGCAAGGGGCAGCGGGGTGCCATGACGTGGAAGGAACCGTGCCTAACGAGGAATGGTCCCAGGATCTTGAACAGAGCAGCGGGAACCCCAACGACGAGATTGCTGTGTCGCCCCCTACATGGATGGACATAGACTCCGAAGACGAACCAGAGCTTCTGGTTGCGTATGGAAGATCTCTGTGGGCCTTCGAAGGTTCATCGGGTTCACCGGCAGGAGTAAACTCGGAATGGTCAGACGATTTCGAGTTGGATCACAGGACGTGGTCTTCACCATCACTGGCTGACTTGGATGGTGATGCTGCCTTGGACCTGGTGCTTGGGAGTATGGTGGTGTCTATGGCTATGCCAGATGTTAGGGCCCTGACAGATGGTCGTGGCATAGAGTTCAACCCGAGCGCTCCAGATCCCGGGGAGGAAGTGACGGTCACTGCTTACGTTGAAAACTCCGGAACGGCTCAAACGGATGAAGTACTAGACGTGGTTCTCTACGCCAATGGCGAAAAGATCGGGGGTACTGGGATTTCTTCTCTGGAACCGGTGGAACCCAGTGGATCAGGATCTTTCGCCTCCTTCAGTGTTGAATGGAGCGGTGGACTTGGGGACCACGTGTTTGATCTCGTTCTAGATCCCTACCAGAATCTGAGTCAAACGAGGTATGACAACGACGTCCAGACAAGGACCCTCTCAATAGTCCCAACGTACAACGCCTCATTCGAAATCCCAACGGATCCGGTTAGGGTGGATCCTGGGGAAAGCGAGTTGGCTTTATTCGGCATCAGGTCTACTGGAAGGCTTGCCGGATCATGGACTCTGCTCGTCGATGACTCGGCCCTTCCGGATGGCTGGTCTTGGGGGGACCAGACCCCCGGAGGGATTAACGGAGTAGAGATAGGTGTGGGGGATTTGTGGTCCCCCGTGCTCAGAATCTTTGCACCACAAGGTGCATTGGGCTCTGATTCGGGTTACCTCGGTCTGACCGTCTCCCATGACGATAGTGAAGCGGAGGTTTCGGCAAACCTACCGATTGAGGCTAACAGGACCAGAGGCCTTTCCGTTAGGGGCCCTGATGGAACGTCGCAGAGCACCGGGTACGGACTTGTTTCAGAAGAAGCAATGGCTTGGCTACTAATCGAGAATGTAGGAAATGCCGCAGAGGAGCAGATCGCAATTTCCTGGGACAGCACAGAATGGGGTTCGGACCTGAGGATATTCGACTCCGAGGGAAGTGAAATCAGCGCTCTTTCTCTTGGACCAGGGGAGCAGAAGGAAGTCACTGCTAGACTGGTGGTCCCAACTGCGACCGAACTCGGGGAAACCGTGAGCACCCCTATGAGTATGTGCGTAGGGTTTGGAGAGGAGCAAGAGTGCAGCGAGGTAAGCCTATACTTCGTAGCATCCGGAGCCGTAGTTCAACCCAGTCATCAGAGATCTGTTCCTGTTCAGGGACTCTCCTGGGAAGTCCAAGCTGACCTACCGGAGGGTTCGACGAGCCTGAATTGGTCCCTGACGGAAGCCGGAATGATGATTCAAGGGTGGTCATGGGAAGGAAGCGGGCAGGTTACAGTATCGGGGGATGTAGTTTCAATATCGGGAAGTCAAGGATCTAGAGTGAGCGGATCACTGGATCTAGATCTCCCAATGGACGCCCGTCCTGCCTTCCACTTATTCGAGGAACAGGGGGGAATTGGTGCCCTTTATCCTCTCTCACTTTCTATTGAAGTTATGCAGATACACAGATCTGGTTTGGAAGTGAACTCACCCACGACCCAGCCTTACGTAGTCGACGTGGAAGAGGATAGCCTAGTAGTCCTGAGGCTTGAGAACCCGGGTAATGGGGACGACACCTACTCCCTCTCTTACGAGTTAATACTCGACGAGAACATCACATCCGACCCCGGAATGGTTGTTTCTTTCTCCAGCAACCCCGTCCAACTGGGTGCTGGAAGCCTTCGCACGATTCCACTCAGCGTGACCCTACCAGACAGCACCCCTGCAAGAGTCCCCATAACTGTGAGATTCACCATGACATCGGATGGTAACGGGAGCGTTTCTGACTCCGAAGACGTGGTTTTCGAAGTCAGGCAGGATCACAGGTGGGAAATTGACGCATCATTCAATGGCGTTTCGATAAACGGCTCCACTTACCTACTTTCTCCGGGAGGTTCGATCGAGTTTGCCATCAACGCAACAAACACTGGCAACCTAATTGACGACCTATCCCTAGAAGTCCAGACTCAAACCACGCTAGAGGGTGCCGATGCCTCGCAGGGATGGCATGCCAACGGAAGCTCGGCAGAGGATGTTAGTGTCAACGGGACAGTATCTCTCTCAATCTCGGCCTCTATCCCGGGGGATTCATGGAACGGATCCACGATGGGGGTGCACGTAACTGCCCTAGCAAGAGGCACCCCTGTCCTGACTTTCTCTTTCAATATCGAAGTGACACACGTACCTGGTTGGGCGGTCTCGTCTTCAATGGCCGATCTTGAGATTGACCCGGGAGGATCCACTGTGGAGCTTGAGATATTGCAGAATGGTAATTCCCCGACCACCCCGTACGTGTCCGTCTACGTTACAGGTCAGACTGGATGGGCGATAGGGGAGTTGCAAGAGCTAGGGATTATTCAACCTGGCCTGTCGGCACCACTGTCCCTGAACATCACACCTCCAGACTCCGCTACGCATGGTAGGACTGTGGAGCTGCACGTCAGGGTGAGGGAAGGGGACTCTACGGGATTGATGGAAATTACCCTGCCCCTCAGAGTCTCCATCGTTCAGGACTTCACGATGGAAGGGGCGGGGCCATGGGTCCTATCCATGCACGGCGGACACCCACAAGTTAAGATCACTAACACAGGCAATGCTCCTGCAAACATCCACCTAGAGGTCCTCAGCCTCCCCGTAGGGTGGGAGGTCAGCGGCCATTCTGATATCGTGCTGGGAGTCGGTGAGGAGAAGGGGGCCCCAATAGAAGTGATACCAAGCAGCGACTGGACGGGTGACGAGAAGACCATCAGGATCCAAGCAGAGGACGCGGCTGGAAACATGCAAGAGGTAATTCTGAACACAGTGAAGTCGGATCACTCATGGGGCACATCCCCCTACATCTTCTCCCAAAGAGGGGACGACGCGATAATCAAGGTTCATGGCACCGACTCAGGATCCGCAGTTCTGGATTCGGCATCTGGTTTGCAGCTTGTTTGGAACAGCATGGGCTGGCTCCTCCCCTCAACCGCCAGCACCGAGGGAGAAGTTACCGTTGATGGGACGACTACCCTCACCTATATCTTGTCAGCATCGGATTCCACCACGAGAGTGGTAATTTGCTCAATAGGCGGGAGCCTTTTGGATATCCTCCCCACTTGCTCGATAGGGGACGGTAGCTCGGAATTCTCATTCCAAGCCCTACTAATCGGAGACAATGGGGTGGTGCTGGACTCTGAATTCGGAACCATCGGAGAAAACTCCTCCGCATCTTTCGTTAACCTCAGTGCTTCAGAATGGGATCCTGAGCCTGGGGTGAGGAGCATGAGCATCAGAGTCCTTGACGAAAAGGGCAGGCTAATCGGAGAATCCGAAAGATCCTTCGAGATACGTAGGAGCGACTGGAACGTCGGGATTGGTTCCCTTGAACTAGTCGGCCAAGGAGAGGCTCAGCAAATCAACGTCCCGACCAAGAGGCTGAACGAGAACCTACTTGGAGAAGCAGACTGCATAATCACCCTGAGTGCTGGAAACCACTACTCTGAGCACATGGTGGATATGACTCAAGCATTCGTTCCAGCCCCCAAGTTCGACAGGCCCGACGTAGACGACGGGACAGAACTGGTGGTCACAATAGGATGCTCGTTTCCTTGGGACATAGATTCCGACCCCAGCGACGACGAGGCCTCGTTGGTGCTTAGCGACGGGACCACGATAGAAGACAGCATCGACGAGCTTGGGACAGGCATATTGGCCGCGATACTAGTAGTCGGCCTTTACTTGGGGCTCGCGTGGATAGTCAGCAACCAAAGAGAGAGGGAGAGGATGATGGCCATCGCCCAGGCCGCGATAGACAAGAAGATGGCCCAGAAGGAGGAACGAGGGGGCGCCCAGACCCAGAAAGACCTCGAAGAGGACCCAGCAGCGGAAGAACAGGTGGATGAGGAAGTGGAACTGATGGAAGGTAGCAAAGAGGGTGGCGAAGAAGTAGAGGACGAATTCGAGAAGAGGCTCAGAAGGCTTCTTGACAGGTAGTGTGGAGAATGCCCCATGGGGAGCTACATACCGCCTCCAGCATTCCACACTTTCGACCCAATCAGGCTTAGCCCGGACGATGTTTTTGGTGCGATTTCGAAATCAATGAGGGGTGAACACGAAGATCTGCTTGTGTCGATCTCTGACCTTAGGGGAGTTAGCCTGGAAGAAGGTAGTGCCCCCCCGGTGGATCAAGCCACCCTGCTATTCATCTCTGTCTTGGACTGGCAGAAGGACGGGAGCTCGCCCAGACCCCTAGACAGCGGACACTCGATGGAGAGGCTTGGCAGGTTCCCGTCGAATGACGGCAATGCTATCGAATACCTCCTGGAGTACTGCGGTGAAGACGAGAGTGGAGGCCACCTCCACTTACTTCTATCCAAGCTTGGCCGAGGGCTGTCTGAGGGGTCACTGGGGGAATCTGGATTCAGCAAAGGATCTGGTGGCATTGAGCTTCTCGGTTGGCTAGATGCTACAGAGGTAAGCGATCTTAGAAAGGAGATCGAGAAGGGTGGCTGGTCAGTAATGTCCAGAGAGCCGCTCGACGGAGGTGTCCAAGACGCATTCAGGCACCTCCTAGTATTCCTAAGGGCGGCAGGAAGAAGCAAGAGCGGGCTCCTTATGAGAAGGCACACCTAGGGCATTACTCTCCTGCTTCTGAGCTCTTCGTAAATCGGTTTTGCCTCTTCTAGAACCGCCGATAAAGCTGGGCCCAGCTCCCCAACCCTCGGACGATTTGGCAGGAATCCAGAGCTCCCCCATACTGAACTGTACCAGTTCTTCGCCCAAATGCCATCGCAATCCCTGGGGCCAGGATCCCAAGAGAGCATTTCTTCGGAGAAGGGCACCCCTATGGAATCGCATAGAGAGGAAAGAGTGGAAAGAGGATCATCAAGAACGTCCCTAGAGTCAATGATTGGCGGATCAGCTCCTGTTTGGCTACGAACGTGGTCTAGAATACTGATCTGCTGGGGAAGACCCGTTGCACGCAGATCCAGTACATCAGTAATCTTGGACAGGGACAGGAGAACCTCACGAGGGTCACGAATCAAGAAGCAGTTTGTCAGCCCTTCTATCCAAGAAAGATCGGATCCGTCAGGGATGTGGTGGCACATATGCTTCTGATACCACAACGGCTTGTCTCCCGGGACGGGCCCAGTCAGGTAAGAGATTACCGCATCCGCATCAGTCTCGTTGTTCTCGATCACTTCTTGTGCATCGGGGTGTGGAGTCCCAGAGTTGAGGAGGAAATTGGCATAAAGGGGTTCATCGGTTGCATGACAGTCATCCCTGTTGTCGAATGAATACATCATGGCAGTAGATATGTTGCGTGGGCCAGACCACATCGCGATCCTTATCTCAGACACTGCATTCCTCCTTCAGGAGACCCATGTAAAGGCCCTGGAGACGCTCGCACATTGGGCCCCTCTTACCTCCGCTGATAGCATGGCCGTCGAAGGAAACTACTGGCGTTAGCCCAGCGAAGGTGCCTGTAACGAACGCCTCGTCCGCTTGGAGGACGTCGTCAAATGAGAAATTGCGCTCAAAACATGTTATTCCATTTGCCCTACATAGCTCGATGACCTTCCTCCTGGTAATCCCATCCAGACAAAACTCTCCTGTTGAAGTCAAAACATGGCCTTCTTTTACCATAAAGAAGTGAGTTGAATTGCAAGTCGAAACAAAGCCATTGGGGTCCAGCATCAGGCCCTCCTCCCCCCCCCTCTCGGAGGCCTCGATGCAGGCTGCAATGCAGTTGTGCTTGGAGAGGCTGTTTATAGTGGGATTCTGGACCTCTGGACCACCTCTCCTGACACTAACTGAAACCAGACTAATTCCCTCTATCGCCCTCCTCATATTCGCCTTCTTGTACTCAGGAATAATTACCATGGTTGGAGGGGATGAGATCACCCATGGGGCCTGGTATGGAGTCGGTTTTACCCCTCGAGTAATAATGAGTCTCAAGTGTACGTGGTCATGCATCTCGTTAGCAAGAATAACTCGTTCTATCTCCTCCCTAATCTCCCCCCTAGTCCTGCAAGGATCCATCGAGATCTCCGCTGCTCCATGGAAAAGCCTGTCCAGATGATCCTCGATGAAGACCAAGCTCCCCTCATGTAGTCGGAAAGACTCCCAAACCCCATCACCTAATAGAAATCCCGCGTCGAAGACCGAGACCTTTGCCTCGTTTCTAGGGAGCAGTTTCCCATTCACCGAAATGAGTACGTTTTCGTTTCTTTGATCATCCTCGTACTCGTGCGTACCCATCAGAGAGCCTCTCCGGTCAGGCGCTGGAACATACTAGCGTATAGTTCAGCCGTACTGGAGATTATGTCCCCTGGGAGGGCAGGAATAGGGGGCTCTGAAGAGCCGGTCTTTCGAGCTTCGTAGAGCTCGGAGTGATGGCCCGTGTCGATGTAGTGCTGCCTGACGGCCTCCTTGGAAAGTTGGACAATCTCGCCTTTCTCATAGGCCTCGGAGTCCCACCACCGGTCCTCGTCGAGTGTTCCAAAGGAGTCTATCAGGACAGGCTCCCTACCGGGACCAAGTGCGAACTCCTTCTTACCATCCACGTGGATGAGTCCCCTCTTGGAGGTCTCCCTGTCAATTATAGAGTCCACGTCGAGTACTATCGACAGTATAGAATCCAACTCTTCCGGTTCCAAGTTTGATATCTCAAGGGCCTCCTCCCTCCCCAGGTTCCTATCGAACTTCTCGAACTTAGTAGAAACCTCTAGAAACGGCTCTGGGAGCCTGACTCCCTCTGACAACTCCTCATTGGAGTCAAATCCAAAATCCACAGGGGACACCTCGCCCCTCTGGTACCTCCTCCATGCAGTTCCTGCCAGATAGTGCCTGCATATCACCTCAAGTGGGACGAAGAAGTTCTCGGCATCCTTCGGAATCGCCCCGGGCTCCCTGATTACATCGAACCTACGTGCTAGGACCCTGTCCGGGGCATTCATCTCGATCACATGTGTCTTGCAGATGCCCTCTTTCTCCACCAGTCCGAACCAGTGACAAGATGCCCTGTTCAGAGACTCCCCCTTCCTAGGAATTAGGCTTGGAATTATCTGGTCGAATACCGAAATCTGATCAGTATACCTGAACTCGATTACTTCAGAGTCGTCCGTACTCCATACCTGCTTGACCTTACCGCTGTATAGTAACTCTCCCATGACACTCATCGGGCGAAGTTCCACCATCAATATTCCCAATCAGAGACCTGTGTTGCCCGACAGCACAAGTCGGCTAGACTATATCCCCATGGCCCAGCGAGATAATGGGCAACATGACGGCTGAGGGCAATCATGGTTGGGCTCGAGGGGCCTCTAGAAGCATAGGATTGGTGAGCACAGCAGTTCTCCTAATCCTGATTCTCTCAATTGGTGAGACTAGTGCCCAAGAGGTTAGGAGCGGGTGGGAGGAGGTAGAGAGCGGGACGCAAGCGGACCTACTAACTGCCGAAGTCCACGATGGGGAGATATGGGCTTTCGGAACTTCTGGAATCATTGTCAGGAGCAATGATAGCGGTGTTTCGTGGTCTGAATCAGTCTCGACAACTAATCATGATTTGGCAGCTTCGGATTCAAATTTCGGAGCAATGGTGATTGCGGGGGATGACGGGACTGTCCTCCTTCTGAACGAAGGGGTTTGGACGGATCTTTCTACAGACATAGGGGACATCGTGGACATCTCGCTAACTGGGAATGGAAGCTTCATTGCGATTTCGGGAAATGCAATCTGGAGGTACGATTCTTCGTGGGAAAAAGTTTGGGAGAATACAGAGGGTGAGCTTCACAGCGTTTCCTTCCTAGACTCGGAAAATGGTTTGGCTTCGGGGGAAGGGGGGACTATACTAGCTTCATCTGACGGAGGGCAGACTTGGGACTACAGAGATGTTCCTTCCGAGGTCTCATCCAAATCGATTTTGGATATCGAGTACTACAGTTCCATCAGGGCATATGCCATCTCAGAAGAGGGGCACATTCTCAAGTCATCAAGATCGGGGAGCACAACAGTAGGGTATGTCTGGGAACTAGTGGAGATTGAGAGGGAGTACCCTCCCGGGGCAGTCAATCAGAGTGATTTCGAGCCTGGTGGAAATAATCTAGATTATGATGTAACTTCAATTGAGCTACTTGGTCAGTTCAAGATGATGCTGAGTGGCCCGGATGGGTATCTAGCTCTGAGCCTAGATGGCGGGAACATTGTTTCCCAGCAGATGATTCCGGTGTCCAATGAAACGAGTTTCAACGCATTCGCCATGGAGGATGGTTTCAGAGGAGTGGTGGTCGGAGACGAGGGAGTCATCCTAAGGACAGAGAACGCGGGTTCGGAAGAGTTCGTTGGATTCGAAGTTATTGACTTCGGTGACTTTGGCCAGTTCGTCGATTATTCCAAGGAGAGGCTTATCGACGGCTTGGTTGCTACAGCGAAGATTGTCCTATTTGGAATTATGATGGGATTCACCCTTGGGATCGTCCTGTCGATGCTGAAGACATCTCCGACCACTTTGAAGAACGTGGTGCAGACAAATAGATTCCAATTCCTGACTCTAGCAATAATGCCGGTTTGGGCCATTCTGGCAATTCCGGGGTTATTGATTGGATCTTATCGAAACCCGGTAGATAACGCCCTTGGTTCATTAAAGGGGCGTGCTGCTCAAGTTGCTGCAACAGAGCCTCTGAATGTCATTGCCATCAGGGTAATCGGAATAATTCTTGTTGGTTCGGGTATTTTCCAAATCTTGGAAAACTTGGATGAGATAGCCGCGCTTAACCTAGATGGGTGGGAGCATATTTACTCACCCATTGGAGCTCCCAGTTCGGTTGCACTAATTCTTCTTGGGGTTGGAGTCACTGTCCTTGGGGCGATTTTCATCTCATGCAACGGGGACTTCTCGATAAAGCACCTGAGCATCGGGTCATCGAAGCTGAAATTGAACCCGTGGGGGCTGAGGCCACTGAACACGGTTGCTACCGTTTACACCGATATTTTCCGGAACACGCCTCTGCTAGTACAGTTCATGTTTATCCACTTCGGATTCGAACTTGGGAGAAGGTTGCAGGATCCCGGACTTCTACTCTTCAGTTTCGAGAGCCTTGAGCACAATGCAAACTTCCTGACAAACATCATAGTTGTCTACGAGACCAATCCTGACTCTCTGGCCTATGGCCGCCCAATAGGCGGCATCCTCGAGGACAGGGCTTACATAAGCGCAATCTTCGCTCTCGGACTGAACTCTGGTGCCTACCAGTGCGAGACCATCAGAGGTGCCATAGCCGCAATCCCATCTGGACAGATGGAGGCAGGGAGGAGCATCGGCCTGAACTACTTGCAGTCAATGAGATTGGTCATCATGCCCCAGGCAGTAAGGATTTGTATACCCCCTCTGGGGAATGAGATGGTCAACCTAGTCCTCAACTCTTCATTGGCCATGATTATCGGATATGCCGAGATCACAAGGCAGGGGAAGCTTATCGTAGCAACGACATTCCAGGTCTTCTGGACTTGGGGCATGGTCCTGATATCATACTTCCTGATCACTTGGACTCTTGCGCTATTCCTCAGATACCTGGAAGAGAGGACGAGGATTCCTGGGCTTGGGATTTCAGGGGGTGCTTGAATGGTGGAAACAATACTGAGCGTCGAGGACCTCGAGAAGACCTACGTAGGTGGCGTCCATGCAGTAAGAGGCATCTCGTTCGAAGTCACTGAGGGAGAGTCATTGGCGATCATTGGATCTTCTGGGAGTGGGAAGTCAACGGTCCTGAGGTGCATCAATCGCCTGATTGAGCCGACAAAGGGAATTGTCAGGCTGAAAGGGGAGCAGATCAACACCCCGGCGGCAGACATCAATGACGTGAGGTCCAGGATTGGCATGGTCTTCCAGTCGTTCGAGCTATTCTCCCACTTGAGGGTCATCGATAATGTGACTTTGGGGCTTATTCACGTCAGGAAGATGGGCAAGGATGAGGCTGAATCACAGGCAAGGAGTGTACTTGAGAGGGTAGACATGCTGGACAGGGTGGATGCGTACCCCGGAAATCTCTCAGGCGGCCAGAAACAGAGGGTGGCCATAGCAAGGGCCCTAGCAATGAAGCCGGAGGTCATGCTATTCGACGAGCCCACCAGCGCATTGGACCCCGAGCTCATTGGCTCTGTGCTGGAGACCATTCGCGGGCTGGCAGTGGAGGGGATGACGATGGTAGTGGTAACTCACGAGATCGGTTTCGCAAGGGACGTGGCTGACCGGGTCATGTACATGGACGAGGGTTTGGTAGCCGAAGAGGGGGAGTCATCGATAATCGACGAACCGAAGACGGCTAGGATGAGGGAGTTCCTGTCTAGCATAAACGAATGACTAGCAGCTTGATACTGAGGCCCAGATGTCGTTAGAGTTACTGGTGCTGTAGTCATAGAAGGAGGTGTGAGACATAGGTTCTGACCCCTCCTGTGTAACTGTTATGGTGAATGAGTAGCAACCATAGTCCCCAGCGGATTCAAACTCTTCCTTGGTGATGTACTTCCCATAACTGGCGTCATCTACGGAGCCGTCGAGGCCGAAGTTGGAACCGAAGTCGCCCCATTTCCCGAACCCGGTCCCAAACACACCATTGTTCGAATCCCAAGTCGCATCGGAATTTACGACGGTTACTGTGGGATATGAAATAGCGACGTCGTTGCCCTCCATCAGAACTGCTTCTGCAGTGAAGTCGGCGAAGGGCATACCACTCGGCTTGTCAGTGCCCACCTCTAGCCCGGCCCATCCCGTCAGAACAACTCCAACTAGGCAATTCTCCGCGTCTCCGCTGCATCTATCAGAGTCTCGCTTTACCACTCCAGAAGTTGATCCTTCCACTCCCGTGATTGTCCTACTAAGTGTGTTGGAGTCTAGGTCCCTGGACATCTCGCTCCCATCGACAGTTACCGAAAGGGTGTAGGGTGAGTTGGGTAACGCGTTAGAAGAGTAGAATTCGGATACCTGTATAACGAACGACCCATAGTCCCCCCTTCCGTCACTCTTGTCTATTGACACGGTTACAGAAGAAGACCAGACCTCCTGCCCGGATTGGAGTACCGAAACGGATGCCTCGACGTCCTTGCTGGAAATAGTGTTCTGCCTCAGCTTGACTGTGATCTCCTCCCCATCATCGCTGAACTCGACCTCCCCGACGGATAGGTTCCCTTCGAGTATCATTCCCATTACCAATGGAAAAAGGAGCATTACAGAGTATATCCCTACCACCACTCCTGCTATTGCCGCATTCACTTTGGGGCCATTAAATGAAATAGAGACGGCACCCAATCTCCAGCAAACAAGTCCGAATGTGACAATGATTACAGATGGCATCAGGAACGGTATGAAGTCTAGGTAGACCTCGAACCACCTAAATAGTGCCAAGGGAACCATTCCGAATAGAATTACATCTCTTGCTCCAGCCATCACCCCCACATTTCCAGAGGGCGTTTCTACGACATCCGCGACAACTGCAGAGGGTGCTGGTTGGTCGGATGCCTTCTCAAGTAATCCGCCGTTGCTCATACTGACACCTTTCTGCAATTACGTCAAGTATAGTAGTTATCAATCCGTTGCCTTCGGGCTCGGGAAACAAGTTAGAACAGACGATTTTCCAGTGGGGTGACATTCCCGTCTTCGTCCACTAGTGGATCTTCGTTAGCCCTTCGCCCAACCGCTGCACCTGCCAGAGCTGCCATCATTGTGGTTCCTACCATCTCAAATCCTGGAAGATAAACCCCCCTGATGTATATGGTCATGACTTGGATTTGGTAGTTCGGCACGCCTTCGGTCCTTACGGAGTACTCTGATGTAGCCTTGAACTGCAGATTGTAGTACTGATCCGTCCAACCCTGGTTCTTAGGAGTCCGCATTTGGACCCTGAACAACTCCGGGGGAGCCAAAGAGTCAATCTCTTGGGAAATCAGGGGGAGGCTGAGTTGGAAGCCCTCGTCGTTCAACTCGTCGTAGTTCTGAACCTCAACGTTGAACTTGTCCCTAGCGTTTCCATCGTTGTAAACCTGGAAGACAAGAGTATAGTCCACTTTAGGCCTGAGTTGTATGAACGCCTCATCCGAACCTACCCTGAGCCTGCTGAACTGCTTGAACACCGTCAGTACCTTTGCTTCAGTGGGAGTTGTTGCGCCTGTTACAGGTGCACCCCCCCACTGAGTGACAGTGGCGGTAATCGTCACAACTTGCTGGCCTTCAGGCATCCTGAGGTCCGCTCTAACTGCTACTTGGAATGATGTGTCCCCAGGAGGAACGGTGGCAGAACCTGGGCCTGCTACTGCAACTACTCCAGATTGATAGGTTAATTCGACTTTTTCGGAAGCGCCGGTGGGATTCGATAGTGTGCAATAGATTATCGTTGTACGTGTTGCACCGGGATAGACCTCTATCGGTTGAGGCTGGTCACAGGTCAATGAAACGTCGGGAGAGGTCTGTGCTTGGACGGCTGCTACGCCAGAGCAAAGGCTCAGAAAGTAGACTGCCATAATCATTACAGGTACTCTAATCGATGCACTCATCAGAAAATCCTCTCCAAAGACCGTATTTGAGGCTTCGCCCGAGCCGGACGCCTAATGAGTCAATATTGCAGGCACAGATGGTGGTGGACCCGACCGGATTTGAACCGATGACCAC
>CAYPWN010000036.1:0-16116 GCA_964414525.1 uncultured Candidatus Poseidoniales archaeon | reverse complement strand
GTTGCATCAGCAGTGGCTCGATGCGGGTCTAACGGCCGAAAGACCATCCGCTCCCACGATATTGGAAGCGGAAGCTCGGACTCGGGTATGGTCGTAGCTAGCAGGGTTAAGGAGGCCTTCAAGGCTCACGGCTGCAACACTGGCGGAGACGCTATGGGCGCAATGAACGCTCTAGCAGAGTCTGCAGTTTCAGACGCGGTGTCCAGGGCTCAAGCGAACGGCCGAAAGACCGTCCGCGCAAGCGACTTCTGAAGTCTAAGATCGGGTTATCCCGAATTTTGCATAGCGAGAGCTACGTCCGAGGTCAGGACGGGTTCTCGACCAGCCAGTCGATGTACTCGATAACGTCTTGGACCATCTCGTCTGGCAGTTCCTTGTACGACATGCCGAATTTGTGCTTGACGCAGATTGCGACATGCGCGTACGGGTTCCTCCCCCCGGGGTGTCGGTCCGAAGGGGGGAGCCTTCCAACAAGCCTGTCTCCAGCATCCTGTATGTAGCCCCAGATCATCTTGGAGTTCTCAGGGGTCATTTAGCCACCTTCTGGGTCAGGGGGTGACTCGGCTCCTGTCTCTGGGGAAGAGGACCACCTCGCGAACGTTTCCAGCGCCAGTGAGGACCATCAGGAGGCGAGCGACTCCCAGGCCCCAGCCTGCATGAGGGGGGGCCCCATAGCGGAATCCGTCGGTGTAGAATGTGAAATCCTCTGGGTCGAGGCCCATGTCCCTGAGGTTCTGCTCGAGAACCTCGACACGATGCTCCCTGGCCCCGCCGCTGGTCATCTCGTCCCTACCGAAGTTCAGATCGAAGCCTCTGCTTAGCTGGCCCCCGGAGGAACCCTCCTCCTCCTCCTTATGGTGTATGTAGAACGGCTTCATCGACATTGGCCACCTTGGAATGAAGTGGAATCCCGGGTGCTGTGCTGCTATGATATCGCAGTGGTGACTCTCGATATCGTCGCCCCACTCTATCTCCCCGCCCCCGGACTTCACTATCTCTATTGCATCGCAGTAGGGGATTCTGGGGAATGGGACCTTCGGGACCTCAATCGTGATTGGCTCCATTCCCTGCGAGGACCTGTATTCGTTAACCGCGTCTATCAGCGACTGGTCGTTTTCGGAGACCTTGCTCCATATGTGGTGGATCATCCTCTCCTGGACTCCCATGACGTCCTCGTCGTCCATCCAAGCACCCTCAATGTCGAAAGAGACGAACTCGTTCAGGTGCCTGTAGGTGTCGTGCTTCTCAGCACGGAATGCAGCACCTATCTCGAAGACCCTCTCCAAACCCCCAAGCACTGCTAGCTGCTTGTACAACTGCGGGCTCTGTGATAGGTAGGCGTCAGTCTCGAAGTACTTCATCGGAAACAGGTTGGTGCCTCCCTCCGCAGCGGCTGCGATTATCTTGGGCGTGTTGATCTCTTGGAAGCCCTCCGAGATCAGGTGCTCTCTGCCGTATTGCAATACCCTGCTCCTGAGTTGGAACATGGCGTTGACGTGACTCCTCCTGACGTCCAGGTGACGGTTGTCGAGCCTAACGTCTAGGCCGACGTTAACCTCGTCCGTAACCCCTACGGGAAGAGGAGTCCCAGCCGAGGCCAGGATCGAGCCCGACTCGACGCTGACCTCGAACTCTGGTGCAGGGGCTGGCTCTCCTTCTGGTACCTTGGGAGGGCGCTTCATGGCTACTTTGCCAGTAACCTGGATCGTCGACTCCCTTGTCGCTGATTGAATCGAGTCGAATAGTTCAGCATCCATGTTGTCCTTCTTTAGGAAGGCTTGGATTCTACCAGTACCGTCCCTCAGCATGAGGAAGCATATCGCCCCTCTGCCCCGCACTGTCTCTGCATAGCCGGCTATGGTTACTTCAGATCCTACTAGCTCCTCTCCGTTTGTTGTAACCTGGCCAATGGTGTGTGAACGGTATGAAGTCGGCTTCCAGTCTCTGCTGTCCCTCACGAGGCTAACGTGACGGCTTGTGCCTTTCAATGGTTTGAGTACCTCACTCTTCCTCTTTGGGGGACACCTTCGCAGAAATCAGTATGAAGGCAGTGTGCCCCATTGGCTGGTTTCCCGGCCTGACCCCGCCCTTGCTGGCCTTGGACCATCTTCGCTCGATTATCTCGCCGCTCCACTCGATGACCATGCCAAGCTCCTCGCAGGCTTCCCATGATTTCTCCAACTGCGAGCTCGTTGGGCAATAGCAAGCGACTCTTCCCCCTACTCTGAGTAAAGGCTCTATTTCACTGATCACGGACCAAGGCTCCGCCAAGTCCACTATGGCGGCATCTAGGCCTTCACAGATTTCCGATACCTCACTACCGATCTCGGATATATCGGCCTCGATAAGGTGCCACTCTGGGAACTCGGGCAAGACCTCCCTGAGCCTATCCATATTCGATTTTCCGACTTCCGCATGCTCGGGCCTGGACTCAACTGATACCAGAGTCCCCGCAGATCCCAACACGTTAGCTAGGTGCATAGCCAGCCCAGCTGAGCCATGCCCCCCCTCCAGAACCTTGGAGCCGACACCGATTCCAAGCCAAGAGACTAGGAAGCCAGCATCTTTGGCCCCGATTACTTGGGCCCGGCGAGCCATGTTTCGTCTGGCCTCGGGCAGACCCGGCTCTACTATGGTCAGGGACTTCTGACCCACAGTGATCCTGTCTCCCACGGAGTAACCATCCAGGAGAATTTCTGCGTCAAACCTGCCAAGCCCCTTGATTTTGATTTCCCCTGGTGATCTTCTGACAAGGTATGCCCTGCCATCGTCCTCCCTCAGTGCTACCCATTCGCCGATGCGCTCACCCCGGCTCATCGGAATTGAGCGGGCCTTTCAAGTCATTTAGTCGATACATTACGTATTCGCCCTAAAGGGCGAACAGAATGATTATACTCGAAACACCTTTTCAAAAACCGATGAAGAGTGTCGTAAGACTATTGCTCCAGCCCTCCCTCTGGATATGCATGGTGCTGGTCCTAGCACCGTTCTCAGCACTTATCCAAGGACCAGAGGACGCAGAAATAGTCAGGACCGAGCTAGAACAAGAGCCAGTTCCTCAGTTCGCAACAAGCCCTGGACACACTGTTTTCGGAGAGTACGTCGGTGCCCATTGGTGTCCTCCTTGCATGGACAGCGCATCACCCTCCTTGGTCAACCTAAAGACATCAAACCCCGAGGATTTCACATACGTCTCCTTCTTCGAGTCTAGCGGAGGGGGGTGGCCCAGCGACTCTCCGATCAATCGACACAATCACATCATGAGCTCTTCGAACGGCTACCCAACCTTCTCATTTGCAGACAGCCAGTCGGGGTCTTGTTACAAGATCGGATCATCAGGCTCCAACTATTACGATGCAGATTTCTCAAACGGGGGTTGTATGAGTTCCTCGGCAAGCGATTTCGAACTATCCATGTCCATGTCTCTGAATTCCACCACCGAGAATGTCTCAATCACTCTTGAGGCCATTTACGCAGGCAGCGACTCTTCCATTGACGTGTATGTATATGGGGCAATCACGGAGAAAATCGGAGCCGATTCCTACGACAATGGGGTCAAGCCCGGACACAACTGGAGGGGGTGGTTGCTGAATGAATCCGGTACCGGATTCCAGCAACTTACCCTGGTGAAGGACACTTGGTTGGAGCACACGTGGGAGGCTCCCCTAAGCCAAGTCAGGGCCAGCTCAGGGAAAACTCAATGGGAGAACTTCTGGCCGGTGTTGGCTCTAATGGACGGGCCTCATACTTCGTACAATGAGTACTTCGTGGCCGTCGACCCGGACATGGGTCCAATGATTGATATTGGAATTTCAGAATTCACAGTCGAGAACAGCAACCAGATGCCTGGATTCATACCAGGGGATGTGCTAGACTTGAGCCTCCAGGTAACAAACAATGGTGTAGAGGAGTACAGCGGAGAGGGGGACATCGAGGTTTACATAATCAGTGGGTCGGATGAGGTGTACTTAGGAGGGCAGAACATAGGGTCTCTCGGAGCCTCGGCTAGCACGAATTTCCAATTGGAATTCGACACTTCAAATCTCGAGGCCGTAATTTCTGGAGTTTCTACATTCAGAGCAAAACTGGCTAATTTGGGTGGCGACAGGAACTCATCCAACGACGTTCAGGACCAAGTTGCTCTACATGACCTTCCACCCACATCGTCACAACCGGCAGCAACTGGATCAACATCCTTCGAAAGGGGTGACGCAGTTACGTTCGAGGCTTCTGCGCTCCCGAACGACATGGTTGACGACATCACTTCCATGATTCCAACCATGGAGTATTCCCCGACAGGATCGGGAGTATGGGACTCTTCGTGGATTTCCGATCCCGAACTCGTTGGAGGTGCCGACTTCGACGGGGATGGCGACACTGATTCCGGGGCAAACGCAGTTTACGTACTGTCTATACAGACTCCTCCAGACGCGCAAACAGGCCCTTATGACACGAGGGTGAAGTGGCAAGATGCGTCCGGCCAGCAGAGCGACTGGCTAGTTACCAGTGAGGCATTCGAGCTGAAGAATGCCCTACCCAAGGTTCTGGGTAGCCAGGATCCTGGATTCGCCGGCACTCCAGCAGTCAAGATTGACACGTTGGAGATCGTAAGCCTAAATGGACTAGTTAGCGACGCGGAGACTCCCTTGTCGATGCTCTCCATTGACAGCGATGATCCCGAGTTCAAGGGATGGAACGCGGCATCTTCCCAGATCACAGTTCAGTTCGATACTATCGAGAATGATCCATCAGGAAACCCTATTCCTCAGGGGATATCGATATCGATTGACGATGGGGAGGACATAAACTCGGGAATGCTGCTGTTCAACGTGATAGAGAACGGAGCACCTAGGTGGCTCCCAGTCCCGACCCAACCCGTCTTCGAGGGTGGGTCCGCTAGCACCTCATTGACAGGCTTCCTGACCGACTCTGACGACGATGGGAACCCACTTCCTGCCTCAGGCCTAGCCCTCTCCATAGTCTCCAACAACAACGAGGATCTGCTGCACGTCTCGATGAACGGTCACACGATCACAGCAATAGCGGCAGACGAGAACGCGAATGGAGTCGCCCAAGTGATAGTGATGGCAGACGACGGGGCCAAGTCATCGCAGACTTCAGTGGTATTCTTCGTAATCAACGTCAATGATGCACCCACCATCGATCTAACAAGCTTGGAGGGAATGACTCTCAAGTCCGGAGAACCGTCCTCTATTGACCTACTTCCCTTGATGTCAGATATCGACGATCCAGACGAGGAGATTTGGGTAGAAGTAAGCACTGCTGTCCCCGGTTCCGCCCAATTCGACTATCTCAATGGAGCGCTAAACGTGCTGTGGCAAGAACCAGGGTCCCATTCAGTGAAACTCACCCTAATTGACAGCCACGGCGATTGGAGTGAGTCATATTTCACGATTACAGTTCTCGACTCCAAGCCAATTACATGGAAGACCGATTTCCAGGAGGGCGATCTGGAGATAGTTATCGATAACATGGAGGTCGGTGGAAACCCGATGGTCAAAATAAACAACGTCGGAGCATTGGAACTAAGCGAAATTAGTACACGCTGGTCTATTTGCAACAGCATAGTCGGCATTTGCCATTCAGCCGGGGCCGTGGACGGGCTAGGCCCATTCGAAGCAGCGCCAGTGGATGGGGGCGGGATGTCCGTTGGCGATTACCTGACGCTATCAGTAAGGGCAGTTGACAACGAAGGCTGGGACAGGGAGACCGGGGAAATCATGGAAATCTTGCTCCCCACGACAACAAGTGACCCCCAGGAAGAGTCCCCGTTGGAAGAAGAGCAGGATCCGGAGAAGAACCAGCAGTCCGGGGCCGAGGAAACAGGCTTCTCAACCCTGCAGATCATCGCAGGAATTCTGATCGTCATAGTCTTCCTAGGCGGCGGGGCCCTAGTTGGACTCTACTTTTCGGGATACTTCGGAGGCAATCAGAACGAGGTAACCAAGCCAGCATACACGCCTCAGTTATCAGATACCGCATACTCTTCAGAGCTTAATATGGCTCCACAGGACGAGCAAGTCGTCGATTTCGAGGAACAGGAACTGGGTCACCCCCCACTGCCAGAAGGTGGCCTGCCCCAGGGTTGGACAATGGAGCAGTGGAAGTACTACGGCGAGCAGTGGATTGAGAGGAATAAGTAGGCAAATTCCTCTCAGACCCCCCAAACGCACCTTCAAGAAGGTGCCATGGGCAGGATGGGCCCCGAGGGATAGCTGTGTCCGACCAAGAGGCCCCTGCCCAAGAAGAGGATTCAGATTCGGAGGATGCATTGGAATCATGGGAGGACGCCTCCGCATTCGGAGTCTCTGACGACAAGGACCCGGTGTGCGAGAGCCCAGTGGAGGAGTGGATTCAGGGCCTGGAAATCAAATCCACCGAGAACGTCCCAATTCCAGATAGACTAGTGGACCAGGTTATAGGCCAAGAAGCGGCATCAATTGTAGTCAGAAAGGCCTCAGAGCAACGCAGGCACATGATCATGGTCGGCGAGCCAGGTACTGGAAAGTCGATGCTTGCCAGATCAATGACAGAGTTCCTGCCTCCAGAGCAGCTTGAGGACATCTTAGTCTACCGAAACCAAGAGGATGAGAACGAACCCAAGGTCAGGACAGTTCCAGCAGGAAGGGGTTCTAGGCTAATAGCCGAACGAAGGGCACACGTAAGACAGCAAAGGGAGCGAACAAATAGGACCTTGCTGTTCATCGCCCTAGTCGTAGGCGCTGCCCTCCTACTAGCTACAATTAGTACGGGGGAGATTCTGACATTCATTTTCGGCTCTTTCATTCTAGTTTTCGGCTACTTCTTCCTAAGGACAAGGCTCAACGCTGGAGACGAGTCAAATATCCCAAAGCTGCTAATCAAGCACGAGAGGAGCGACGAGCCTCCCTTCATTGATGCCACGGGAAGCCTTGCTGGCGCTCTTCTGGGGGACGTTAGGCATGACCCATTCCAGTCGGGGGCAGATCTAGCCACCCCCGCCCATGAGAGAGTAGAGCCCGGTGCGGTTCACAGGGCCAACAAAGGGGTCTTGTACATCGATGAGATCAGGATGCTAAGGATGGAGGAGCAGCAGGCTCTCCTAGTTGCAATGCAGGAGAAGGAACTCTCAATCAGCGGACGATCTGAGAGGTCATCTGGGGCACTAACTAAGTCCGAGCCCGTTCCCACCGACTTCATCCTGGTCGCCGCAGGAAACCTCGACAGCATCCAGAACATGCACCCCGCACTAAGGAGCAGAATTCGAGGATATGGATACGAGGTGTACGTTAACACGGACATGAAGGATACAGAGAGGAACAGGCGACGCCTAATCAGATTCATTGCACAGGAAGTGAAGAATGAGCTCTCAAAGGACTCAGGAAAGTCGATCCCCCACTTCGACAGGGGGGCTATCTCACTTGTCCTGAAGGAGGCACAGAGGAGGAGCGGACGAAGGGGCAAGCTATCCCTTAGGCTTCGAGAGCTTGGCGGTCTAGTCAGAATAGCTGGAGATCTAGCAGCAGAGGACGGCTCCCCCCTCACCGGTTCAAAGCACGTAGTGCGCGCGAGGACAATCGCCAAGCCACTAGAGCAGCAGGTGGCGGACAGATACTTGGAAAGGCAGTCAGAGTATGCCATGCTGGTGAACGAAGGTAACAGGGTCGGAAGGGTGAACGGCCTAGCAGTACTGGGGGCTGACACGGGCCTTTCGGACTACTCAGGCGTCGTACTCCCAGTAGAGGCGATGGTCACGCCTTCGCAAGGGCGCTCAGGGCAGGTCATCGCTACAGGCGGCCTTTCTGATCTAGCTAAAGAGAGCGTTACCAACATCAGTGCAGTGGTAAAGAAGCTTACAGGAAAGGACATCAGAGACTACGACCTCCACGTGCAGTTCCCCGGAACTCACAACGTCGACGGGGACAGCGCGTCCATCACCATGGCCACAGCCATAATCAGCGCCTTCGAGGGCGTGCCAATCGACCAGAATCTGGCAATGACCGGTTCACTCACGGTGAGGGGGGAGGTACTTCCCATAGGTGGTGTCTCCGCAAAGATAGAGGCTGCAGTGAAGTCGGGAATCAAAAAGGTAGTAATCCCAAAGTCCAACCTCCACGACGTCCTAATCGACGAGAAGTTCGAGAAGGAGGTCGAGATTCTCACCGTCGACTCCCTAGACGAGGTGCTAGAGCACGCTTTGGTAGGCAAGGAGGATAAGGTCAGCCTTGTAGAGAGGCTAGCCAAGGTCATCGACACTTTCTCATCTGGGACGGACAAGCAACCCTCCGCTTGATAGCAACCAATGCTTGAAATCCGTCTTCTTTCAGCACCATCGGGAAACATGTCACGAGACCAACACTCCCCAATGGGCATACTGTTCCTAGTCGTCTTGGTTGACATGCTGGGGCTTACCCTAGTAATCCCATTCCTGACTTACTTTGTCCAAGACCTTGCATCGGCCGATGGAATCGTGGACAGGGGGTCAAGAGACTTCTGGGTCGGCATCGTGATCGCCACATACTCCCTCGCCCAATTCATTTTCACTCCGATACTGGGGGCATTCTCAGATCGCTTGGGTAGGAGGCCGGTCCTGATGTTCGGACTGCTTTCGAACTCTATTTTCTTCATTGTTTTCGGATTATCCGGTAGCCTGGCAATGGCGCTTATTGCACGCTTCCTAGCAGGAGCTGGGAATGGAAACATTGCAGTTACTAGGGCATACATCGGCGATATCAGCCATCCCGAGCAGGTCGCGAAGAGGATGGGCATGATCGGCGCCGCATTTGGCCTCGGCTTCATGATCGGCCCATTCGTGGGAGGGATCCTTTCAGATCCAGCAAACGGAATTGGTGGCCTCTTCGACACGGAGTTTTGGGCGAAATACCCATACCTGCTTCCTTGCATGTTCTCTAGTGCAATGTCATCAATTGCATTCATCTTGGCCTTCTACAAACTACCAGAAAGCCTTCCTGAGAGATCAAGGGCTACTTCGGAGTCTTCTCCGCTGGCTCAGCTGTGGGAGACTACGTCCAGCATTTCTTCGGTGCTAAGGCTGCCATCCATATCTTCACTTGTTGTAGTCAACTTCCTCTTCCTACTCGGTTTCACAATGATGCATGGGACATTCATTCTATTCACGTCAATGGAGCCCGAGAGCGGCGGTCTCGGATGGAGCGAGAGGGATAACGGCTGGGTATTCGCCTTTATCGGGCTCCTCGGGGTGATTATACAAGGGGGCCTCATTGGCCCTCTTACCAGGAGATTCAACCTGAGGGGGCTGATGATAGTTGGAACCGCCCTGGCCGGCCTAGGGGTCGCTAGCATCCCATATGCCCCGGCAGAGGTTAGTTGGCTAATTTTCGGCTCCTGCGCTGGTCTGGCCATAGGAAATGGCCTCTACTCCCCCACTCAAAGCTCGCTGCTAACATTTGAAACAAAGGGTGGCGGCTACGAGCTAGGGATGGTGATGGGGGCCCAAGAGGGCTCCGGGGCCTTAGCTAGGATAATTGGGCCATTCCTGGCCGCCTCTATATGGTCAGTGACAGTGGAGGGAACAGGCCTATGGACCTACCACACCTGCTTCAGAGTCGCAGGAGTCGTCTTCTTCGTAGCACTTTTACTGCAGTTGCGACTTCGCTCGTCTGACGGCCTCAGGCCAGACGCAGGGGGCATCTAGTTTGGCAATCCCGGCAGCAGTTGCACATGGCGGGGCGGGTGCCGGCCCTGAGAGACTTGCCAATGTCGAAAGGGCGATCGCGATCGCAGCTGGAATCCTCGAATCCGGCGGGACTGCAGTGGAGGCAGTGGTTGAGGCCTGCGTTGTTCTCGAGGACGATCCAGTGTTCAATGCTGGTACTGGATCGGTGTTCCGTACCGATGGTTCGGTCCTCCTTGACGCTTCCATTCAGACCTCGGACGGAAGGATGGGATTCGTGATCGCAATGGAAGAAACCCCCAATCCAATCAGGGTCGCCGCTGATCTCCTGGACGAGAGGATAAACGGGCTTACCGGAGAAGGAGCAAGGCTCTGGGCAGACGAAAAGGGATTCGATAGGTCTCCCGTGGAAGGGAGGCCCCCCCACGAAGAGGCCACCGACACAGTTGGAGTGGTTGCCAGAGACAGGACAGGTGCCATAGCCTGCGCAACCAGTACCGGGGGCTGCAGCAATCGCCCCCCGGGAAGGGTGGGAGACGTACCGCTACCCGGATGCGGATTCTGGGTCCAGGAGGGTGTCGGAGTTGGCGCCACGGGAATCGGAGAGGCGATTACCAGGGGTATGCTTAGCTACAGGGTGGCAGAACGCATTCTTGGCGGCGAAGGCCTCGAGCAATCTATGATGTGGGCCTTGGAGAACTGCCTAGAGGAGGACGCCGAGGTCGGGATAATAGCACTGGGAGAAGAAGGCACCGGTCACGGACTTTCTAACAGCACAAACATGCCCTGGGCATCTTGGATGGCTAGAAGGTAACTCGGTTTTCTGGGATGCGCTTAAGGAGGAGCCACCGCTGGAAGCGCCGGAGATGGGACCTTGTCAGATTTGGACTCGCGCATACACCAGATTGCTCAGGTTCTGTCACAGCTAGACGATAACCAGGTTCCGAGGAACATCAGGTCCGCTTCCAAAGACGCCGTAGAGAAGTGGCTTTTGAACGCTGGAAAGGACATGGATGTGAGGCTCGGGATGACCGCTTCAATACTGGATGAGATATTCAACGACCCCAACCTACCCGGGCACTATGGCCCACTGTGCCTCCAGATCCAAGCTGCATTGGAAGAGATGCTGAATGAGGTCAGCCGCTCCTGAGGCTTGAAGTGCAAGCCTCCCCTAGAGATACTCGGTTTGTATGAGCAAATGGACCAACCTCTCGTACGCAAACGTTGCCACTACCTCCCCAGCTGCCCATCAAATCGCTTCAGAGTGGGCCGATTCTCTAGCAAGAGGGGGGGCTGCCGAGTTCGACGGAGACGCAGAGAAGAATGGGATGCTGCCCCTTCGCAAGTCGGCTTCTGATCTCCTGTCTTGCGATATTGGGGACGTCTGCGTAGGGTCCAGCGCGACAGAGCTTCTCTGCTCCCTAGCATGGGCGATATCTCCCGGTGCTGGCAGCAATATAGTCTCAAGCAGGGCCTCGTTCCCATCAACCGTCTACCCATGGGCAAGAGTCGCAGAGTCTAACGGTGCCGAGATCAGATTAGCAGACCACGATGACAGGCTGTACACGGACCCCGGTACTCTGTTATCCCTGGTAGACTCGGACACCTCCGTTGTTACCATCTCCCATGTTGAGTTCTCGACAGGGCAGAGGTACGACCTAGCGACTCTTTCCGACGCTGCCCATTCCGTGGGGGCACTACTGGTGGTGGACGCAACCCAGTCGATGGGCATGCTCCCCATTGACGCCTATCGTTCTGGGGCAGACGCTATCGTTTCTTCTGGTTACAAGTGGCTCAGAGGGACGTATGGAGCCGCCGTAGGGTATATCTCGCCTTCAATCGTTGGAGAGATGAATCCTGGTCTGGTAGGCTTCAGGAGCCATTCAGACCTCTGGGACCTGAGAGCGGACAGATTGGAGTTGCCCGGGGATGCGAGCAGGTTCGAGTTCACCACTCTCCACTTTGGGGCAGCACTTGGGCTTGCAGTGGCCATTGACGAATTGAACGAGATAGGGATAGGGGAAGTCTGGAAGCACAACTTGGGCCTAGCAGACCTAGTGGTGGAGGCAGCCGGTGACCTGGGTCTGGAGGTGGCTTCCCCCCTCTCCGAGATGGAGAGGAGCGCCATCGTGAGTCTAGTGCTCCCAGAAGGTGTTAGCAGTCTAGATGTGGCTAGGAGATTGCAAGACGAGTACTCAATTCTGGTCACCAGCAGATCTGGCCTTCTTCGCGTCTCCCCCCATATCGACAACAACGAGGACGAGATAGAAGCCCTCTCCTCGGCCCTAAGTGAAATCATATCATAGGTGAGGGGCGAGAATTGCTCCTGCGATTATGAACATCACTATCGCGATCCCCCTGTCTATGAACTTCCATGCCTCTGGGCTGTTCAGAACATCGGACAACCCCTTCGCACCGAAACCTAGGGTGAAGAAGAAGACGAACGAAGCGGTCGTGGCACCGATTCCGAATGCCAGCTTTTCCTGCCCGATGAACCCCGTTGATGCTCCGCCAATGAGGAGAAGAGTGTCGAAGTAAACGTGAGGGTTGAGGAAAGTTATGGCAAGCGCAGTAGTCATCGTCGAAGACAGACCGCTCTCTGCCTCTCCCTCTATGGAGATGGCATCCGGGTTCATCGACGACTTGATTCTGAGAACCCCATATCCAGACAGGAAAATAGCCGCCCCTATAGCAATCATAGGCTCGGCCCCTTCGATGCTGGAAACCACCGTGCCCACGCCCAGTATCCCTGCTGCGATAAGGCTGGCATCCGCAACTGAACAAGCAAGGCAGGTAGCGAAAACGTGTGATCGCCTCAGCCCCTGCCTCATGACAAACGCGTTCTGCGGACCGATCGCTAGAATTAGCCCAATACTTAGAGCGAAACCTTCGAGCCCTGCAGACCCGACACTCATGGTCACGTCTTCCTGCGTTCTGCGGCCTTCTTCCTAAGGGCCGTATAGCCGCACTTCCTGCAGGATTTGGGTGGCTTGATGTTGTTGTGAGCACGGTGGGTGGCTGAGCAGTTCATGCATATCCACTTTTGGAGCAGTCTCTTCTCTGCCTCAGGGTGCCTCTGTGCCATGGTGCCTCGCGACCTGCCCGACCTTCATAACCGCTTCTCAACGGATTATCCCCTATTGGGCCATCCAAAGCATTCAAACACCATCTGCCTTGTTATCGGGACGTTGCCTGCCAGCGTAGTGCTCGGGGCCCAATGGGGGGATGAGGGTAAGGGCAAGGCCATAGACCAGCTAGCGGCCCACTCAGACTGGGCCGTCCGCTTCCAAGGGGGCAACAATGCAGGACATACGATAGTGGTAGGGGATACGACACTGAAGATGCACCTACTCCCATCCGGAATCACCTCCAGAAATTGCAAGCTGGTATTGGGCTGCGGCATGGTCGTCGACCCCTGGGTGCTAGACCGGGAGTTGTCTGAGTGGGCCGAGCTTACAGGGGAGAAGCCAGAGGGTGACAGGTTGTTCATTAGCGAGAGGGCTGCTGTTATCCTCCCATTCCACCGGCTTTACGATTCAGCTGACAAGGTAGTCGGCACTACCGGCCGAGGAATAGGGCCAGCATACAGGGACCGAACAGAGAGAGTAGGAATTAGATTCGTCGACATCCGGAGGCTGGTCTCAAACCCAGATGAGGTCCCCCCCATATCTGATAGGATGAACAAGCAACTCGACACGGTTGGCGTTTCGGATAGGGTAGACCCGTCGCAACTCCTATCTGAGCTAACATGGATCTTGGATAGATTCTCCGAGGCCATCCGGCCCACCGGGCCAATGCTCGACTCCGCCTTGGATGATGATGAGAGAGTCCTCTTAGAGGGTGCGCAGGGGGCCATGCTCGACATTGACCAGGGAACCTACCCATTCGTCACCTCTTCGGTGACGTGCAGAGCCAACGCCACTCACGGGGCTGGAATCCATCCGGGCCACATAGGCGAGTGCTTCGGAATCACGAAAGCATACACAACTAGGGTCGGGAACGGACCATTCCCAACCGAGCTGTCGTTAGACGAGGGTCCCGGCAAGCAGATGTCAGAGGTCGGGCACGAATTCGGAACCACCACCGGACGCCCCCGCAGAACGGGATGGCTCGACGCCGTGGCCCTAAAAGAGAGCCAGCGCCTAAACGGCTACACTGGCCTAGTTGTCACCAAGCTAGACGTACTAGGGGGGCTAGATGAGCTGAAGATATGCACGTCCTATGAGCTGGACGGGCAGCGAATTCAACACTTCCCAGCATCTTCGGAGGATCTGGGCAGGTGCATCCCAGTTTACGAGTCCCACCCTGGATTCCCCTCCCTCGAGGCTAGCGATTGGATTGAATTGGCCGAGGAGTCCAGAGTCCGAGGAGGCATCGAATCCCTCCCAGAGAACATCAGAGACTACCTAATGCGGGTACAGGAATTGTCTGGCGTGGCCGTCGTAAGCGTAGGAGTCGGCCCCGACAGGCTGGCATCTATCGCCAGCTCTGGGGGCCCCTTCGACGTGCAACTGTCCGAAGCAACGTTCTAATTGCCCCTCTTTTCCCAGAAGCCAATGGGATTCAAGTCACGGGCCAGAAAGCGCAGGTACGCGGCGGCAGGAGCGAGAGCCGAACTAGGCGAGGAGCCGAAAGAGGAATTCCAGGGCGAGGCCCCTTGCGACATCAAGGGATGCGAGAACTGGGCCGATAAGAAGGCCGGGGGCAGGAAGATGGCATATGATCGCGCTGTAGAGGTATGGGGATCTTCGGGAATATCCAGGAAGGTCAAGAAGGTCTCGCTGTGCAAGCCATGTTACAGGACATGGAAGAAGGAGAAGAAGGGGGAGCCGAAGGAGTGGGAGTGACCCCGAGGCCCTTCCTACGAAACAATGTTAGACGAATCGTCCTCAACTAGTATTGATGAGCCACCCGGTAAATGAGCCAATACTAGGATACGCACCAGGAAGCCCCGAGAGAGAATCCCTGAAGGCCGAGATGGACAGGCAGCTATCGGAAGTTGTAGAAATCCCCTGCATCATCAACGGGGAAGAAGTGTTCACAGGGAATACCGTTAGCCAGGTAGTCCCTCACGACCACGGGCACGTTCTAGCCAAGGTTCACCTCGCCGGAAGAAGGGAGATGGAGTCCGCCTGCAAGTCAGCAGTGGACGCCCAACCGGAGTGGATAGGGATCGGCCTAGAGGCACGTTGCGAGATTTTCGAGAGATGCGCGGACCTTCTGGCGGGGGACTGGAGGATGAGGGTCAACGCATCCACCATGCTGAACCAATCAAAGACGGCTTTCCAAGCCGAGATCGATTCGGCCTGCGAGCTAATCGACTTCTGGAGATTCAACTGCCATTATGCCCGCGGCTTCCATGACGACTTCCAGCCACTAGTCTCCCCTCCCGGGATAGAGAACTCAACGGAGATTCGCCCCTTGGAGGGATTCGTTCTGGCGATAACGCCATTCAACTTCACGAGCATTGCTGGGAACCTACCAAGTGCCCCCGCAATCGTAGGTTGCACCTCCGTGTGGAAGCCAAGCCGAAACTCGTACCATTCAAACTACGTTTTGATGCAACTAATGATGGAGGCTGGACTCCCTCCCGGGGTGATAAACTTCCTCCCGGGCTCCGGGGCTGAGATCACTGGCGCCGCACTGTCGAACCCCGACTTCGCAGGACTCCACTTCACGGGTTCGACCTCCACCTTCCAAGGGCTCTGGCAGGAGATTTCCAAGGCCCTGCCCGGACTCAGGTCATACCCGCGGATAGTCGGCGAGACGGGGGGCAAGGACTTTGTGGTCGCACACCCAGATTGCGACAGGCAGGGCCTCCTGGTCGCGCTCCTGAGGGGGTCTTTCGAATACCAGGGGCAGAAGTGCAGTGCTGCAAGTAGGGCGTACATCCCGGAATCTGTCTGGGGAGCTATCGGCGAGGACCTTTGCTCCGAGGTTAGCAAAATCAAGATGGGGGACGCCAGGGAATTCACCAACTTCATGACTGCGGTGATAGACCAACGCGCTTACGACAAGATTTCGGGATACATCGAGAGGGCGAGGGATAGCGAGTCCTCGGAAATAGTCGTCGGAGGGGGATTCGACGACTCCACCGGATGGTTCGTGGAGCCGACTATCATCTTGTCTCGAGACCCATCCTCGGAGACGATGTGTGAGGAGATATTCGGGCCCGTGCTGACCGTATACGTCTATGGCGACGACGACTTCGATGACGTTCTGGCCATGTGCGACTCCGGTTCTCCGTATGCACTTACAGGATCCATCTTCGCCAACAACGAGGAGGACGTTCAGAGGGCTTTCGATGCCCTCAGGTTCTCGGCCGGCAACTTCTACATCAACGACAAGCCAACTGGTGCGGTAGTGGCCCAGCAGCCCTTCGGCGGTGCACGAGCCAGTGGGACCAATGACAAGGCAGGCGGGCCCCTGAACCTACTTCGATGGATCAGCCCGAGATCAGT